>CAZYCC010000048.1:0-11173 GCA_964645985.1 uncultured Lachnospiraceae bacterium | reverse complement strand
GGCAAGATGGCGTGCCGTTTTCGGGGAAACGGGAAACGCGTCGGCCCACCCCGCCGTTCGCGCCGCATTTTTTGCTGCAAGCATCCCCGTGTCGGCGAAAAATATGGAGGAGGAGGGCTCATTCCGCCGCGCGTGGTACTTTGTTGCCGCACAAATGTCCTCGCCCCGCCCCGCGGTTTTTGGCGCATTCTGCCGCGCGGCACTTTGCTGCCGCCGCGCGCCGCTTTCCCGCCGCGCGCCGCGCTGCGGCGCTTGCATTTTGCTCGCCCTTTGAGTATAATAGCAGAGGTAGAATTTCTTCTATTGTTTGCTCTATGCCCGATCCGCAAAACTCCCCTCGCCATCGCCCCTCCGCGCCGCTCGACGGCTCCTCCGGGAGCGATCGCCCCGCCAAAGAGGGCCGCCCCGCCGCGGGAAATGACCGCCTGCCGGCGAAAGACGCTCGCCCCGCCGCCGGGGCAGTTTCACAAAAAGAAAGCCGCCCCGCGCGGGAGAACAGTTCACCGAAGGTGAATGTCTCGCTTAAGGTGAGCGATTCGCCCAAGGCGAACGCATCACCCAAGGCGAGTGTCTCGCCCAAAGGCAAAGAATCCGTCGCGAACCGCCTGCCGGCGCTCGTCGCGATTCTCGTCGCCGCGATCCTCGCGATGCTGATCGTCGCGGGGTCGCTGATCGTTATCGCGCGCACGAGCGCGCGCCCCGCCGACCCTTCGGGGGACGCGCCCCCCGCTCCCGGAAAGGATGGGAACGACGGCTACACCGATCTCTCCGGTCAAGCGAGTGCCGACCCCGCGCCCGACAACAACTCCGCGCCTTCCCCCGGCGACAACCCCGCCCCCGGCGGCGATTCGACCTCGTCCGGGGCGAGCTCCGGCGGCACACCTCCCGCCCCCTCAGGCGGTGCCGCCGCGAGCGGCGACACGCCTCCCGCGACGAGCGGCGACGCATCCTCCGGCAGCGCAGCGACCGGCGGCGCGACAGACTCGGGCGGCTTTCTGCCCTTTCACCCCGCCGACAAGCGGATCGCCGTTACTTTCGATGACGGCCCCTCGGTTTACACCGACATTATCCTCGACAAAATCGAAGGGACCGGCGCGCGCGTGACTTTTTTCGTCGTCGGCAACCGCGTTGAGCAGTACGCCGCGCAGACGAAGCGCGCGGTCGAGCTCGGGTGCGAGATAGGAAGCCACACCTTCACGCACAAGCAAAATCTCACCGATATGACCGACGAGGAGCTGCAAAGCTCTCTCTCGCAGACCGAGGACGCGGTGCGCGCGGCGAGCGGCGCCGAGGTCAATCTTTTGCGCCCGCCCGCCGGTATCTACGACAAGTCGCGCGAGTACGGCGTTCCGCTCGTCCTGTGGAGCGTCGACACCGAGGACTGGCGCAAGCACGGTGCGATCGCCAAGGGGACGATGACCGAGGAGCAGGTCGCTGCGGCGGTCTGCGATGAGATCGTAAACGGCGCGTCGCCCGGCGCGATTCTCCTCCTGCATGATTTGTACAAAACCTCCGCCGAGGGGTTCTGCCGCGCCTTCGACATTCTCACCGCGCAGGGCTACCAATTTGTGACGGTCAGCGAAATGCTCGGCATCGAGGGGCGCGAGCGCGAGATCGGCTCCTACGCCTTCCACAGCACGTCAAACGTCTATCACTTCGGGAAGAAAGTTCTCCTCGACTAACGAAAAGCGGCATATCCGACTGCTTTGCGCTTCCCTCGCCGCGCGGTACGCGAGGGAGCCTTACCGCAGAACCGGCGCGCCTCACGAAACTCTCCGGCCCTCGCCGCACGCCGACCGGGGGGACTATAAAGCGCCCCGAAGTTCCTCGCCATATCAATCCTCTCACCGCGCGGTAGCGGGAGGGAATAGCCCTTCGCCGCGCTTGCCGCGATCCCGCGCCGCCCCCGTGTGGGAGGATGGCATCGCGGCGGCAAATCCGAAAAACTATCGCGAGCTCTCCCGACGATTCCCCGCCAAAGCGATTTTCTATGACACGCAAAGACGAACCTCGCGACCCGCCTCCCTCACCCGCGCCGCGAAAAGACGCGTGCGAGAGCGGCGACCTTTCCGAGAGCGCCACTTCCCGCGATGATCCTGCGATGATGCCGGGCGTCACGAGCCGCCCGCCCGACGCGCGCGCTCTCCCCTCGCGAGGCGAACCGCCTCCCGCGGAGAGCGGCGAAAACCCCTCCGAGCCGGGCGAGGGACAGGTTACCACGAAATTGCCCGAAAGGCGCGCCGAAACCCGCGAGAGCGGCGGGAAATCGAGCGGGGCGCCCTCCCCCGAGGTTTGTAGCGCAATTCTCCCCGGGCAAGGCGTGCCGAATCAGATCGGCGTGAGCGCGCCGAACAAGAGTGGCGCGAGCGCGCCGAACAAGTTCGGCGCGCAGAAAAATCCCCCCATAGTAGAGGACAAGCGCAAGAGAAGCAAGCGCGCGGCGAGAATAGTGGTCATCGTCGTGGCGGCGCTGCTCGTTGTCGGGCTCGTACTGTATTTTCTCCCCTATGAGCGCATTCTCGCGGCGCTCTTCCCGCGAGATGAGCCTGCCGAGCCGACCGGCGAGGGCATCGTCTTCTACCCCGCAGACGAGTCGGTCGACATCCTCGCCGACCCCGACTACACCTCCCGCGCGCGCTATCTGCGCATCGCGGTCGGCGGCGAGACGATTTTCATCTTCAGCGGCGAGGACGCGCGCGAGGCGGGGCTTGCGCCCGAGCTTCTCTGGCGTTACCTTCAGGCGCTCATCGCCGGCGACGCGGACGCCTACAACGCCCTCTTTACCGAGGATTATCTCGAGGGGCACGGCAAAAAATCCGATTTCCCGATGCAGCGGGTCTACGATGCGTCGGCTTCACTCTACTCCGAGCACACCTTCACCGAGGAGGAGCTCGGCGGAGACTACAAGGGCGTGACGCAGGTTCGCTATGAGCTGACTTACCGCATCGCGCGCAACGACGGCACCGTCCGCCGCGATGTCGCCCCGGACGAGGCGAGGCCCATCTACGTTGAAATCTTCATCGACGAAAAAGACAATAGCGCGAAAATCAACAGTATCGGGTACGGGAAAGAATGAACATAACTTTGATAAAGCGTATGAAGTCAAAAAATTATTTATAAATCAATTGTAAATTTTACCTCGCATCAAAGAGTACGCGATAGTAACATTTTCGCCTTGCGCTGCGATTTTCTTTTATAAATAAACTATGCCCGGCAGTTCTTCTTCTCTTCTTTCCTCGTTTTCATCGCGGCGGTGCGCCGTGCTCGGGGCGGGTGTTTCAAACCTTCCGCTCGTGCGGCTGCTGCGCGAGGCGGGAGCGGCAATTGAGGTGCGCGACAAGCGCCCGCCCGAGGCGCTCGGCGAGGTGGCGTCGGCGCTTCGCCGCCTTGAGATTCCGCTGCGCGCGGGGCCGCATTACCTTGAAAACCTCGACAGCTTCGACGTCCTTTTCCGCTCGCCCGGCATTCGCCCGGACACGCCTGAGATCGCCCGCGCCGTCGCACGCGGCGCCGTTCTCACCTCCGAGATGGAGCAGTTTTTCGCGCTCTGCCCCTGCCCCATCGTTGGCATCACCGGCAGCGACGGGAAGACGACGACGACAACGCTTACCGCGCTTCTTCTGCGCGAGTCGGGCGCCTTCCCGCGCGTGTTCCTCGGCGGAAATATCGGCGAGCCGCTGCTGCCGCGCGCCGGAGAAATGACCGCGCGCGATGTTGCCGTGGCGGAACTTTCGTCCTTTCAGCTGATGACGATACATCGCCCCGCGACCATCGCGCTACTGACCAACCTCTCGCCCAACCACCTCGACTGGCACCGCGATATGCGCGAGTATATCGAGGCGAAAACCCATATCTACCAAGGCGAGGGCAGCCACTTCGTGCTCTTTAACGCGGGCGATGAGCGCTCGATGCAGCTCGCAAAGATTCTTCACGAATCGCGCCAGGGCAGCGCCGAGCTTGTCACTTTTTCATCGCGCGTCCCCGCCGATTACGAGCTGCGAGGCGGCATTTTCACAAGGCGCGGCAAGGGTTTGTTCCCGGTAGAGCGGCTGCTTCTTCCGGGGCTTTATAATGCCGAAAATTTTCTCGCCGCGCTTGCCGCCGCCGACAGCGCGCTCGCGCTCGCGGGAGCGCCGCCTGTCTCGGATGAGTGCGCCGAAAAAGTCGCGTCCTCCTTCCCCGGGGTCGAGCACCGGCTCGAGCTGGTTTGTCAAGTGGGCGGGGTAAAATATTACAATTCGTCCATTGATTCCACCCCGACGCGCACCGCCGCCGCGCTCTCTAACTTTTCAGACCGCGACCGTCTCATCGTGATCTGCGGCGGATACGACAAACATCTGCCCTTCGCCCCGCTCGCGAGCGCCCTTCTTTCGCACGCGCGCCGGGTTATCCTCACGGGGGCGACCGCGAGCGCGATCGCCGACGCCATAAGGCTTGCCGAAGATTCGCAGTGCACCCAAAACCGCGTGGACCTGCGCATTGTCCCCGATTTTGACGATGCCGTTCGCACCGCGATGTCGCTCGCGCGCCCCGGCGACACGGTTCTCCTCTCCCCCGCCTGCGCTTCCTTTGACGCTTTCCCGAACTTTGAGGCGCGCGGAAACCGATTCAAAGAAATCGTGCGCGGCGCGCAACATGATGATGCGGGTAACTGATAAAGTATACATATTAACGGAAGCAAGCTTTGAGGGAAGTTTACCGCTTTGCGGCGATGAGATCATCCGCTCGCGGCGGGATACCAAAAAATAAGAATGGGGATGTTTTCCCGTGAGAACCCCTACATTATTGAACAATTTTTACTATAATCTCCTGATTATGTTGCGCATCTCGCTCTGAGGTGATCATGCCCGACTGCAACGATAATTCTCTTTCATTTTCCGATTACACTCATCTCGCGCAGAGAATTTTGCTCTCGCTCTGCGGCATTCGCTCGCCGTCCGGCTTCGAGGGGGGCCTAGGTGTCGCGGCAGCGCTCACGCGCGCTGTCTCCGCTGTGACGAGCTTTGATGAGGCGGCGCATACCCCCGTTGGGAACCACCTCTTCCGGCGCGCCGCGAAGGCCCCCGCTCCCGGTGTGACGCCGCCGCGCGTCCTCCTTGACGCGCACTTCGATGAGATCGCGCTGATGGTGCGCCGCATCGACGAGGACGGGTGGATTTTCGCCTCCCCGCTCGGCGGGATTGATCCGCGCGCGCTCGCAGGCGAGCGGTTTTTTGTTCTCGCGAAAAAGGCCGAAATCCCCCTCGATAGCGCTAGCGAAACGAGCTCGGCGCACGACCCTTGGGAGAAAATCCCCGCGGTGTGCTGCCCTCCTCCCGATTCCCCGCGCGACGGGAAGACATCGCCCGGCGCACTATCGGAGTGGAAGAATTTCCCCTTTTTCGCGGGCCTGCCGCGCGAGGAACTGACCTCGCGCGGCGTCACTCTCGGCTGCTCGATTGTCTTCGCGAGCGAGCCGATCGTCTTCTCGAATCGCACGGAAAAAGAGCATTCTGCTGCAATTCCTGATGGCGATGACACCACATTGACGGCCAGCCGATCTTCTCACGATGAAGGAGCAAAGAACAGCAAATCAGCGTATTCTGTTGCAAATGAAACCGCAACGGAAAACCACACCGATAGTGTTCCCGCCGCGGGTACCCGCGTGATTTCCCATTCGCTCGACAATAAGGCGGGGTGCGCCGCGATTCTGCTCGCGGCGAAAATGCTTGAGGGTATCCCCCTCGCCTGTGACCTAGATCTCCTTTTCTCATCGGGCGAGGAGACCCACATGACCGGCGCAAGGTCTCTCGCCTCCCCCGCGCCGCAGGTCGCTATAGTCGTCGATACCGATTTCGGTGCGGCGCCTGGCCTTGATGAGAAGATTACCGCGCCG
The DNA here is from genome assembly GCA_964645985.1 of uncultured Lachnospiraceae bacterium. Taxonomy (GTDB): domain Bacteria; phylum Bacillota; class Clostridia; order Oscillospirales; family CAG-272; genus CAZYCC01. Next base: position 5,298 of record CAZYCC010000048.1, on the reverse strand, counting down.
CTCGGCGGCGGCCCGACCGTGACGCTCTCGGTACAGACCGACCGCCGCCTCACGCAAGAGATTCTCGGCGCCGCGGACGAGAATTGTTCACAGGAAATTTACAAAAAAGTTACATCCTCCGATAATCCCGAAATGCAAACGCGCGCGTTCGACATTTTTAGCGGCAAGATCCCACACAAACGGGTTGTATGGCCGGACTCGACCGGGACGAACGCGGCGGCGCTCGGCTTCGCGGCGGGCGGCGCGCGCACGGCAGTCGTCAGCGTCCCCATCAAAGCAATGCATACCCCGCGCGAGATGCTCGACCCCGCCGATATTGTCACCACCGCACAACTTCTCGCGCGATTTATCGCGAAAAATTATACAGGCTTCACAAGTGAGCCGGGTGAGATAGCGCAAATGTAAAACTTGTGTGAACAATCGGCTTTGACGATATTCGTCATTTCCGTTTTCGATCTCCTTTTTTCAAATATCGTTTGCGCCCCTTGACCCCCCGATGATCCCGTTCTCACAAACCCTGCCTCCGTCAATCCCTACGCTTCGTTTTTTCGATGAATACTCTCCCCGGAAATCTTTCGCGTCCTCCTGACATCGACCTCCCCCTCCTGCGCGCTCTCGCACTCGCGCGGGGGCCTTCCGGCTGCGAGGATGAGGTCGCCTCGCTCATCGAGGACGCGGCGCGGTCTCTGCCCGGAGCGGCGTGCTCGCGCGACGCCCTCGGGAATGTCATTCTCACCCTCGCGCGCGGGGGCGGGAAGCGGCGCCTTTTCTGCTGCGCGATGGACGAGCCGACCCTCGTCGTTACCGAGGCGCTTGGCGCGCGTGACGGCAGCGCCTGCTACCGCGCGCAGGCGGTCGGGCACATCGATCGCCGCGCTCTCTTCGGTAAACCCGTGACCCTCCTTTGCGATGCTCCCGCCTCCCCGCGCTGCGCGCGCGGGGAAGGGAATTACTCCCATGAGATCCGCGTGGGCGACCTCGTACAGCAAACCCCATTTTCTGTTGCAGACTCGCGTTTGTGGGAAGCCTCGGAAGGGTACTTTTCTCCCCGGAGCGAGAATCCCGCTGAGCACAGCGACCCCTCGTATTCTGTTGCGGATACTTCGCAACATAATATCCCTTTTGCGCCCGATCGCACCCGTTTTTGCGCCGCGGCTGCGGTTATCGGCGGAGCACCGATTCACCTCACCAAATCTCGCCCCGAGAAGCCCCCTGCGGACGATGAGCTTTATCTCGACTGCCCGCTCCCGCGCCTCCCGCGCGGGGAGGCTTCCCCTGATAGTGGCGAAAACCCCGCCGAATCGCCCTTCGATATTGGCGACTTTGCCGTGTTTGCCGGGGATTTCTCGCAGTTGGGCGAGGGCGGGCACTACCTTGTCTGCAAGGCGTTTGAGACGCGCGCCCCTTGCGCCCTTCTGCTGCAGCTTGCGCGCCACGCGGCGGCGCTCCCCCGTGAGAGCGGCGTCGGAGAGCTTACTTTCGTCTTCGCGTCGCGCGAGAACGCCGGGATGAGCGGCGCTCCCGCTGCGATCGAGCGGCTGCGCCCGGATGAGGTGTTTTCTCTCGGCGCGGCGACCGTGCGCACTCCCACCCCGGACGGTGATCCTCTCGCGCCGGGAGAGCCGCGGCTCGGCGGCGGCGTGCATATCCCCCTCGCCGATAGGCAGACGCTCTATGTCGACAGCCCCGTGCGCTCCCGCGTTATTGAGACGGCGAGATATGCCGGGATTCGCTTTACCGAAGGGCCTGCCGCTGGCGATGGATCCCCGCGGGGGCTGCGCACGGCGAGCGGCGCGCCGGTCGTCCGCCTCGAGATTCCCGTCGTGAACCCCGGCAGCCCGTCGGTTATCGTCTGCCGGGAGGATCTCAGCGCAGCGCTCGCCCTCCTTCACGCCCTTCTGATGACCGACGACATGGGATAGTTCACGATAATTTTACGAATCTCGGCTATTGCTATTCACTCCCCCCTTCGATACAACGCCCGAGTGCCCCGCGCCCACCGCGCCGATTCTCTCGTACTGTTCACATAAAATTTACATTCTCCCTTTCCTTCACACTTATGTCACATCCCACCGATACGTTCGACATCCTCCGCGCACTGCTCGTGCCGCGCGGGGTCTCCGGGCACGAGGGGGCGCTCGCCGAGACAATAGCGCGCCTGCTCGACGGGTTTGTCGATGAGATTTCCACCGACGCGATGGGCAACCTCCTCGCCACGCGCCACGCCGACCGGGGTTCTCGGGCGCGGCGGCTTCTCCTCGCGGCGCACGCCGATGAGATAGGCTTCCTCGTGACGGGAGCCGATGAGGCGGGATTCCTTACGGTGAGCGGAGTCGGCGGCATCTCACCTCTCGCCTGCGCCTTCGAGGAGATTTCCTTCGAGAACGGCGCGCGCGGCGTTCTCGTCCCTCTTGCGGGTACCGCGCCGGGAGATCTGCGCGCCGATAAGCTGCGCGTCGACATCGGCGCGCGCTCCCGCCGCGAGGCGCTCGACCTCGTCCCGCTCGGGGCGAGCGGCGCCGTCCCCGACCGCCTCATTCCCCTCCCGGGGAGCGCGGGGAAGGGATTTTTCGCCGCCCGCCCGCTCGATGACCGCGTCGGCTGCGCCGTCATGATCGCCGCGCTGCGCGGCGCGAGCGCCTGCCGCCACGAGCTTTGCCTCGCGTTTACCGCGCAGGAGGAGGTCGGCTGCCGCGGCGCGGGCGTTGCGGCGAGTTCCTTCCGCCCCGACCTCGCGCTCGCCTTTGATGTCACCGGGACGGGGGACGCGCCGGGCGCGAAGCCAATGGAGGTGCGGCTCGGCGGGGGCGCGGCGGTGAAAGTGAAAGACTCATCGGTGATTTGCGACCCCGGGACGGTCGCGTGGCTCATCCGCCTCGCCGAGGAGCGCAAAATCCCTTATCAGCGCGAGATTCTCGAGGCGGGCGGCACCGATACCTCGGCGATGCAGACGGCGGGCGGCGGCTGCCGCGCCGGGGCGATCTCCATCCCGACGCGCTACATCCACTCAAACGTCGAGACCGCCTGCCGCGCCGACATCGACGCCTGCGTCGCTCTGACGCGCGCCGTCCTCGAGAGCGACCTGCCGCTCTGACCCCGTGATCCCTTGCCGCGAGGGAGTTTGCGGCGGTTGTCAATAGGGTGAAACCGAAAAATATTGTAAGCGAGCGGTCTCTCCCCACCGACACCCGCCGAGGCTAACCCCGGCAACGCCTCGCGCCGGTTGTCAAGGCGATTGAGCGGAAATATTTTCGCGATCGCCTCGCGCGCGCCGGTCGTTTGTCACATCTGTACAATATCTTGTCGATTTTGCCCCTGATATTGTACAAATCGCCGAAATTTGTTCTTTTGCCTGCATTTTCGCGAAATCTCGCGAAATCGGCTTGCAATCGGCGCGGGAGCGTGCTATACTGCCTTTATAAATAAAGGTTGCGGGCGCGCGCACGCGACCCCGCGAACACCCCCATTTTTAAGAGAGGAGAACTGACCATGAAAACCGCGAAATCCTTTGGCACGAAAGGCGCAATCGCGCGAAGCCTCGTCGCGATGACGCTTTGCCTTTGTATGCTGATCGGCACGACCTACGCTTGGTTCAGCGACAGCGCGAGCACAGGCGATGTGCAGATCACCGCCGGCAACCTCGATGTCGGATTGCATGAGTGGAATCCTGCTGCGGGGGGGGGTGCGCCTTCTGAGGGCAGCATAGGCGATTCGATTGAGGGCGAGCCGCTCTTCGCTTTCCCTGATGGCTACCGCTGGGAGCCGGGCGCGATGTGGGTCTCGGGCGAATTTGTCGTTACGAACGACGGCAAGCTCGCGCTGACCTACAATATGGATGTGAAAATCGAGGACACCGTCTTTTGGACCACTGAGACTGGCGACGAGCTGAAGCTCTCTGAAGTCGTGCAGATGAAGGTCGTCGACTTGTCAAAGGTCGGCGCGGACAAGCCGGACAGCGATGCCGCGACGCACGAGCAGCGCGAGGCGTTCTGGCAGGCGGTTACGACAACCGAGGGCGCGGACGTGACGAGCGTCGGCGGTGGCATTATCCTGCCGCAGGGCGCGACGCAGACCGACCCCGAGACGCAATCCGTTGAGCACTCCGCCCCGCTCGCCGTGGTGCTCTACTGGCAGCCCACCCCGCTCGTCGATCTTGACAACCCCGACAACCTTTATAACCGCGAATCGACCGACCCGGAAAAGCCCGAGCTGAGCGCGAACTTCACCCTCGATGTCACCGCGACGCAAGCCCCCTTCGAGGAGGACAGCTTCGGCGACCAATACGACGCCCCCGCCGCGAACCCCGGCGGCGGCCAAGAGGAAGAGGGGCCGGTATTGACACCGCCGGAGGAGACTCAATGGGATAATGGTCAAGCCATAGCAAATTACATTTCTAAAATAATTAGGGATTCCGGAAAAAGCTTTAGTTATGTAAATATGACAAAAGTTGTTTTCTCGAATTGGGACAAGTATAAAGATATTGTTGGTGGGGCTTTTGAAGATGGTCTAATACTTCCAATGAATTCTTCACCCGAAGGCGAGGAGGGTTCTGTTCGAATTTTTTATAAAGATACGGACCCAAAAGAGTTGTATGTTTTAACTTTAGATCCTTATGCGAAAATCAAAGCGCCTAGTTCATTAGAGGATTTGTTTAGAGGACCTTATCTTTTGAACATTGATTTAAGCGGACTGGATACATCCGAAGTTACAGATTTTAATATGTTTTATATGGCTTCTGGTCTCCAGTCGTTTGATTTTAGCCAAGTTGACATTTCTTCTGCAACTTCACTTGAGCACTTTCTTAGCGGTTGTAGTGACGTAAAAGATGTTAAAAATCTCGAAACGCTCGACACGTCAAAAATTACATCCATTGCACACATGTTTGATGGTCTCGAACTAATCGAAAATTTTGATTTAAGTATGCTTGATTTGTCAAAATGCGAAAATTTTGAAGGTTTATTCAATGATTGTTCAAGTTTAATAGATGTAAAACTTCCCGAGAGCTTACCTTCTGCCGCAAATATTGGCGCAATTTTTGGCGGTTGCTCATCACTACCGACAGTTGATTTTACACCCTTTTCGGGAGATAAAATTACAAAAATAGGTTCTTTGGTGTCTGGCTGCAAACTGATTCCGGAAGTTGATCTTTCTATGCTTGATCTTAGCGAAGTTAATACTATTGGCGCGGCATTTAAGGGGTGCACCAGTCTAACGAACATTATTTTCCCGGAAAACCTCAATACATCGAAATGCACAAGTCTCGCTTATACTTTTGCAAAATGTGAAAATCTTACGATA
>CAZYCC010000047.1:4010-11269 GCA_964645985.1 uncultured Lachnospiraceae bacterium | reverse complement strand
GCGGACATCTTTATGGAGCGCTACGCCCCCGCCTTCTCGCGCAACCTCGATGAGCTGGGGTGAAGGGAGAACCCCGCCGCGAGGTGAAATCGCCCGCGCGGCGCGCGCAGGCGGTGGGAGCGCCGCGCGCGAGCTCTTTACATCGCGCGGCGTTTGTGCTACAATACCCCGTGTTTTTCTGCGGAGTGACCTATGGAACGCATCGACAAAACGCGGTATTATTTGGACATCGCGGGCACGGTGGCAACGCGCAGCACCTGCCTGCGGCGCTGCTTTGGCGCGATTATCGTCAAGAACGACTCGATCGTCTCGACCGGGTACAACGGCGCGCCGCGCGGGCGGAAAAATTGCAGCGACCTCGGGTCCTGCCTGCGCGAGCAGCTGCACATCCCGCGCGGGGAGCGCTACGAGCTCTGCCGCGCGGTACATGCCGAGCAGAACGCCATCATCGCCGCCGCGCGCGAGAATATGATCGGCGCGACGCTGTACCTCACCTGCCTTGACCCCGCAACCCACGAGGTCGCGCGCGGGGTCTGCTCCTGCTCGATGTGCAAACGCTTTATTATCAACGCGGGGATCGATCGCGTCGTTGTCTCGGAGGGGCCGCGCGACCACCGCGTCTATCTTGTGCGGGATTGGATTAGCCATGACGAAAGTCTTTCCGGCGAGCGCGGTTACTGAGAGGGAAAGGGACGCGCCGCTCCCGCTCTTTTCTTATTTAGAAGAGGAAGAGCGGCGCGCACCTCTGCTCTTCGTCTGCGAGGGGGGCGTTTGCCGCTCGCCGATGGCGGCCGCCGCCGTCAACGGGCTCTCCCCCTATAAGGAGCGGTATTTCGCCTTCTGCGCGGGCCTGTCTCCCCTGCCGGGAGAGCGAATGCCCGAGGCGGCGTGCGCGGCTCTGCGCGAGCTCGGAATTTTGCCCTGCGCTGAAAACGACTACCCCGCGCACACCGCCCGCGAGGTGGTGGAGGCGGATCTTGCGCGCGCGAGGAGGGTGTTCTGCTTCACGCGCGAGCAGTCTTTTCTGCTCGCGATGCGCCACCCGGCGCTCGCCTCAAAGGTAGAGGTCTTCCCGCGCGCCGTCCCCGACCCCTACGGGCGCGACATCGCCGCCTTCCGCGCGGCGCTCGCGGCGATCCTCAACGCGCTGCCCGCGCTCCTCCTCGGCGAGGAAGGCGGCGGGATCCCCGGCGACCCGCGCGGGGGGAGCGGCGGGTTTCCCTCGCGCGGGGGGAGCGGCGGCGCGCCGGACGATGACCTCCCTCTCGGAGGTGAGGAGGGCGGTGCGCCGGGCGAACTGCCCCCTCCCAATAAAGGCGAAAATCCGCGAGAGTCCTATCATAAAGAGGAACCCCCCGTCGCTCCCCCGCCCGCGGGGGAGGGCGGGGGCGCTCGGGAAAACAAGGGAGAGCTCCCGTGAGCGTCCTTTTGCGCGAAATGGAGGAGCGGGATCTTGCCGCCGTGCGATCGCTTGAGGAAAACTGCTTCTCCCTTCCGTGGGATAGCGCGTCGCTGCGCTACGCGCTCGGCGCGCCGGGGTCGCTGTGCTATGTTGCGCTTGAAACGGTGAACGGAGAGCGGCCCGCGCTTGACGGCGGCGGCGGCGCGCCGGACGGCTCCCGCGAGGAGGGCGCGCTGCTCGGCTACGCGATGGGGAGGGTGATCTGCGAGAACTGCGAGGTCTACAACATCGCGGTGGTGCGCGAGAGGCGACGGGAGGGAATCGGCGGGGCGCTGCTCGCGCGGCTGCTTGCCGGCGCGCGCGAGGCGGGGTGCGCGGCGGCACTGCTGGAGGTGCGCGAGAGCAACCGCGAGGCCCTTGCGCTCTACGCGCGGGAGGGGTTCACGGTAAACGGGCGGCGGCGGGGATATTATCACGCGCCGCGCGAGGACGCCCTGCTCATGCGCGCGATTCTATAAAAGCGGCGAGCCGCTGCGGCGGCGCCGTTTTTTTATTTAGCGGAGGCGGCCCTCTCCCGTAAGAGGAAAAGCAAACCACCGCCGGGAATGGGGATCCTCGCCCCGCGCGAGCTGCCCCCCTCACTCTTCGGCGCGGCAAATTTCGCGGCGCCACCGAACAGGCTCCTCCCTCCATTTTTGATTCGTCTCGCTCACCAGCCGCGCGGCGAAATTCGCGGCGGCGGGGTACCCCCGCGGCGCCTCCCGCGCGCTCGCTTGACAGGAGCGCGGGAATATGGTATACTGCGGGGAAGAGTACCCGCTCTTTTGGCGGATGAAAGGATCGCGAGACTATGTCAAATCGGCTGTTTCAGGGGATTGTGTCCAAAATGAAGGACGCGACCGACCGCACGGTGGGCGTTGTCGATGAGAACGGCATCGTCGTTGCCTGCAGCGATCCCGCGCACATCGGGGAGCTGCGCGGGGGCCTGCGCGAGGAATTCGCCTTCGCCGCGGGTCCTGTCGCGCACAAGGGGGTCACCTACCGCCCGATCGGCGAGAACACCCGCGCCGCCGCCGCCGTCTTTGCCTCGGGGGAGGATCCCGCCGCGGGGGAGATTTGCTCGGTGCTCGCCGTAGCTCTCTCCGGGGTGGAGGATCTCTACGAGGAAAAGACCGACCGCGCCTCGCTTTTGCGGGATATTCTCCTTGAGAACATCCTGCCGGGCGATCTCTACCAAATGGCGCGCGAGCGCAAGCTCGACCCGGACGCCACGCGCGTTGTCTATATTGTCCGCTTTGCGGGGCGCGGAGAGCTGCTGCCCTATGAAATGGTGCTCAATCTCTTCCCCGACAAGGACAAAGACACCGTGCTGCCGGTGGGCGAGTGCGATGTCGTGCTCGTGCGCGAGAGCGAGGGGGAGGGGGGAGAGCGGGAGATGGTCGGGCGAGCGATTGCCGACACGCTTGCGAGCGAGTTTTATGCGCAGGTGACAGTCGGCATCGGGATGGAGGCGCGCGGCCTCAAAGACCTGCCGCGCTCCTACAAAGAGGCGCAGATGGCGCTTGAGGTCGGCAAAATCTTTGACGGGGAGAAAGCTGTCCACTCCTACGAGAAGCTCGGGATCGGGCGGCTGATCTACCAGCTCCCCGCGTCACTCTGCGAGATGTTCCTGCAAGAGGTCTACCGCGGCAACTCCATTGACGCGCTCGATCGCGAAATTCTCTCCTCGGTGAAGATTTTCTTCGAGAATAACCTCAACGTCGCCGAAACGGCGCGCCGGCTCTTCATCCACCGCAACACGCTCGTCTACCGCTTCGAGAAGGTGACAAAGGTGACGGGGCTTGACCTGCGCCGCTTTGAGGACGCCGTCACCTTTTATGTGGCGATGATGGTGCGGCAGTATGTGAAAAGTATGCCCGAGGAGAAAATCCCCCTCTCCCTACAGGGGTAAGAGCGCGGGAGGCTCTCCGCCCCGAGGGGCGGCGCCGATTTCCGCATTGCGCAGCGATGGCACATAGCGTATGATTCAGTTTACAGATGTCACGAAGGTGTACGAGAACGGCACGCGCGCGCTCGACCACGTCAATTTGAAAATCGACGACGGCGAGTTTGTCTTTATCGTCGGGGAGAGCGGCGCGGGCAAGACGACCCTGATGAAGCTGCTTCTGCGCGAGGAGCGGCTGACCTCCGGCAGCCTTCGAGTGGGAGAGTATGAGCTCGGCTCGATGCGGGAAAAGGACATCCCCTACTATCGGCGGCGGCTTGGCGTTGTCTTTCAGGACTTTCGCCTGTTCGAGCACATGACCGTCTTTGAGAATGTCGCCTTCGCAATGCACGCCATCGGCGAGCCGAACAAAGAAATCAAGAAAAAAGTGCCGATTATCCTGAGCGTCGTCAATTTAGGCGACAAGCAGGACAACTTTCCAAACGAGCTGTCGGGCGGGGAGCAGCAGCGGGTCGCGCTCGCGCGGGCGCTGGCCAACAATCCGCGCTACCTCATCGCCGATGAGCCGACCGGCAACATCGACCCGCGCCTCTCGCGCGAGATCATGACGATGCTCGTGCGCATCCAAAAAATGGGCAAGACGGTAATCGTCGTGACGCACGAGAAGAGCCTCGTCGACGATTTCCGACAGCGGGTGGTGACGATTCGCGGCGGCAGAATCGAGAGCGACAGAGTCGGGGAGATGTTTTCTTGAACAAAGAACCGGAAAACGCACACTTTGAGAATGCGCCGCGCGCTTCGCGCGAGGAGGACGATGCCTTGCGTCAGGGCGAGGGAGATACCTTCGCCGAGAGCGGCGGCGACCTTGCGCGCGAGGATTTCGACGATGAGTTCGATGACCCGCGCGGGGAGGACGATAGCCTTCGCGACCCCACGCGGCAGTATTTCGGCGGCGAGGTAGAAACAGACGGCGAGGACGAGAGCGCGCTCTACGCGGGTAGCACGGGCTACCCAAGCGGCGCGGAAAAACCTCGCGCGCCTGCCCCGCGCGCGGCAGCTCCCCGCGCGGGCGCGGCGCGCAATGCGCCAAGGGCGGCGCGATCTCCCAATGCGGGCGCGGCACACCCCGCCCCCGGCAAGGGGCAGCGGGGCGAGGCGAAGCGCCCCTCTCCCGCGCGCGGTGATGAGCGCGGCGGCGGCAGAGCGCCAAAGCCACGGAAGGCGCAGAAATCCCCCGGGGGCGCGAAAACACGCGGGGAGGGGGGCGAGGTCTTCACCGGGAGCCACACGCGCCCGCGCCGCTACAGCGTCGCCTATCTTGTCAAGACCGCCTTCGTCGGGATGTGGCGCAATCTCGGCATGACGCTCGCGTCAACGCTCGTGCTGCTCGCCTGCCTCGTCGTCACAGGTAGCTTCTACGCGCTGATCGTCAACCTCAATGTCAATTTGCAGGGCCTCGGCGACCTCAACCAAATCGTCGTTTACATAAACGAGGACTATACCGAGGCGCAGGTAGAGGAAATCCGCTCGACAGTGGAGGGCCTTCAGACGGCGGAGGGCAAAAACGCCGTGAAGGGCGCTTCGATCGTCACGAAAGCGCAGACGCTCGCGCAGGAGAAGGCGAAATACGCCGCCGAGTACCCGCAGCTCTTCGCGACGCTGACCGACGCCGACAACCCCTACCGCGACTCGCTCGTTATCACCTACGCGAGCGGCGCCGACGTCGCCGCGCTTGAGCAGGATCTGTCCGAAATTGAGGGCATCGAGAATGTCGTCTCGCGCGCCGATGTCGCCGAGACGGTCGACAACCTCAAAGGCGGCATCTCGGTGGTCTTCGCCGGGTTTATGGTGATCCTCTTCGTGGTGACGCTCTTCGTCATCATTATGACAATCCGCCTCGCCGTCTTCTCGCGCATGAAGGAAATCTCGATTATGCGCTATGTCGGCGCGACGCCGGGATTCATTATGACGCCGTTTATCTTAGAGGGCGTCTTCATCGGGGTGTTCACCGCCATTCTCGCCTTCTTCGTGGAAAACGCGCTCTACCGCGCGGTCGCGGGGTTCCTCACCGGCGGGTACGACATCCTGCAAGTCGTCCCCTTCCAGTCCATCGCGCTGCAAATATTGGGGTCCTTCGTCCTCATCGGTGTCACAGCCGGCGCGGTCGGCAGCTGGATTTCTCAGCGGCGCTACCTCAAGGCGTGAGAGGGACGCCTCTCGCGCGGCAGCGCGCGGGGAGCGCCGGGGAGAAGGCTTCCCTTCCCCGTAAGGAGGGTTTCCCCCGGATGAGGTATTTCTCCGGGAGGGTTTCCCCCTCACGTTCGTTTTTCGCCCCGTTTTCCCACCGCACGGCGGTGTGTTTCTCATTTTCCGAAAGGAGCGGGTATGTCTCGGTTTCGGTCCTCACGGGGCTCGCGCGCGGCGGCTTTCGCGCTCGCGCTCTGCCTGCTCTTCTGCCTACTCTGCGGGACGGCGCCGGCCGCCGGGGAGAAGGTGACCGGCGATGACATCGACCAGCTGCGCGCGCGCCTGGACAACCTCTCCACCAAGGCGGACGAGATCGACGCGCAGATCGCGGCGGCAAAGGACGACCGCGCCGAGGCGCTCGCGCGCGTGCAGGAGTACGAGAGCCTCATTGAAACCTACAACTCCTACATCGCGACCTCTCAGGCGCTTTCCGACGAGTACAGCCGCCAAATCACCGAGAAATCCGCCGCCATCGAGGAAAAACAAGCGGAATATGACCGCAAATACACCTACTTCCTCGGGCGGCTGCGCGCGACGCAGGAGGAGGGGGAGATGTCGACGCTCCAACTCATCCTCGGGTCGGGGGGATTTTTGCAGATGCTCGAATCGCTCGAGCGCTCGGGGGACCTGCTCAGCTACGACAAGCGCGTGATGAGCGATCTGGAGGCGCAGACCTCCGCGCTCGAGGAAGAGAAGGCGCAGCTCGAGGAGCTGCGACAGGGAGAGAAGCGCACAATCGACGAATACAACGCGAAAAACGCCGCTTTGCAGGAGAGCATCGCCGAAATGGAGGCGGAGCTGGACGAGATTAAGGCGAACATCGACGAGTACGAGGGCGCGCGCGCCTACCTTGAACAGCAGGAAGAAGAGGCGGACGCGGAACTCAACGCGATGCTCGAGCGGTATTACGCGCAGCAGCGGGCGGAGGAGGAGGCGCGCCGCCGGCAGGAGGAGCAGGACCGCCTCAACGGCACGCACACCGAACCCTCCTCGCAGCCGGTCGCCAATCACTCGGATGAGGGGACGATCTGGCCGCTGCCGGCGGGCTACACGAACATCACCTCGCCCTTCGGCTACCGCAATCACCCGATCTCCGGGACCTATAAAATGCACACCGGCACCGACATCTACGCCGAGCGCGGCACCGACATCTACGCCGTGCTGCCGGGGACGGTGATCACCGCCGGCTACAGCGGCAGCTACGGCAACTATGTCGTCATCGACCACGGCGGCGGCGTGTCGACGCTCTACGCGCACTGCTCCTCGCTCAGTGTGTCGGCGGGGCAGACGGTCGAACAGGGGCACGTCATCGGGCACGTCGGAATGACCGGCAGCGCGACCGGCAACCACCTCCACATTGAGTGGCGGGTCAACGGCGTCGCCGAGAATGCGATGAATCACCTCTGAGCAAATCGAAAGAGAGGCGCGCGAGCGCGCCGCCCCCCGGATATTGTTCGGGTTAAAGGGTGAAAGGACAAAGCGGGCGCGCGGGCGGGCGGCGCTCCCTGAGGAGAGGTATGCGAAGCAAAGACGACGGCGAGCGCTCCCGGCACGCGGGTGAGGACTTCCCCGCGGGCAAGGACTTTCCGGGAGAGGATTCCCTCGGTGAGGATTTCTCGGGTGATCTCCCGGGGGAGGATTCCCTCGGTGAGGATCTCCCGGGGG
>CAZYCC010000047.1:0-3910 GCA_964645985.1 uncultured Lachnospiraceae bacterium | reverse complement strand
GATCTCCCGGGGGAGGATTCCCTCGGTGAGGATCTCCCGGGGGGGGATTCCCTCGGCGAAGGTTCTCTCGACGAAGATTTCCCCGACAAGGACTTCCCAGGGGAGGAACTCCTTACCGATTCCCCCGGCGGGGACGGGGCGAGTGCGCGCCGGGAGAAGCCGCGCGCGGTGCGGCGGGCGCCGACCTCCGGGCGGCGGAAAAGAGCGGCCGAACCCTTCGGGTTATCGCCCGATGCGCCCCCTGAGGACAAAGGCGGCAAGAAACATCGCAAAGGCAAAGGGCGCGAGGGGCGCAAAGTCCCGCTTGGCGTGGTGGTCTTGCTCCTCGCGGCGGCGGTTTTGTTCACCTTCCAGATGACCTTCCTCACCACCCGAGAGCAGTATGAGCGCGAGATCTCCGAGCTGCAGCTGCAATCGGCAGATCTGCTCAAACTCGAGACGGTGCGGGAGCTCTTCGATGAAAACTACATCGGGGAAATAGACAAGAGCGCGGCGGGGGAGGGGGCGGTCGCCGGGTATGTCGGCGCGGCGGGAGACCGCTACGCAGAATACTACACAAAGGATGAGTTCACCTCGCTTGAGGCGAGCCAGAACGGCGAGAGCTTCGGCATCGGCATTATCGTCACGCGCGAGGAGGACGCGCTGCGCGTGCAGTGGGTCTGCGAGGGCTCCCCGGCGAGCAAGGCGGGCGTTTCGCGCGGAGACCGCATCCTCGCGGTCGACGGGGTGGGCCTCGAAACCTACTCTTACGAGGAGATGGTCGCGGCGGTCGGCGGGGAGGAGGGAACGACGGTCGAGCTTACCCTCTCGCACAGCGATGCCTCGAGCGGTGAGCTGCCGCAAACGCTCCTTGTCACGCGCGGGGGCTACACGGCGTCGTCTGTCACCTACTGCCTGCTCCCCGACGGGGTCACCGGGTATATCAATCTCCTCTCCTTTGAGAACACCACACCCGGCCAAACAAAGGCGGCGGTCGCGGCTCTACAGGAGGCGGGCGCGGAGCGCTTTGTCTTTGATCTTCGCGATAACGGCGGAGGGTTGCTCGACGCGGTCGTGGAGACGCTCGACTTCCTGCTGCCCGAGGGCGTTATCGTCACGACACGCACGGCGGGCGGCGAGAAAAAAGAGTATCGGTCGGAGGAGAGCGAGCTTGACGCACCGATGGCCGTGCTCGTCAACGGCGGGACCGCCTCGGCGGCGGAGCTGTTCACCGCCGCTCTGCGCGACTATCACAAGGCGGTGATTGTCGGCGAAACGACCTTCGGCAAAGGGGTGGCGCAGTCAACCTACACACTCGGAGACGGGTCGGCGGTCAAGCTGACGACTCACTACTACGATCCGCCGAGCGGCGTCAACTACGACGGGGTCGGCATCACGCCGGACCTGCTCGTCGGCGAGCCTGAGGGTTTCCACATGCCGGGCCTCTTCGCCACCGAGCAAGGCGCGGAGGACCCCCAGCTCGCCGCCGCCCTCGCGGCGTTCTCCTCCCCGGAGGAGTGAGGCGCGCGGGAGGCAGTGCGAGGGCGAAGCCCCGATAAAGATTTTTTCAAAAGCGCGGCGGAGGCGCAAAACGATTCCCTCGCGGCGAGAGCGCCGAGGGGCGTCAGGAGCGGGGGGAGCGAGCGCGTGGTTCCGGCGGAATTTCATCGCCTGCGGCGCTTTGGCATCGCGGCGGCATGAGCCGGGCGGGCGGGCTCCCGCCGGTTTATTTTGACACGAAGGAAGTTTCTCAATGGACAACGGCAAGGACATTTTGGAGAGCGGCGCGGAAAAGGGCAAAACCATCTCCGTCACGCCCGCCGGCAAGCAAAAGCTCCTCGATGAGCTGGAAAACTTAAAGACGGTCGAGCGCCCGAGGATTATCGAGAAGATCGGCACGGCGCGCGGGTACGGAGACCTCTCGGAAAACAGCGAGTACGACGAGGCGAAGAACCGGCAGGGCATCATCGAGGGGCGCATCGAGGAGCTTGAGGAGATGCTCAAGCACATCGTCGTCGTGGAGGAGGTGTCGACCAAGCACGTCGGCGTCGGCACGCGCGTCAAGCTGCGGCGCGTCGAGAGCGGCCGGGAGCAGGTCTACGACATCGTCGGGTCGACCGAGGCGGATCCCAACGCCTCCCCCAAGCGCATCTCCGACCGCTCGCCTATCGGGAGCGCGCTCATCGGGCACGGCAAGGGCGAGGAAGTCAAGGTCGCCACGCCCTCGGGCGAGACGAGAATGAAAATCCTCGGTATCGAAACTACCCCGGCAAAAGAATGAAGAGCGAAATTTACAGCGGCGAGAGCGACGATACCCCCGCCTCGGCGGGGGATTCCCGCGCGCAGATAACCGCGGCGGCACCCGAGCACAGCGGCGCGTGCAGCTCCGCGGCACCCACGGGGGAGAGTTCTCCCGGCAAGAAGAGCGGCGCGGGGGCGAGCGAGTCCGGCGAGGCGGCGGTGCGGCTCGCCAAGCTCACCGCGCTCAAAGAGGCGGGAGAGGACCCCTTCACCATCCGCCGCTATGACGTTACCGCCCTCTCGGGGGAGGTGAAAGAGGACTTCCCCGCTTTTGAGGGCAAGACCGTGCGCGTCGCCGGGCGAATGATGTCCCGGCGGGTGATGGGCAAGGCGTCCTTCGCGCACCTATCGGACAGCGCGGGAACCATACAGCTCTATGTACGGCGCGAGGAGGTCGGCGAGGAGGCGTACGCCGCCTTCAAGAAGTGGGACGTCGGTGACATCCTCGGCGTGGAGGGGGTTGTTTTCCAAACGCAAACGGGCGAAACGACCCTTCGCGCGCGTTCTCTAACGCTCCTCGCGAAGGCTTTGCTGCCCCTGCCCGAGAAGTTCCACGGCTTAACCGACCGCGACACGCGCTACCGGCGGCGGTATGTCGATCTCATCGTCAACCCGGAGGTGAAGCAGACCTTCGTGCGGCGCAGCGCTATTCTGCGCGAAATTCGCGCGTATCTTGACGAGCGCGGCTACCTCGAGGTCGATACGCCGATCCTCACGCCCTTTGAGATAGGCGCGGCGGCGCGCCCCTTCAAGACGCACCACAACACGCTCGATATGGATATGTATCTGCGTATCGAGACCGAGCTATACCTCAAGCGGCTGGTCGTCGGCGGGCTTGACCGCGTCTACGAGGTCGGGCGGATCTTCCGCAACGAGGGCATGGATCCGCGCCACAATCCCGAGTTCACCACGGTCGAGCTCTACTGCGCCTACACCGACTATCGCGGCATGATGGATCTCGTCGAGGAGCTCTACCCGCGCCTCGCCCGGCGGGTCTGCGGCAGCACGACCATCACCTATCAGGGTAGGCAAATCGATATGAGCCGCTTCGCGCGCTATTCGATGGTCGAGGCGGTGCAAAAATTCGCCGGCGTCGATTACCGCGACTGGAAAAATGACGAGGACGCGCGCGCGACGGCGGCGGCGAGCGGCGTAGAAGTTCCGGAAGGGGGACGGGCGACGCGCGGCCATGTGCTGCTCGCGCTCTTTGACGCGCTCGTGGAGGACAAGCTCATCCAGCCGACAATTATTTACGATTACCCGGTGGAGAACAGCCCGCTCGCCAAGCGCTCTCCCGAGAACCCCGCCTTCACCGAGCGCTTCGAGTATTTCATCGATGGGACGGAGTTTGGCAACGCTTTCTCCGAGCTCAACGACCCGCTCGATCAAAAGGACCGCTTCGAGCGGCAGGTCGCCGAGCGCCGCGCCGCCGACCCCGCGACCGGCGCGCGGGTCGATTACGACTATGTGCGCGCGCTCGGGTACGGTCTGCCGCCAACCGGCGGCCTCGGCTTCGGCGTCGACCGCCTCGTGATGCTCCTCACCGACAGCCCCAGCATCCGCGACGTCCTGCTCTTCCCCACGATGAAAGAAGAGTAGGGCGGGGTGTATGCGGGGTGGGGATGAGGGG
>CAZYCC010000046.1:0-11495 GCA_964645985.1 uncultured Lachnospiraceae bacterium | reverse complement strand
ATCAAAATTGTCTCGAGCGACGATGAGCTGCATGACGCGCTCACCGAGGCGAAGCCCGGCGATACGGTCAGCGTGATGCCGGGAACCTACAGCGCCGACGACTTTGAAAATATGCAGCCCGACGTCCATGTGCAAGGCTCGGTTGACGAAAAAGGCGACCCCGCCTCGGTATTGGATGTTGCCGATAAAAGCGTCAAATCTTCCGGCGGCAGCATTTCCGATTTCAAATTCGAGAAAATCCCTCCGGTCGATGTTACACTTCCCACTGCGGCGCTTGTCGAGCTCTCCGATGGTGCGGTGATTGAACACTGCGAGTTTGTGGACATTCGTGAAGGTGCGAGTAGTAATCTGAAGGCAGTGAAAGTGGACGGCAGCGCGACGATTCGCGACTGCAAATTCTCCTCGGTCAACGGCATATACAATACGGGAGAAGGAATCACCGGCGAGCTTCTCGTTGAGAAGTGCTCGTTCGACAATAAGTACGGATACCCTGTGAACATAACGGGCGGCAGCGTCGAAGGCCATGTGACCTTGCGCAATTGCGATTTCATCGGCTATAGCGCCACAATACACATTGGCAATGAGCAAGGTTATGAAAAAGACTCGACAAGACCTTGGGATTACCACTATGACGCGGAAGGGAAACTGATACCGACAGAAGATCTTATCGTTGGCGGCGGCGTCACGATGGAAAACTGCAAAGTTGTTGACACCAACTTTGAAGTTTACACAGACATGAAGATGTCCAACAACACTTTCTCGGGGGGTACCAATTTCTTGATTTACAATTATTATTTGACGATTGCCTCTGAGGGCGACGATTTCACCGGGTGCAAACTTATTGACCCCGGTTATACGGGAAGATACCATCTTTTCGAAGGGAGCGGCAGAAAAACAATAGGCGGCGAGGGCCCGAGAATACCCGTAATGGATAAGACCTATCTCACGATTAACGGGGGAGAGCCGAATCCCGATTGGGTAGATTATACCACCTAACATTACCATCCCCCCGAGTTTGTCACTCGGAACCGTCCTTTTGGAAAAAGGAACCCCGCGGGGTTCCTTTTTCCTATGCGATATGCCGCGACTGCGATACGTCGCCGCCGCTACTCCTCGGTGGGCGCGGGCGGCGCGGGGTCGGGGGCGGATGACGGAGAGCCCTGCGCGCTCTCCTCGGCGCGGATAGCGGCAAAGCAGGCGCTGCAGTAGACCGGCTTGCCGTTTGTCGGGCGGAAGGGCAAGCGCGCCTCCCCGCCGCAGCGCGCGCAGGTCGAAAGGAACGTCTCGCGCCGCTCCGTCCCCCTCTCGCGCGCCGCGCGCCGCGCCGCGCGGCACTCCCGGCAGCGCGCGGGGCGGTTCTTGAGCCCCACCGCCGCGAAAAACTCGCTCTCGCGCGCGGAGAAGACGAACTGCCGCCCGCAGTCCCGGCAGGTAAGAGTGACATCCTCGGCCATAAAAACCTCGCGCGGCGAGAGCGATATGAGAATTCGGGGCGGAACCCCCTCGTGCGGTGACCCGTATGCGCCGTCGGCGCGCGGTGTTCTTCCCCGCGCGCAGCGCGAGCCGGGTCCTGTTCAGTATACCGGGCGGGGCGGGGGTTGTCAAGTTGCCGGCAAAAGGTCTCCGGGGAATCTCCCCCCATTTGGGAAGAAACGCCATCATCATCCGCCGCGCGGCGCGCGGCGCGCGAAGGGCGGTAAACGCGCGAAACGCGGGAACAGTGAAACGCCCGAAACACGAAAAACGGGCAAAACCCGAGGGGCTCGTGAAACGGGGAGACGCGCGAAAAGCGCGAATCGCGGGTAACGCGGAAGCGTGGGAACGCGCGGCGCGCGCGCGTTTTCCTCAGAACAGGTGAATGGCGGCGAGGACGCCGTAGGAGACGAGGCTGACCACGACGCCCGCCGCGAGGATGCCGAGCAGGACGAAGAGCATCGATTTTTTGAAATCGAGGTGGAGCAGCGCCGCGATGAGCGAGCCGGTCCACGCGCCGGTTCCCGGCAGCGGCACCGCGACGAAGAGCAGCAGCCCGAGATACTCGTAGCGCACGATTTTCCCCTTGTTCTTTTCGGCGCGCGCCTCGATCCAGCCCCCCGCGCGGGCAATCCAGCGCACGCGGCAGTCCTTCATCCACCGCAAAATTCGCCGGATAAAGAGCAGAATGAAGGGCACCGGGAGGAAGTTCCCGGCAATCGCGAGAAGGAAGGTCTCCCAGGCGGGCAGGGCGAACCCCGCCCCGAGCGGAATCGCGCCGCGCAGCTCGATTATCGGCAAAAGCGAGCAGAGAAAGACGCAAAGCTCTTTGCCGACCGTATGGAGAAAAAAGTTGGAGATAGACTCTATCATAAAGACAATCGCAAGAAGAGCAAGCGCGGGAGCGGCGCTATTTAATGCGCCGCACCTCTTTTTTTGTCCCTAGACCCTTGCGGTAGCAGGAGATGAGATATTGCACCTCCCGCTCCCCTTCGGTGGTGAAGAGAAAGTGCCGCCGCCGCACCCCGGCGGAATCAAGCAGCTCTCGCCTATCCGCCATATAGATCGGGACGGAGTTAAGTAGAATCGTTCGCCCGCCCTCGCGTAGCAGCGGAAAGACCGCGCCGCGCCGGTCTCGTAGGGATCCCTCGCCGGGCTGCCGCTCGAGCACCATCAGCGGCAGCCGCCCGTAGACGATGACCTCCTTCTCGGGTGCCGCCCCGCCCGGGGAGGGGGGCGCGTCCTCTTTGGCGGGAGAGGGCGAGCCGCTCCCGCGCGCGCCGCCCCGCGCGACGGAGGGAATGTCTCGGATTTGCGGGAGGGTCAGCTCCGGGGAGAGAATGAGGCTCGCGAAAAACTCCCCCATCGCGCGTGCGGCGGGGCCGTTTTGGCAGCCGAGGCGAAAGTCCCCGTGCAGAGTTACCTCATCCGCCATAGGCTCTTTTCCCGCCTCGGGCATATCGCCGCTGCTCCATGGAGCGAGCGTTCGCCCCGCGTCGCGGCAGGCGTCGCGCACGAGCGAGAGCTGCCCCACGTTTGCGATGAGAATATGCCGCACGCGCGCGTCCGAGAGGGCTTGGGCGAGCGCCGCGCGCGCCGCGCCCCTCTCGCGGTCAAAGAGAATCGGCGGCAGGAGCACGCCACTCGCGCGCGCGGGGTCGAAGCGGTCGAGTGGGAGGTAAATTTCCTCAAAAAACGCGCGCTCGCTCTCCCCGCGCGGGATGGTCTCGGGTTTATAAAAGCGCGCGGTGTAGCAGACGCGCTCGCCGCCAAGCGGCGCGCCGACCTGCCGCGGCGGAGCAGGGATGGGCGCGGGCCGCTCCCGCGAGAGGACAATCGGCGGCAGATTTCGCGCAGGCGAACTCTCGCGCGGTAGCTTTACCAACGCGGACGCCGCCTTGTCGCTCTCGCGGCGCACGCCGAGCATAGATCGGTCCAGCCTCCCGGTGAAATACCCGTCGGTGAACCCGCCGCGCGAGAACACCCGCGAGAGCGCGGCGATTTCCTCGGGCGAGGCGTCTCTATCCTCATCGAGAAGGCGGCGGTAGACGCGCGTCACGGCGGAAACGTAGGCGGGTGGCTTCATGCGCCCCTCGATTTTGAGCGAGACGACGCCCGAGCGCGCGATCTCGCGCATATGCCCCGCAAGGCATAGGTCTTTCAGGGAGAGCGGGTAGTTCGCGCTGCCGTTATAAGGGAGGCGACAGGGCCCCGCGCACTCCCCGCGGTTGCCCGAGCGCCCGCCCATCGCGGCGGACAGCAGGCACTGCCCGGACGCGCTGACGCAGAGCGCGCCGTGGACAAAGCACTCAATGCCAATGGGCGAGCGCGCCGCGAGCGCGCGCAGGTCCTCGCAACGGAGCTCCCGCGCGGCGACCATGCGCGAAAAACCGCGCTCGGCAAAGAACGCGGCGGCACCGGCGCTGTGCCCGGTCATCTGGGTCGAGGCGTGGAGCGGGAGGTCGGGCAGGTATCGGCGTAGGAGCGCGGCAAGGCCGAGGTCGGCGACAATTAGCGCGTCGACCCCCGCCTCATAGAGAAATTCGGCGAGCGAGAGCGCTCCCGGCAGGTCTCGGTCGGGCAGGAGCGTGTTGAGCGTGACGTAGCAGCGCACCCCGGCGCCGTGGCAAATCGAGACCGCGCGGGCAATCTCCTCGCGCGAGAAGTTTTTCGCGCCCATGCGCGCGTTGGCGATCCTCGCGCCGAAGTACACGGCGTCCGCCCCCGCCTCGATGGCGGCGGCAAGCGAGTCAAATCCCCCGCAGGGCGAGAGCAGTTCCACGAGAAAAAGAAAAACAATGCCGCGCGGCGCGGCGGAAGGGAAATCGCGCGGGGCGAAGATAGCGCCGCGCGGGTACGGTGAAAGACTGCGCGGGGCGAACCGCGCGCGGCGGGAGTGGAAATCACGCGGGGTGAACCGTGCGGGGCACGTCCCCTTTTTGCGAAAAAACCGCGTGAGCGATGTGAGCGGCGTGAGCGGGGAAAATAAGGGGCAGCTCGCGCTTTCTGCGAGGGAAAAGAGCCTCGCCCCCCGCCGCAAGAGCGTGGGCGAGAGGCGCGGCGCGCGCTTATTTTTTGCCGCGCATATCCTCGCCGATGAGCTGCAGGACGGTGAACTCGCCGAGCAGGCGGCTGACAATGCTGTCGGGGTAGGCGCTTTGCAATCCCGCAGGGGAGAGGTTCGTTGAAATGACCATAGGCAGAGCGCGGTTGATGCGCTCGCTTAAAACCTCGTACAGCACCGATGTGGTGAAGCTGTTGACCATCTCGGTGCCGAGGTCGTCGAGAATGAGCAGATCGCAGGCGGTATAACGCTCGAGCGCGCTCTCGCCCTCGGGCGCGCCGCGCCCGAACCGCTCGCGCTCGAAGCGCGAGAGGAACGCGCCCATCGTTTCGTAGATGACAGAGCGCGGCAGGGCCGCCGCCACCCCCGCGATAGCAGAGGAGAGGTGGGTCTTCCCTAGGCCCGTTCCTCCCACGAGGAGAAGGTTGCCCCTCGGGTCGGCGGCGAAGGCGCGGCAGACGGCGAGGTTGCGCCTCGCGCGCGCGCGGTCGGGGTAGACATCGGTGCGGAAATTGTCGAAGGTCTCGCGCTCGATGAGAGAGCCGATTCCGGTGGCGCGCACGCTCGCGCGGGAAATCTCCCGCTTGAGGCAGTCGCACATCACCTCGCGCCCGGCTTTTTCGTCCGAAATATAGCCGGTATCGCGGCAGAGCGCGCAGGTATAGCGCGGCTGCGCGGGGTCGCGCTCGTAGCCCGCCTCGCGCAAAAGGCGCGCGCGCGTTCTTTGCAGGGCGAGGTTCTCCTCCCGAATTTGAGAAAGGCGCTCCTGCAAATCGCCCTTTGTGCGAAGGAGAGCGGCGAGTTTGTCCCCGGTCGCGCGCATTTGCGTATCGAGCGCGGCAAGCTCGGGGTGAGCGCGGCAGGCCTCCTCCTCCGCCGCCCGCGCCTCCTCCTCGGCGGCGCGCCGCCGCTCGGATAGCTCGCGCAGCGCGCTCTCGTAAAGCTTCTGATCGAGGGACATAGGCAAAAGAAAAGGGAGATCTCGCGCCCCGCGCGCGGCGCGCCACAGGAAAGGGCGCTTTGCCGGGTAAATCGATTCGGGAGGGAAAATGCAAACGGCGCGCCGCGCCTCGCGGCACTAACGAGGTTTTGCGAAAAACCGGGGACTGCTCGGGGAGAGGGAATCCTCGCGGCGCGGGGGAATGCCGCAGGGAGCGGCGCGGGCGTTAATTTTCGCCCTCGGTGTCGGCGCTGCGTTTATTGTCGGGAGGATCGTCCCGCTCGCCTCGCTCGCCCTCGGTGTCGGCGGGGGGATCTTTTTTCCTCCCCGCGCCGGATTTTTTGCGCGCCGCGCGCGCGGGAGCGGGGGTATCCGGGGCGCTCTTATCGGGGGAACTCTCCTTCGCGAGCGCTTCGCTACCCTGCTCGTCGCTGCGCGCGAGCGCCCGGCGGAAAAAGTCGTCCGCGTCGAAGCTGTGGAAGGTCGGCTTTTGCCCGCCCTTGCCCTTGCCGCCCGGAGCGCCGGTGTCGCCGCCCGGGGCAGTCTCTCCGCCCGCGTACTTTTCCCGCGCCGCCTCGGCGTTTTTTTCAACCCGCCACGCCGCCGCGTCCTCGAGAGCCTGCTCGGCGGTCGTAATTCCCGCCTGCTTCCAGCGCGCGAGGATTTTGTTCATATACGGCATACTGACGCGGCCGGTGTTGTCAATCGACGCCTCGTATGCCATCGTCAGGAGCGGCTCGCCGAACCCCTCCCGCGACCACGCGCGGATATAGTTCTTTTCTCTTGCCGTCAGCATTCTGTCGTGCTCGCCGCGCAACTTGCGGTAGAGCCGCTCGACCGCGCCGAACTCTTCCTCCTCCCGCAGATATTCCTCGAGCGCGCTCATATTGTCGATTCCGCGACAGGCGAGGGACACGGCGGTCTTGTAGACGAAGGGGACGGTGCAGCGCCCCTTGCTCCGGCAATATTGAAAGACGGTGAGGATATAGTCGCTCGAGAGGTGATAAACATCCGCAAGGGTGATCACCTTGCAGCTCTCGGCAATGGAGAACATCCGCTCGGAGACGAACTGGCACTCGTCGAGCAGCTCCCGCAGATCCTCCCGCTCATCGAGCAGGCGCAGCAGCTCCTCCCCGGTGTAGTGCGCCTCGCTGTCGGCGCGCAAAATGACGACGTTGTCCGCGCCCTCGCCCTCGCCCGGGGAGCTGTCCTCGCCCTCGCCCCCGTCCTCCTCGGCGCAGCTGCCCCGCGCGGCGGCCCCGTCCTCCGGGAGCGGAGCGGGTGCAGGTGGAGCCTCGCTACTTTCTTTGAGGGGTGACCCCGATAGCGGCGCGCTCTCCTCCCGTGCGGGCGATGTTTCCCCCGCGCCCTCGTTCGGCGCAGCCGACGCGTCGGGCGAATCCGACGAATCCGGCGAGCTTTGCGCGGGAGGCTCGTTTGCGCTCTCGGACGGTAGGAGCGGCAGCGTCTTTCCGTCTGGCGCCGGGGAGAGCTCGGCGGCGCGCGCCTCCCCGCCGCTCCTGCCGCGGGAGCGCGCGCGACGCGTTTTGAGAATGCCCGCTCCGCGCCAAAAGGCGAGCGCGCCCTCCACCTCGTCCGGAGTGAGATCAAGCTGCGCGGCGAGCTCGGCGGGGTCAACCGGTCTTTCCTCGCCGTTCTCGCGCGCGCAGAGCGAAATCAGCACGCGCAAATCGGTCTCCCCCGCTTCAGGGAGGCTCGCGAGCGCGGCGCGCGGCACCGCAATCGGCTCATCGCCGAGAACTAAACGAAACATAAGAAAAAAAGGCAAGGTAGCGCGGCGCGCGCTCCTTTCAATATGCGAGGGAAACCCCGGAAGGCGCGCCGCGCCATTCGGGCAACCCCCGGGAGGCGCGCCGCGCCCCACTACCGCCGTATCAGAAGGGCGCGGGGATCTGCGCGAAAAATCACCTCGAAGGGGCAAACCCCGGAGCGCCGCCTTGCTAGCGCGCGCGGGAATAGGCGAGGCGACTATCCCGAACCGGGGCAAAATCTACCCTTATCAGCGTGCGAGGGGACCTACGCGCCCGCTCCGCGCCTCCCGGCAAAAACCGCCTATTCTCGGCGCGCGCGGGGATTGAGCGAGAGGGGGGCGGTGTGGCCGGCGAGATAGTCGAAATAGCCCTGCGCGCCGATCATCGCGGCGTTATCGCCGCAGAACCGCGCCTCGGGCAGATATACCCGCACGCCGCGCTCCCGCCCAAATTCGAGGAACATTTTTCGCAGGTGCGAGTTCGCGGCGACCCCGCCGCCGACGACAAGAGCCTTAAAGGCAAAGCGATCGTGGCACTCGATGAGGCGCCGATGTACCGAGCGCAGGATCGCCGCCGTGAAGGACGCGGCGAAGTCCTCGCGCGAAAAGCTCTCGCCGCGCTGCGCCTTGGTATGCGCGAAGTTGAGCGCCGCGGTCTTCAGCCCCGAGAAGGAAAAATCGAGCGTCGGCAGCCCGTCCTCGCCCACCCCCGCGATGGCGGCGGAGGGGAAGCGGATGGCGTTCGGGTCTCCGCGCGAGGCGAGGCGGTCCATCTCCCGCCCGCCGGGATAGGGTAGACCAATCACCCGCGCCGCCTTGTCAAAGCACTCGCCGATAGCGTCATCGCGCGTGCGCCCGACCGTGCGAGAGCTCGTAAAGCTCTCGCATAGCATCAGCTCGCAGTGCCCGCCCGACGCGACAAACGCGAAGAAGGGGGGCTCGAGGTCCGGGGAACTCAGCGTGCAGGCGGCGATATGCCCCGCGATATGATCGACCGGGATGAGGGGTTTATGCCACGCGTAGGCAAGGGATTTGGCGAAATTGACCCCGACTAAAAGCGCGCCGATGAGGCCCGGGCGGTCTGTGACGGCGATCGCATCGACCTCCTCGCGCCCCACCCCCGCGCGCGTCAGCGCCTCGCGCGTGAGGCGAGAGATCGCCTCGGTATGCGCGCGCGAGGCGATCTCGGGTACAACCCCGCCGTAGCGGGCGAAAATATCCGCCTCGCTCCCCACGACCGAGGAGAGCACCGCGCGCCGCTCGGGCGACATCGCGACAACGGCGGCGGCGCACTCATCGCAGGAGCTCTCTTGCGCAAGAATCAGCAAAACAAAAAGGGAAAGAAAAGGGAAAACGCGCGAGGTCAATGAAAAAAGGCGATCGCCCACGCGCCGGGCGCGGCAGGC
The DNA here is from genome assembly GCA_964645985.1 of uncultured Lachnospiraceae bacterium. Lineage (GTDB taxonomy): Bacteria > Bacillota > Clostridia > Oscillospirales > CAG-272 > CAZYCC01. Next base: position 2,841 of record CAZYCC010000046.1, on the reverse strand, counting down.
GGGGTTTCCCTCGTGGGAAGGAACACTCACCCTCGCGAAAGCCGCGCTGCGTGTTGCGGCGCGTGCTCTCAATATTTTAGTTGTTGTTTGTTACGGTGGTTATTCGTTCCACTTCGCGCCTCGCGCGGGGGAGTTCGCGGCAAAACAGTGGGTGGCGAGGCCGCAGCAAAGTTTCTGCGGCGCGGGTTTCCCTCGCGAGGGGTTTTGCCCGCGTTCGCAAATACCGCGCTGCGTGTTGCGGCGCGCGATATTGCCTCGCGCGGGGGGTTACGCGCGGTTGTGGCGCTCGCGCGGGTAGACCGTGAGGAAGCTGCTCTCGAGCGTCGCAAGCGCGGCATCCTCGAGGGCCGGCAGGTCGAGCTTTGCCTCCTGCGCCTCCACCTCGGAAAGCCTCGGGCGGGTTTTCGGGTGGCGCGGCGTGAAGACCGTGCAGCAGTCCTCGAAGGGCTCGATTGACAGCTCGAAGCTGCCGATGGCGCGCGCCGTCCGGATAATCTCCTCCTTATCCATGCCAATGAGAGGGCGGAAGACCGGGCGGTCGGCGGCGGCGTCGGTCACCGTGAGGGCGGCCTGGGTTTGGCTGGCGACCTGCCCGAGGCTCTCCCCGGTAATAATCGCGCCGCAGTCGCGCGCGGCGGCGAGGCGGCAGGCGAGCCGCATCATCGAGCGGCGCAGGACGAGCGTGAAAAACGGCTCGTCGCAGCGGCGGACGATCTCCTCCTGCAGCTCGGTGAGTGAGAGGGTGTGCAGGCGCACGCCGCCGGTGTAGACGCTGAGCGCGCGCGCGAGGTCGAACACCTTTTCTTTCGCACGCTCGCTTGTGTAGGGGAACGAGGTGAAGTGCAGCGCCTCAACCGTGCTGCCGCGCCGCGCCATGCGGTACCCGGCGACCGGCGAGTCGATTCCTCCCGAGAGAAGCAGAAGCGATCGCCCCCCGCCCGCCGACGGCACGCCGCCCGCCCCGGGGACGCCTCCCGCGTGAAGATAGGCGCGGTCCCGCACCTCAATGCGCAGGATAATGTCGGGGTGATGCACGTCGACGCGCAGGCGCGGGTAGGCGCGCAAAATCTCCCCGCCGACAAGTGCGCAAAGCTCGGGAGAGCGGTGGGGAAAGGTCTTGTCGGCGCGCTTCGCCTCGCACTTGAAGCTGCGCGGCGGGTCGGGGGAGGCGAGCAGGGGCGGCAGCAGGCGCTCGGTCGCCGCGCGCACGATGGCGGGAACTGTCTTGTCGCAGGCGATGGCGAGCGAGATTTGGTTGAAGCCGAAGACGGTTGCCGCGAGGCGCTGCGCCTGCCGCATATCGGCTCCCCTCGCGCCGCGCACCGTGAAAACGCTCTGCCCGCGCGTGACGGTGTACTCTCCCGCCGCCGCGAGGCGGTGGCGCAGGCAGCGCACCATCGCGCTCTCGAAACTGCTGCGGTTCAGCCCCTTGAGCACCACCTCCCCGCACTTGCAGAGCAAAATTTCCTCAAAGGCCGGAGCGGCCGCGGCCGCGGCCTCGCCCGCGCCCTCGCGCGGGGCGGGGTTAGCCGAGGTCGCCGGGGCAGATTCGCCCTCGCCCGTGGCGGGAGCCGCCTCGGGTGCCGGGGTAGATGTTCCCTCGCGCGGAGCGGCGGGCGCGGATAGTTGGTCGATGTGAAGCAAAATAGGACTTTATCGGGATGTTATGGAGTGGAACAGCGCCGCGCGAGGGCGCGCGAGAATACACCGCCCGCGCGGGCGGGCCGCGCGGTGAGGCGCGCGGGAGAGGTTAAGCCTTCGTGGGAGGGTCGCCCGCGGGCGCGGCATCTTCCGGCGCGGGCGCGGACGGAGCGGAGTCCTGTGGGGCCGGCGGAATCGGTTCGGCGCGGTCGGGTTCGCCTTGCGTCGCCTCGTTGCGAGGCGGCTCGGGTTGCGCCGTCTCTTCTTGTGGCGGCTCGGTTCGAGCTGTCTCGGGTTGCGCCGTGGAAACTTGCTCCGCGCCGTCCGGCGCGGGAGCGTCCGGCGCGGGAGTGCCGCTGCTCGGCGAGGGTTCGGCCTGCTCCGGCGCGGGCGCGGCGCCCGCTTCGGTGCCTTCGGTGGTGGGAGCGGCATCGTCGGAGACGTTCGTTTCGCTCGCTTCGGCGGCGAGCGCGGAGGCCTCCTCCGGGGAGAGCGCGGTGGGGTTCTCCTTTCCCTCGCGCAGGGATTTGAGGTCGGAGCGCAAATCGAGCAGGTCCCACACGAGGAAAATCGCGGTGACCACCGCCCCGCAGACCACCCCGATAAGGAGCGTTCTCAGGCTGAACTCGCCCCCGGTGCGCAAAATCCCGACGAGCATCCCGGCGATGGCGAAGAGCGTGAAATAGAGCACCGCGTTGCGCAGGGCGGCGAGGCGGCCTTTCTTTTTCGCCTTCGCCTCGCGCTCGGCGAGGTACTCCTCGGCGCTCTTGCCGCTCGAGAGGGCAACCCCGTCGGCAATCAGCTCGAGCGAGGGCGCGCCGCGGTCGGAGAGCGCGACGAAAACGGTGAGCGTCGTCTCGCCGAGCGGCAGCGTGTAGAAACTGAATTTCTTGACGCCTCGCACGGTCGTGAGCGACAGCCCGTCAAGCGACAGCTCCAGGTTCGCGCCCATGAATTTCACATCGCACTCGGCGCGCAGCGTGTGCTCGGCGTCCCCTAAGGTAAACTGCACTTCGGTATACTTCATAAGCCATCACCTCCAAGGAAAAGTATAGCATAAAGAAGGGGAAAATGCAAGGAGAGAGGAGCGCGGCAAGACCCCGCGCCGGGGGGGAGGCTCTTTTTCCCGGGGAGAAGCGGGCGCCGCCCGCTTCCCTTGACACCCGCCCCCGATTCTGCTATACTTAATGTGGATTTTGT
>CAZYCC010000045.1:5761-11537 GCA_964645985.1 uncultured Lachnospiraceae bacterium | reverse complement strand
CCCGGCGGGGGAGGGTGGTTTTCCGCCCCCCTCCCGCCGGTTTGTTTCCTGTGCGTGATCCCTTGCCGGCGGGTCGTTCCCCGCGCCGCCGCTTGAAAACGAACCTATCGAGAAAACGCTATCGCGATCTTTTGACTCAACACTTCTTTTGCATTCCCCCCTACTAACACTATCTTCCCGGAGGTAAAAAAACGATGATGCGAAAATCCCGCCCCCTGCTCGGTCTTCTTCTCGCCGCGCTGATGGTGCTCTCGCTGTGTACGCCGATCTTCGCCGCGCACACGACGAGCGCCGTCTCCGATCTTGAGAAGAAGAACAGCGAGCTTTCAATGAGCCTCGCCACGCAGGGTTACACCCTCCTCAAGAACAACGGCGTCCTCCCTCTTCGTGAGGCGACGATGATCGGGGGAACCAAGCGCATTGCTCTCTTCGGGCCGGGCGCCCTCAGTACCATCCCCAACGGCACAGGGTCCGGCGATGTCACCACTCGCAAGACCGACGCCATCAACGCGGCGCTGCGCAGCGCGGGCTGGCGCTTCACCTCGCAGGACTACATCTCCGCCCTCGCGAAGGGCACCGGCGAACCTCGCCCGGAAGTTGCCATCACCGACGCGATGATGGAGAAGGCGAAAACAAACTGCAGCCTCGCGCTTTACTGCCTCTCGCGCCAAGCGGGCGAGGGCACCGACCGCACCGACACCGCAGGAGACTTCCGCCTCACCGCGACAGAACTATCCAACATCAAGAAGATTACGCAGAACTTCGATCGCGTTGTTCTCGTTTTCAACACGATGATTATGGATGTCTCGTGGATGGAAGACCTCTCCGAGGACGCGATCGACGGGATTATCTTTATGGCGCAGGGCGGGATGCGCGGCTCGGAGGCGCTTGTCAAAATCCTTGAGGGAAAGGTTACCCCCTCCGGCAAACTGACCGACACCTGGCCGAAGCACTATTCCGATTACCCTTCGGCGAAGACCTTTGCCGCTGCCGACGGCAACTCGAGCACCGAATACTACGAGGAAGGCATCTACGTCGGCTATCGTTACTTTGACACTTTCGGTATTGATGTCGCCTATCCCTTCGGCTTCGGCCTATCTTACACGACCTTCTCCATTGAGGTCAAGGATGTCGACATCGACGAGAAGGAAGTCAAGCTCAAGGTTCTCGTCACCAATACGGGAGACCTATATCCCGGCCGTGAGGTCGTGCAGGTCTATTTCTCCGCGCCGGACGGCACGCTCGAAAAGCCCTATCAGGAGCTTGCGACCTACGGCAAGACCGACACCCTTGCTCCGGGCGAAAAACAGGTGCTCGAGCTGAAATACGCGACAGCGGACATGAGCAGCTACTCGCAGGACAAGGCGGCGTACATCCTTGAGCCTGGGCAGTATATTATCCGCGTTGGCAATAGCTCTCGCAACACCAAGGTCGCCGCGGTCGCCAATCTTGACGCCGAGGCGATCACCGAGCAGCTGAGCAATCAGGTGCAGGCGGAGGTCGAGTTCGAGGAGCTGAGCAAGAAGGGGCATAGCCCGATCAAGAACAACGACACCGCCGAGATCCCGCAGGCGGAGTCCTTCTCGCTTTCCGCCGCGAAAGTGCAAAAGGTCAACAACGCCTCTCCCTATGACAGCGAGGAGGTGACCACCTACCTCTTCGAGGAGGATAGAGCCGCCTATCAGGCGCGCGAGCAGATCGAGCTGAAGACGCGCACGGTCGCCGGCACGCTCTCCGGGCAAAAGATTGCTCCCGACTACACCGCCCCGGTGCAGACCAAGGCGAGCGGGCAGCATGTGAAACTGACCGTGAGCAACGCGTCGGGCATTTACGGTTTCTCCATCTGGGAGTTCACCATATACGGCAAGGGCGCGGACGGTGTCACGCGCATCATCTCGCAGAACAAGCCCGTGGTGGTGTCCGACTACGAGGGCGATTACACGACCGACACCAAGCAGCAGCCCGGCAAGTATGTCAACGACGGCAAGTGGGGCACGCGCTGGGCGTCCGGCTACACGCCGACCCGCCCGGAGAGCGCGACGGTCGAAATCGATCTCGAGGACACCTACGAGATCGAGAAGCTCGCCATCGACTGGGAGTACGCCTACGGCAAGGATGTCAAGGTAGAGGTCGCGCCGACCGACAAATCGAGCTGGACGACTATCTTCACCTATCAGAACTACGACGGCAGCAACTCCGCCGAGGCAGGGATGACCGTTTTCGGCAGCGTTGGCGGCAATAGCTCCCCCGGCGGTTTCCGCTCGACCACCTACAAGGAGAAAGTCGAGGTCGTCCCCGACCTTCCCGCCGGTATCACCAAGGAAAACGCAACGCTCACCGATGTCTATAACGATCGCATCACGATGAAGCAGTTCCTCGCTTGCCTCACGGCAGAGGAGTTGGCGCGGCTGTGCATGGGCGGCGAGGGCTATCCCGTCCCCAACACGCAGGGCCGCGGCATCGAGGGGCAGCCGAGCGCGGTGCGAGGGCAGGTCGGCACGACGACCCACGCGCTCTACCAGACCCGCCACATCCCGGCGATGCCCAACGCGAACGGCCCTGCCGGCGTGTATATCTCGCAGGCGTTCGATCAATACGAGCAAAATCAGGCGTGCAATGTCGAGGGGACGGGCAGCCATATTCGCCTCTCGCTCGGCTCTCCGAGCGGCAGCTACGGCTTCTCGATTTATGAAATAACCGTCTACGGCTACAAGGACGGGGAGGAGACGCCATATATCATCTCGCGCGGCAAGCCGACGACGGCCAGCTCTGAGGGCACCTACACCGAAGGCAGCACGAAGCGCAACTACGTCAGCAAGAACGTCAACGACGGCGATTACAGCACCCGCTGGGGCAGCAACTATGTCGACGAGGGGGACGACGGCAAGCAAAAGGACGCTTGGATCGCCATCAACCTGCAGGAAAGCTATCACATCACGCGCGTGGAAGTTGCTTGGGAGGCGGCGTACAGCAAGGAGTACGATATTCAAGTCTCGAATAACGGTACCTCTTGGCATACCCTTGACACGGTGACCAACGATCTCGGGCGAGGCTATCAGTACTGCACCGGCTTCCCGGTGGGTCTCGTGATGGCAATGACTTGGGATACCGAGGCGATTCGCGCGGAGGGACTCGCGGTCGGCGCGGAGATGAAGGATTACGGAGTTACCGCTTGGCTCGCCCCCGGCATGAATATCCACCGCGACGCGCTCTGCGGGCGCAACTTCGAGTATTATTCGGAGGATCCGCTTGTCGCGGGGATGTCCGCGGCGTCGATCACCGCCGGTGTACAGAGTTACAGCGGCATCGGTGTCACCATCAAGCACTTCTGGGGCAACAACCAGGAGACCAACCGCACCGCCGTCAACAATATTGTCAGCGAGCGTGCGGCGCGCGAGATCTACCTCAAAGGCTTTGAGATCGCGGTCAAGCAGTCGCAGCCGATGTGCCTGATGACCTCCTACAACGGCTGCAACGGCTGGCCGGGCGGCGACTCGCACGATTCCTGCACCGATATTCTGCGCGGCGAGTGGGGCTTCAAGGGCTATGTGATGACCGACTGGGGCGGCGGGCAGAGCACGCCCTACATCTCAATGCACGCCGGAAACGACGTCATCATGCAGGGCGGAGACCCCGAACGTATTCTCATCGGCTATTACGATGGTAGCGATGCGGACGGCGAGGAGGGGCGCGGCACCATCTGCCTTGGAGACCTCCAGCAGTCGGCGGAGCATCTGCTAAACGTCCTCCTGCAGACGCAGGATATGGAGAAGCTCCTCGAGGCGGGATTCGGTGAGCATTACGAGGCGGGCCCCTACTCCGCAAATCACGACGCGCCCTTGACGACCGGTGCCTATCAGGCGAAGAAGTATATCGGCGACGTCGACGGGAGCGGTGTTCTCACGGTGCGCGACGCCACGCGTCTGCTCACCTATCTCGAGGGCAAAACCGCGCCGCTCGCCGAGTACGCAGATGTCAACCTCGACGGCTCCGAAACCGTCGGCGATGTCAGTGTTATCCTCAAGCGCCTTTGCGAGAGGAAGGAATACTGACCCTCGGGCGATCACGCGCGGCGTCTCATCGCCTCGGATGAGCGGCGGAGCTGCCCGTCCGCATCGCACCGGCGAGAACCGTGCGGACTAGCGCGGGAAACCCCGCGAAATCGCCGATAGAGGCGTGTGCGCGGCACCTAAGCGCAAAACTAAGAGAAGGGGAAGCCCCGCTTCCCCTTCTCTTTTTGCCGGGGCGCGCGCGAGAGAATATCCCATCAAGAAAGAATGCTGCGGAGCGCGGCGGGGTAACCCCGTCAAAAGATGTTGGCGGAGCACCCCCCGGAGCGCCCCGAGGGGACTACCCCGCCGGTGAATCACGCGCCGCGCGGATGATCGCGGGAAGATCGTGCTTGCCGATCGCCTGCGACGGCGCCGATTGATCACGCGCCGCTCGGGATGATCGCGGGAATATGCCGCGAGAGGATGTTTTTTCGAAAAAGAACCCCTCGCGATAGCGGGAAGAGGCCGCGCCGCGCCCTTCGCGGAGGTTTTCGCACGGCGACGGCCATCGCTTGTCGTTTGTGCGCGCACTCTTCCACACCCCAAATTTTTTGCAAAAACCACGCCCCGACCCCTTGCATTTTCTTTTTCGATGTGGTATACTCCGATGTGATATGAATTTCGCGCCGTGGCGCAAGGAAATCGAAAGAGGAAATTATGCCCAACATCAAATCCGCGAAGAAGCGGGTGCTCGTCTCGCAAAAGAAAGCCCTGCAAAATAAGAGCACCAAGTCCGCCCTCAAAACGACGATTAAAAAATACGAGGCCGCTATCGCCGCCGGAGACGCCGCCGCCGCGAGGACCCTCTACCCCGAGGTCGTCAAGGCGACCGACCGCGCCGCCGCGAAGGGCCTGCTCCACAAGAATAACGCCGCCCGCAAGAAGAGCCGCTACACCGCTCTGCTCGCGAAAGTCAGCGGGTAAGCTCCATCGCGCTCCGCGCTCGCGATCTCCCAAGGAGCGGTTCTCGCGCTACTCTCGCGCCGAAAGTTCTCCCGGCGCGCTCGCGGCGCCGCTCCACCTCGGCGCAGGTCCTGCGCGCGGCGCGCTGATTTAGCCTGCCAAATTTATGGCAAACGAAAGCTGTGACCCATCGCAGGGAATCTCCCTCCGCGCCGCAGCTTTTTTGTTGTCACAGCCGTTCCCCTCTCGGTGGGAGAGGAACCCTCGCTACTCCGCGCGAGGTATCCCCGCCCTGCGATGGACTTAGCCGATTGCGCGGCGAAACCGCGGTGCCTCGCCCTCTCGCCGAAAAGAATGCCGCTCTCGCCCCGATCGCGCCGCGCGCCCGGGTAGCTTCCCTCGCTGCCTTGCGGAAAGGGAGATTTGCGCTCTTGCTTTCGTCACCGACTGTTCTCGTTCTCTCCTTTTTAGCCCACCTTACCCTTATGTCCTCGACCTTGCCGCAAGATTTTGCCGCGCGCTTCCTTTCCGCCAAGCGTCGGCTCTTTGACCTGCTCTACAGCGACCTCAACCCGCGCCAGCGGGAGGCGGTGACGACCGTCAACGGCCCCCTCCTCGTGCTCGCGGGAGCGGGCAGCGGCAAGACCACCGTCCTCACCCGCCGCATCGCGCACATCATCCGCTACGGCAACGCTTATCGCGACGAGACCCTCCCTGCCGCCGCGACCCCCGAGCTCCTCTCGCAAATGGAGGGGGCACTTGAGCGAGGCGATCGCGCGCTTGCCGAGCGAATATTGCCATTGCTCGCCGTCGACCCCTGC
>CAZYCC010000045.1:2949-5751 GCA_964645985.1 uncultured Lachnospiraceae bacterium | reverse complement strand
CCTGCCCCGCGTACGATATTATCGCGATTACCTTCACCAACAAGGCGGCGGGCGAGATCAAAGCGCGCCTCTCCGCCCTTCTCGACGAGGAGGAGGGAGGCTCGGTCTGGGCGGGCACCTTCCACGCGATCTGCCTGCGCCTGCTGCGCAAGTACGCGCAAAAGGCGGGCCTCCTCTCCGGCTTCACCATCTTTGACAGCGACGACACGCGCCACGCAATCAAAAACTGCATAAAATCTCTCAATCTAAACGAAAAGGACTACGAGCCGAAGCTCGTGCAGCGGCTCATCTCGCACCTCAAAGAGCGCCTGCTCACCGTGGATGATTTATCCAGGGGGAGAGACAGCTTCCCCGCCGATATGGCGGGCGAGCCGCTTCTTTCGCCCGGCAGAGCCGACAATTTCCTCGATATATACCGCGCCTATACAAGACGCCTTGCCGACTGTTCGGCGGTAGACTTCGACGATATTATTCTCAAAACGGTGCAGCTCCTCGAGCGCGATGAGGAGGTCTGCGCCTATTGCAACGAGCGCTTTCGCTATGTTTGCATAGACGAGTATCAAGACACCAACGAGGCGCAGTTCCGCCTCGCAGCGCTCCTCTCGCGCGAGAGGCGCAACTTAATGGTCGTCGGCGACGATGACCAGAGCATTTACCGCTTTCGCGGCGCGACCATCGAGAATATCCTCTCCTTCGACCGCAAATTCAAGGACGCCACCGTCATCAAGCTCGAGCAAAACTACCGCTCGACCGGCAACATCCTCGCGGCGGCGAACGCCGTCATCGGCAACAACAAAGGGCGTCACGAAAAGGAGCTTTGGTGCGCGAGCGGCAAGGCGGGCGATATGGGCGATAAAATCGTCCTGCGCGAGTTTGAGAGCGCGGAGGGCGAGGGATCCTTCATCGCGAGGACAATTGCCGAGGAGGTGCGCGCCGGGCGCGCGCGTTTCAGCGACTTCGCCGTTCTCTATCGTCAAAACGCCCTCTCGCGCAACATCGAAACAAAGCTGCGCGAGGCGGGCGTCCCCTTCCGCGTTCTCGGCGGACAGCGTTTCTTCGACCGCAAGGAGATTAAAGACATCCTCGCCTATCTCTGCGTCGTCAACAACCCGCGCGATGAGCAGCGTCTCGCGCGCATCGTCAACCTCCCCAAGCGCGGCATCGGCGACAGCACCCTGCGCACGGTCGGGCAGATCTCCCGGCGCGAGGATGTGCCGTTCTTTCAGGTGATGGAGAACGCCCCCGCCTACCCCGAGCTGCGCTCTGCCGCTCCGCGCCTGCTCTCTTTCTGCAATATCATCGACGAGCTTGCGCACATCAGCGAGGAGCAGGGTCTGCTCGCCCTCCTTGAGGCGGCGAAGACCCATACCGGCTACCTTGAGATGCTCTCGCAGGACGACCGTGAGGAGGAGCGGTGCGAGAACCTCGAGGAGCTCTCCTCCACGGTAGTTGACTACCTCAAAACCCACGAGGAGCCGACGCTCTCGGGCTACCTTGAGGAGGTCGCGCTCGTCAGCGATGTCGACAACTACGACGAGACCGCCGACGCCGCCGTCCTGATGACCGTGCACGCGGCGAAAGGGCTGGAGTTCGAGACGGTTTTCCTTGCGGGAATAGAAGACGGCATTTTCCCCTCCTACCAGTCGCAGGACGACCCCAAAGAGCGCGAGGAGGAGCGGCGGCTCTTTTATGTCGCGGTGACGCGCGCGAAGAAGCGCCTGCTCATCACCCATGTGCGCGACCGCCTGCTCTACGGCAGGACGAACACCAACCGCCTGTCGCCCTTTGTGCGCGAGATCCCGAGCGATCAGCTCGAGGAGCACGAGCTGCCCCCGCGCGATCGCGCCGCTGCGGGAACGTTCTCCCCCTTCGCGACCCGCCGGCCACCGCGCGTGCCGCCCTATGGCGGTATCGGTTACACCCCCGCCGCCGCGAAACCCGCCTCTCGCGAGCGTTTCGCCGCAGGAGATCGCGTGCTGCACCCGCTCTTCGGCGGGGGCGAGATTCTTTCGGTCACCGAAATGGGCGGCGATACACTGTACGAGATTTCCTTCGACAAGGCCGGCAGAAAGAAGCTCATGGCGACCTTCGCCCGCCTCAAACGCGAATAACTCCTCCCGAAAAGACGGCGCCCGCGCCGTCTTTTTGCTGCGCCGCCCCCCGCGCCGCCGTCGCGCATTGCCTCTTGCGTTCTCCTTTGCGCTGTCCTTTCCACCGGGTGCGCTTCTCCCGGCTCCGGCGCTAATCCTTCCACCGCTCCGCGCAATCCTGACGCACCTCGCGCGGGGTTACCTCGCGCGGGGGCGTGCCGCTCCTTGCGTCGTTTGCGCGCCACATCTCATTTTACAACAGAATTTCTTCATTCTCGCGAAAAGCGTCGCGCTTGCGAGAGAGAGGATTGCCCCGCCGCGCCCCCCGCGCGATTCGCGGGGATGCTCGCCTCCCGCTCGCTCATCCGCCTCTACTGCCCCTCGCGGCTTATGTCGCGCATTCGCCCGCCTCGACGAGAGCTTCGCCTGCCCCTTTCCCGCCCGCACGGCGGGCGGGAAAGGGGGGACTCGCAGAAATTTTTGCGCGCCTCGCTCTGTCTCCCCTTCGCGTACATTGTCTCTACAAACCGCAGACTCCTCATTTCTCCCCCGAGACCGCCGCGTTTTGCTCCTCCGGAGCGGCAAAGCCCCCTCTTTTCGCCTATTTTCGCGATTTTTCGATTTTTTCTCCTCTCCCCTCTTGACAAACCGTTTCTCTCGTGCTACAATACCCTCGTATAAGATTGCGGGAGAGTTATGCCCCGCGCGAGGT
>CAZYCC010000045.1:0-2849 GCA_964645985.1 uncultured Lachnospiraceae bacterium | reverse complement strand
TCGGTTTTACATTTATATAAAGGAAGGACCCGCGCCGCCGTGCGCGAGCGCAGTAGAGAAGCGGAGGAACAGCCGTGCAGCCATCCAAGCGAAAAATGAAGACAGCGATTATCGTGCTGTCGATTCTCCTGGGCGTGGTGCTCCTCGCTTTCGCGGGGACGATGCTCTACCGCTATCTCGCGCCCCGTCACCCGACGACCGCGGTCGTCCCCGACAACCTCATTGACCCCGCCCCCGAGGGCGAGGACCCCGGCAATCCGCAAGCGACCGCGCCCGGAGCGGGCAGCGCCCCCGCCTCCCCCGACGGAAGCGGTGACAGTACGCAAACGACCGCCTCATCGAACGGCACGAGCGTGACCGACCCCAAGACCGCCACGGTCGTTACCCTTTACGAGCGCCACCCCGGCGACAATGTCCCCTTCGACGAGGAAAACTTCTTCCCCGGAGACACGGTTACCAAATATTACGATGTGCGCGTCACGCACAAGGCGCCGGTCGTGTTGCATTACCGCGCGACGGTGCGCCCCGGCTACGAGAAGCTCGCCGAGGTGCTCAATCTGCGCGTGAAAATTCTCGACGGCGAGGAAGTCCTCTACGATGGCCCGGTCATCGGGATGCCCGAGTCGGTCAACCGCACGCTCGGCGCGGACGGCCGCACCGAGAGCGAACTTTACTACGAGGTCACCGGATCGCTTGACACGAGCGTCGGCAACGAGTTTATGGACGAGGCGCTCGTCCTCGACTTCAACTGGTGGGTCGAGGGAGAGGATGTCGACAACCTCGCGCCGCCCACCCCGCAAACGAGCGACATCGTCGCCGCGATTCCTTGGGTGATCGTCATTGTGGCACTGCTCGCCGTCCTCATCGTGGTGTGGCGCCGCAGCCGGAAAGATAGCGAGGAGGAAGACGACCATGCGTGACAATCAAGAACAGCAAAAGCCCCGCATGGGCGACACCGAGATGAGCAAGAAGATGACCGGCTCGGTGGTCGCCATCATCCTGCTCGCCCTTTGCCTGTGCATCACCTCCTTCGCCCTCATCTGGTCGACCGTCTCGGTTGAGGGCAACCTCTTTCACAGCGGCAAGGTCGCGATAGACCTGAACGGCGGCAAGCCGGTGATCGAGGAGCACGAGTTTCTCTTCGAACCGGGCATGACCGTCGAGAAAGACTTCTACCTCAAAAACGAAAGCACCTGGGACGTCTGGTACCGCATCTACTTTGACGATGTCGAGGGCGGTCTCGGCGATGTGCTTCAGGTCACGTTGCGCGACGGCGACACGGTCCTCTGGGAGGGAATGCTCTCCGAGATGACGAAAGACCGCACCGCGGCGACCGCCGATATGCTCGCCCTCGGCGAGACGAAGAACCTCACACTCTCCTTCCACTTCCCGGAGGAGGCGGGCAACGAGGCGCAGCGGCTCGACCTGCATTTCAGTCTCGCGGCGGATGCCGTGCAGACCAAGAACAACCCCAACCGCCTCTTTGACTGAGCGCGACCTCCCCGACCCACCATCCAAAGAGAGGCGGAACCTCACTTATGGCAAACAAAAAAGAAAAGAAGGAAGAAATCTCGCCCCCCGCCGCCGCGCCTGCGGGCGAACCCCCGAAAGTCAAGGAGAAGAAGACCCCTTGGCAGATTATTAAATCGATCTTCTCCTGGCTCGTGACGATTGTCGCGGTATTCATGATGATCTTCACGGTCGTTTCGGTGCTGACCTTTGACCGCAACGACCGCAACATCTTCGGCTACAAGGCGTTCATTGTCCTGTCCGACTCGATGAACGGCGACGAGAGCAAGCCCGAGACCCACTACTTCAGCGCGGGTGACCTAGTTCTCTCCAAAGAGGTCGACCCCGCGACCCTCCAGCCCGGGGACATTATCACCTTCCAGTCGATCGACCCCGACCACTACGGCGAGATCATCACCCACAAAATCCGCGAGGTGACGACAGACGACACCGGCGCGCACGGCTTCGTTACCTACGGTACCACAACCGACACGAACGACCCGACGGTGGTCACCGACAGCTTCGTGCTCGGCAAGTACCAGTTCCACATCCCGGCGGTCGGCAAGTTCTTCCAGTTCCTCAAGACCACCCCCGGCTACATCATCTGCATTCTTGTCCCCTTTCTCATCCTGATTTTGATGCAGGGGGTAAACAGCATTAAGCTCTTCCGCCAGTATCGCCGCGAGCAGATGGCGGCGCTCGACGAGGAGCGCGAGAAGATCGAGACCGAGCGCGAGCAGGCGCGGCAGCAAATGGAGCAGGAGCGTCTCCAGTCTCAGCAGATGATGGCGGAGCTCCTCGCCCTCAAAGCGAAGCTCGGCGACGCGAACGCCGCCGCGGCACCCGCGCAGCCCGCCACTCCCGAGACCCCCGCGCAGCCGACCGCGCCTGCGGCTCCCGCAACCTCCGCGCAGCCGGTGCAACCTGTAGCTCCCGCGCAGCCTACCGCTCCCGCGTCTCCCGCTGCCCCCACGCAGCCTGCCGTAGCGACTGCACAACCTGAGCAGCCGACCGCACCGACGGCTCCCGCGCAGCCGTCCGTGGCCCCGGCGCCCGCCGCGCCGCGCGCGCGCCGCGAAATCCCGCATAGTAAAAGCGCGCAGGATAGCGCCCCCTCAACCGAGAATTCCGACAAATCCAAATAAACTACTCCAAGACATCACCGAAAGCGAGGACATTTCTATGAAATCCACCAATCGTACGGGAAAGAGCAAGGTCATCGTCTCCCTCTGCGCTACGCTCCTCTGCGCCGCCATGCTCGTAGGCACAACCTTCGCGTGGTTCAGCGACGAAGCGAAAACCGGCCCCACCAACATCGTCGCGGGCAACCTCGATGTGGA
>CAZYCC010000044.1:3160-11542 GCA_964645985.1 uncultured Lachnospiraceae bacterium | reverse complement strand
CTCCTGCGCATTTTTGCAAGAGACCCCTTGACATCCCCTCCCGCTTGTGTTATACTTTCTTCGCACACGAATATGGCAGGGGTGCCCGCGGGGGGCGAGCTGAGACGGTTTTCCGAACCCTTGACCTGACCCGGACAATGCCGGCGTAGGAAGCTGTCGTCGCGAGCGCAATGCCCCCGCATCCCGCAGCCCCGCCCGGCTGCGGTTTTCTTTTGGAAAGGACAGCGCTATGGCAAACGCAAGCACGGAAGAACTCATCCGGCGGAACCGCAAGAAGATCGGCGCCCTCACAGAGAGCGCGGTGCTGGTCGCCTTCGCCACCGTCCTCAGCCTGATTAAGCTTGTTCACCTGCCCTACGGCGGATCGGTGACGCTCGCCTCGATGCTGCCGATTTTGCTCGTCTCCTATCGCTACGGCGTTTGGTATGGTCTCGGCGCCGGGCTGGTGCACGGCATCGTGCAGCAGTTGCTGGGGCTGGACAATGTCGCCTATTTCACCACCTGGCAATCGATCCTCGTCCTCGTTTTGCTCGACTATCTCGTCGCCTTCGCCGTCATCGGCTTAGGCGGCATCTTCCGCCGCTTCGAGAAGAAGTGGGGGATCTCACAGAGCACCGCCCTCGTTTGCGGCAGTATCCTCGTCTGCGTCCTGCGCTACATCTGCCATGTCATCACCGGCGCGACGATCTGGGCAGGCATCTCCATCCCGACCGCCGCAGCGCTCATCTATTCGCTCTCCTACAACGCGACTTATATGGTTCCCGAGACCATCGTCCTCGCCGTGACGGCGGGCGCGCTCGGCAGCATCCTCGACTTCAAAAAGCAGATCCCCGAAAGAATCGTGCGCGAAAAGAAAGGGGGCGTATCGCCCCTTCTGCCGGCGCTGCGCGTGATCGGCGTCGTTAGCGTAGCCGTTGCGGTCATCTTCCCGACGGTGCGTGTCTTGCCGCTCCTGCAAGACCCCGAGAGCGGCGCGTTCAGCTTTGTGGGATTCTCGCAAACTTCTGTTTCCGATTTTGTCGATGTCATCGTTGTCGTCGCCCTCTGCCTCGCCCTCGCCATCGCTTCATGGGTTCTGTCTCGGCGCTTCGCGAGGACGGACAACAAGTGAACATCCCTCTCCTTCTCCATAAAATCCCCCGCCTTTCGGCGGGGGATTCTATGTTTGACCGAAAACGCGATGAGGAAACAGGAACAGAAGTTTTCGAAACACAGATCGAGGGGAAACGAAGGGAAATCAAACCCGCGCCCGCGACGCAAAAGCTGCCCAACTTCGCCCCCTTTGGAAAAATTTTCAAAAGAGCGAAAATTTCTGCATTCGGGGCTTGACAACCCCCGCGAATACCCGATTTGCCGCGCGATGGCATCTCGCCCGCGCGTCGGCGCGCCGCTCCCGCCCGCGTGAGTTTTCCCGCGAGCGTTCCCGCGCCGCGGCTCGATCACTGCTCGTCAAATTCCTCAAGCGTGAGATCCTTGTTTTTCTCGAGCGCCCAGCGCAGCGACCACTCGCCGGCGAAGAGGAGGTACTCCCGCCCGCGCGTGTCGGCGAGGTGCAGGGTGCTTTCGGCGAGGTTCAACGTGTCTACCCGCGCGCCCTCGGGCAGGCGGCGGATAATCGTGTGCGGCAGATCCGTGCGGTGATAGGTGACGCCGTACTCGCTCTCCATGCGCGCGGCGAGCACGTCGAATTGCAGCGGGCCCACGACCCCGACGGTGACGCGCTCGAGCCCCCCGCCCGGCTGCGTGAAGATTTGAATCGCCCCCTCCTCGGCAATTTCCCGCAGCCCCTGCGCGAATTGCTTGCGCCGCAGGGCGTCCTTCTGTTCGATTTGCGCGAAATGTTCGGGCGCGAAGGTCGGAATGCCGCCGTAGCGCACGTCCATCGATGGCTCGCAGACCGTGTCGCCTATCGCGAAAACGCCGGGGTCGAAGACTCCGATAACATCGCCCGCGAAGGCGCGATCGATACCGGCGCGGTCGTTTGCCATCATGGTGAGAGGTCGCGAGAGGCGCGCGACCTTGCCGCTCTGCACATGCAGATACTCGCGCTCGCGCATAAAGCAGCCTGAGCAAATGCGGAAAAACGCGATGCGGTCGCGGTGCGCGCGGTTCATGTTCGCCTGAATTTTGAAAACGAAGGCGGAGAACCCCTCCTCATCGGGCGCAACCTGCCGCTCTCCCGAGAGATGCGGCAGCGGGGGCGTCGTCATCGCGAGAAACTCGCGCAGAAACGGCTCGACGCCGAAGTTGTTGAGGGCGGAGCCGAAAAAGACCGGCGTTAGTTTGCCCTCGCGCACGCGCGAAAGGCTAAAGTCGTACCCCGCGCCGTCAAGCAGTTCCACCTCCTCGCGAAGGCGCGCGGTCTGCTCCCGCCCGAGTAGTTCAAATAGGCGCGCGTCGTCCCCCAGCTCGACCGGAATCGCCTCGATTTTTTCGCGCCCGGCATGAGAGTCGGCGCGCTCGTAGGTGAGAATTTCCCGCCGCGCGCGATCGAACACCCCGCGAAAGGAGACTCCGCTGCCGATCGGCCAGTTGACAGGATACGCGCCGATGGAAAACTCGCGCTCCAGCTCGTCGAGCAGGTCGAAGGGGTCGCGGATGTCGCGGTCGAGCTTGTTGATAAAGGTAAAAATGGGAATGCCGCGGCGCGCGCAGACGCGGAAGAGCTTGCGGGTCTGCGGCTCGATGCCCTTCGCCCCGTCGATGACCATCACCGCGCTGTCTGCCGCCATCAGCGTGCGGTAGGTGTCCTCGGAGAAGTCCTCGTGCCCCGGTGTATCGAGGATGTTGATGACATACCCCGCGTGCTCGAACTGCATCACGCTCGAGGTCACCGAGATGCCGCGCTTGCGCTCGATCTCCATCCAGTCGGAGGTGGCGGCGCGGGCGCGGCCTTTCGCCTTGACCATCCCCGCCTCGCTCCTCGCCCCGCCGTAGAGCAGCAGCTTCTCGGTGAGCGTGGTCTTCCCCGCGTCCGGGTGCGAAATGATGGCGAAGGTTCGCCGCCGCAAAATCTCGGAAGAAGTAGAAAGAGACATAGAAGAAATAAAAAAGAGCGGGGATGTAAAATCACGGGCGAAGCTCTTCCCCCTCGCTGCCCTCTACGTAGCGCTTTGCCTGGGTGCTGAAGAGGGTGTAGTACTCGCCTTTTTTCGCCATCAGGGTGTGGTGGTCGCCCATCTCTGCGATCTGCCCGTTTTTAAGGAGAATAATCTTGTCGGCGACCGTTGCGGAGGAGAGGCGGTGCGAAACGAAAATCGTCGTTTTGGTCTTCTTGCCGCCCGATCCGCTCTCGCCGCGCAGGCGGTCGAACTGGTTGAAGATTTCCTGCTCCGCCATCGGGTCGAGGCTCGCCGTCGGCTCATCTAAGATGAGGATGTCCGAGTCGGCGTAGAAGGCGCGCGCGACCGACAATTTCTGCCACTGCCCGATCGACAGCTCAATACCGTCCGGCTCAAAATAGCGCATGAGAGGCGTGTCGAACCCGTGCGGCAGCGCCTCGATGAAGGTGCTCGCCGCCGCCTGCTCGGCGGATTCCTGCACATCGCCCGGGCGGTGCTCCTTGCCGATGTCGCCGAAGCGGATGTTCTCCTCAACGGTGACCGCATATTTGCCGAAGTCTTGGAAAATAATGCCGTACAGGCGGTAGAGCTCCTCGGTGTCGTACTCCTTGATGTTGTGCCCGTCGAGGAGAATCTCGCCCTCGGTCGGGTCATATAGGCGCGTTAAGAGCTTGATAAGCGTCGTTTTGCCCGCGCCGTTGAGGCCGACAAGCACCGCCGTGTCTCCCGGCTCGAGCGTGAAGTTGATGTTGCGCAGCACCCGCCGGTCGCTGCCGGGATAGGCGAAGGAGACATTGCGCACCTCGATGCGGTGGCCGATGTGGCGCACGGGCTCGCGCGGCGTCTCAAGGGACGGGACTATCGTGCGCTTCTCTTTCATAAAGAGAATCATATTGTCGATGAAGAGCGTCCCCTCGTAGATGCTGCCCAAGGTCGTGATGATATTGGTCATCGCGGAGGAAACCGAGTTGAGCGCGCCCGTGTAGATGGTGTAATCGCCGATTTGGCCGATGTTCGTCGCGATGATGTAGAAGAGAATGCAGTTGACGACGGTCGTTAAAAGGTTTAAGGTGAGGTTCCAGCCGTTCTCGCGGTAGATGAGGCTGCGCAGCCCCTTAAAGTACCGCCCGAAAACCTCCTTGTAGCGCCCGATGAAGACATCCGACAGGTCAAAGAGGCGCAGCTCCTTGACCATATCCTTGTTGACCAGCATATCGCTGTAGTAGTTCATCTGCCGGCGGTCCTTGCTGCGGTTGCGCATATAGAGAAACCGTTTGCGGCGGAAGCGGAAGGAGACGAGCGCGGTCGTTACCGAGAGGGCGACGAACAGGAAGGCGAAGAGCCCCGCGTACCAGTCGAGGCGGAAGATTAGCCCGCAGAGGATAACGATATAGCTGACCATCGAGATAATCCGGCTGACCATCCCGAAGGTGTTCTCCATAATGTTGACCGGGCGCGAACCCGCCTCGCGGTTGGCGTTCTCGAGCCGCTCGTAGAAGTCGGGCATATCGAAGGAGGCGAGGTCCACCTCCTTCGCCTTGTTCATAATCTTAACTTTGACGTGGTTGGTCACCAGCTCGCCCGAGATGTTGGTGACAATGCCGTTGAGGCTGTTGACGAGGGTATAGAGAAAAGAGTACCCGAACTGAAAGATGAGCGGGATCCAGAGGTTGACCGTCGGGTCGCTGAGCCGCCGCACGATCATTGAGAGCAGGTTTGCCGTGATATAGGTGCCGACAACAGGCATGACGCCGTTGAAGATCGCCATAAAGATCATCACATAAAGCAGGCTCGGGCGCGCCTCGTAGACGAGGCGGAAGATATACCCGAGCCGCGAGAAGGTCCCGCCGAGCACTTCCTTGAGGTAGCGCGGCAGATCCCGCCAAGAGGTCGGCGGGGGAACCTTCATTTTCTCGTAGAGCGCCTCGCGGCTGCCCATCGGAGGGGGTGCCATAGTTCACCTATCGGAAAAAAGAATGTTTGCGGCGCTCCGCGCTCTCCCTCGCGGCTGCGGCGCGAAATATTGCGCGAGCGGGCGCCTCGCCTTTTGCGGGAGATAACGGGGCGGCGGCATGCCCTGAGCCGAGCGGGGAAAGCGCCGCTATTCCCCGATTACCTCGCCTCCGCAGGCGAGGATCGCCGCGCGCGCGAGAATATCAATCGGGTCGAGGATGTCGGGCGCGCGATTCTCGCGCGGCAGGAGCGACAGCTCCGTGCAGCCAAGGAGGATAACGCCCGCGCCCGCGCCTCTCAGCTCTTCCGCGGCGAGGGCAAACTTTGCCATATCCGGCGCCCTTCCCGCCTTAATGTCGTCGTAGATGAGCGACATCACCGCCGCTTGAGCGCGCGGGGAGGGCAGAATAGGCGTTACGCCGTACTCCTCGAGCGCCGCCGTGAGAACCCCCGCCTTTACCGTACCGTCCGTTGCGAGAATGCCCGCCCGCGCCTCGCCCCGCGCGGCGACCTCCCGCGCCGTCTCGCGCGGCATATGAAGGAGCGGCACCGGGAGCGCGGCGGCGAGCTCATCGTAATAGGCGTGCGCGGTGATGCAGGGCATCGCGAGAACTCCCGCGCCCGCCTCGCAGAGCGCGCGCGCGGTGCTTTGGATAAGCGGAAGCGGCGAGGGCGCGCCCGCGAGGATAGCCTTGGTGCGGTCGGGGATCGACGGGCGGCTGTAGAGCAGCAGCTCGATGTGGTCGGCGTCGCGCGCGGCGCGGGTCAGCGCGGTGATGCGCTCAACGAGGTAGGCGGACGCCATCGGCCCCATGCCGCCGATAATGCCGAGAATCCTAGACATCGAAAACCCCCGGAAAACGCGATTCCGTGTAGTATACCACAAAGATGTGAACAATGCTACATTCGCCGCGAAGCCAATCATCGCGGGGAAAATCGCGGGGGCGCTCCCGCTCCGCCGTCACCGAGCAATGAGGGTGCGCGCGCCGCTTTGCGCGAATCCATATCAAGGAGGAGCGCGGGGAGGGACGCGGGAGGCGCGCGCTGGGTACGCCCCGGCAATCATTTTCGGCGATCGCCCGCGCCCTAGTATTGCGGGAAACCGCACCGAGAGGGAGCGTGGACGCGCGATTTTTGCGAGGGGAAGCCGCCCCCACCCCCCGTGCGCCGCGCCGCGACCTCGCGGGAAGCCGCCCGGCGGTGTAACATTTTCCCGCCGCGCGGGATTAACCGATTGCGCCGCGCAGAGTTAACGCCGCGGCGGGGCTGCGCGTCGCCGAGATGCCCGCTCCCGTGTGGTCTTATTTGCCCCGCGCGCCCTCGCGGCAAAACGAAAATCAGGCAAACGGCGCGTGACAGCATTTCGCCCGCGCGCTCCTCGCCCCTCATCGCCGCGCGCCCTTTTGACGCCGCGCACCTCGCCCGCGCGTGCCCTCGCCGAGCGGCTTTTCACCTGCGCGCCCTCCCTCGCCGCGCGGCGCGGGTTGCAATTTCGCGCGGGATTTGGTATACTGGTTTGACTCTCGAAGAATCGAGGTGGTTTATGACCGAACAATCCTCCGGCACATCGCTTTTCACGTCCCTGCGGGATCTGCTGAGCGCGGCATCGCGCGACGCGGGGGAGGCTCCCGCCCTGCGTTTCCTAGAGGAGGGCAGCGCGCGCGAGATTTCCTACGCGCAGCTCGAGCGCAACGTCGCCGCCTTTCGCGCGGGACTTGCCGCGGTGGGCCTCTCCGCCTCGCCTGTCGCCCTTCTCGCGAAGTCTTCGCCCGAGAGCGTGACCGCGCTGCTCGCTCTGCTGACCTCGCCCGCCCTCGCCATCCCTCTCGCGCCGGATACGCCTCTCCCTGACGCGATAAGAGCCCTTCGCGCGGGGGACGCGCGCGCGCTGCTACTTGACGAGGACCTGTACGCGCGCGCGAGCGAGACGCTCTCGCGCCTGCAAAACCTCAAGATTATTCTTCTTCCCTCCGGGAAGGGCGGGGAAGGGGAGGCTCGCCCCGCTGCGCGCTATGAGGATATTCTGCGGCGCGGGAGGGAGGCCCTTTCGCGCGGGGAGGCGCGGGAGGCGGCCCCCGCGCCCGATGAGCGGCGGCTGCTGCTCTTCCCGGAGGGGGAGGAGACCGAGGGCGGCGTGCTTTTCAGCGGGCAGAACCTGCTTGCCGCCGTGCGCGGCGTGCATGAGCTGCTCCCCCCGCATAAGACCGCGCTCTCGATTTTGCCGCTTGCCGCTCCGGAGGAGCTGACCTGCACGCTGCTGCTCTCGATCGCGCGGCGCGCGACCGTCTGCCTCTGCCCCTCGCCGCGCGCGGCGACCTCCTGTTTCAAGCTCTTCCGCCCGGATTTTGTCGTGCTGTCCTCGCTTTTTGTCGAGCGGCTCGCCGTGTCGCTGCGCGGCAGTCTTTCACGCTCCGGCAAGTGGGATGATTTTACCGCTCTCGCCCGCACCTCCGAGCGGCTGCGCCGCGCCGGTATCGACCGCCGCCGCGCGCTCTTCCGCGCGGTGCACGACACCTTCGGCGGGAACTTGCGCACCGTGCTCTGCGTCGGCGCGCCGCCCGCCGAGTCCTCTGCCGACCTCTTTGAGCGGGTGGGCATCGATTTGTTCGCCGGATATGTCTTCCCCGCCCTCGCCGCGCCCGCCGCGATCGCGCGCGGGGGGAGCGCGGAGGAGGGTTCCTCCGATATTCACGCGGGAAAGCTCCTGCCGGGATTGCGCGCGACCGTCCTTGAGGGGGATCTGCTGCCCGGCGGGGAGACGCCGCCGCCGCGGCGCGGGCGGTTCTTCCGCTTCCTGCGGGAGGGGGAGATCTTCCTCACCGGCGATGCCGTCGCGATGGGGCTCTACAACAACCCGAGCGGCAGCCGCGCGCTCTTCCCGCGCCCCGGCACCGTGCGCACGGGCGAATTCGGGCGGCTCGATCTGCGCGGGCGCCTCGTTGTCACCGGGCGGAGGCACGGCCTCATCTCCTTCAAGAACGGCAAGCGCGTGCGCGTGGAGGAGATCGAGAATCTCCTGCTTGACATCCCTTATGTCGAGGACGCGGTCGTTTTCGCGGAGGACCTGCGCGAGAGCGGGGAGGACCTGCGCCTCGCCGCGCGCGTGACGCTGCGGGAGGGGACGGTGGAGGACCTCACGCGCGATGAGCGCGCGGAGCTGCTGCGCCGCGAGGTGAAGGACCTCAACGCGACGCTCCCCCCCTACAAGCGCCTGCGCAAAGTGCGCATCACCCCCCCGCCGAAGGCGGACGCCACCGCCGAGTAGCACGCGAGGGGGCGCGACGTTTTGCGCGAAACACCCCCCGCGCGGCGATTTTCGTGACTTCCTCGAGGAGGGCGCGGCGCGCCTTGCGGGAGACCGCGCGGG
>CAZYCC010000044.1:0-3060 GCA_964645985.1 uncultured Lachnospiraceae bacterium | reverse complement strand
ATTTTCGTGACTTCCTCGAGGAGGGCGCGGCGCGCCTTGCGGGAGACCGCGCGGGAGAGGGGGAGCCTCGGGGGGATCTCCTGCGGATTTTCACAATTTACTTGTCACTTACCATTTGTCACCTATGAAATACCAAGCGCGCGGGGAGAGCGCGCGGGAGGCGCGCGGGAGGAGGAGCGAGCGCGTGCGGCGGCTCGTGCTGCTCGCGCTCTTTGCCGCGCTCGTCGCGGTGCTGCAGATTTTTCTCGGGCAGGTGAAGGTCGGGCCGACCTCCTTCTCCTTCGTCCTCGTGCCGATTGTGATGGGCGCGATATTGCTCGGGCCCCTCGCCGGGGCGGCGCTCGGCCTTGTCTTCGGCGTGATCACCGTCGCGATGGGCGCGACCGGCGCCGATCCCTTCACCGCCGCGCTCCTTGCCGCGCAGCCGGTGCTCACCTCGCTCATTTGCCTTTTGAAGGGAACGGCGGCGGGATTTCTTTCCGGGGTGGTCTACCGCGCGGCGCGCGGGAAGGCGCCACCCGCCTCGCGCCGCGCGACTCTTGCCTCGGTCGCGGCGGCGGGCACCGCGCCGATTGTCAACACCGGCATCTTTATCGTCGGCGGCGCGACGCTCCTGCACGATTCGATCGCAGCGGCGGGCGTGCCGGACGGGCAGAGCGTGCTCTTTTTCCTTGCGGTAGTCGTCGCGGGGGTCAACTTCCTCGCGGAGCTCGCGGTGAACCTCCTGCTCTCCCCGGTGCTGACGCGCGTCGTCGCCGCCGTCGGGGATAAGGTGGGCAAGGTGGCGAGGCCGGCGAAGACGGCAAAGCCGGCACAGCCGACAAAGCCGGCGAAAAAATAACGCGCCGCCCCCCGCTCTCCCTCTCCCCCGCGCCCCTCGCGCGCCCCCGCGCCCGCGCCCCTTTTGCGAATCCCCGCCCCGGCGGGGATTCGCTATTTTTTTCTCACGGGGGGTTGATTTTTGGAGACATTTGTGCTATCCTTGCGTATGTATAAAGTATTGTGGAGCGGTGTGGCGTGTTGCGGCGCGCCCCCGCGATCCCCGGCGGAGCAAATTCGCCGGAAGGAGGTTCACGCTTTGACAGCCTACAGCAGAAAGAACAGGAAGAGCAGCGGCGCCGCAATGGTGCCGAGTGAAAGGAAATCCCCCGCGCGCGGCGGCGGGGTGCGGCGCGGGAAGGGGGCCTGCCGGGCCCTTGCCGCGCTTTTGACCGTGGTGATGCTCGCGGGAGTGCTCGCGGGGGGCGCCGGCGTTGCCGAGGTTGCCGCAGCGCAGGAGGGGAACTGGACGGCAAAGGTAATCGATCGCCTCGCGGACCCCGACACAACCGACGACTACCTCACCGCGCTATTGGGCAGCGGGAACGGCTCGCGCTACGCCGGGCGAATCTGGACCGACAAATCGGTCTTCGCGACATCGCCGGACGGGCAGACCCAGGCGAGCGTCTCGCTCGATATGCTGACCGACGGGTACGCCGGCAGTGTTTCTTTTAACTCTGACTTCGGGCACGTTTTCTCCGCGCTCACCAGCTCCCAGCAGCTCAACGAGTACCCGCAGAGCCCGATCGACCTCGTCATCGCCTTCGATATGTCCGCCTCGATGGGGCAGGACACGAGATTTTCGATTGATACGGTTACACAATATAATGATAGAACCGAAAAAGGAGCAGGGAGGAAAGAAAAAGACGATTTTCCTGCGGATGGTATCCCAATGGATGCGCGCATCGAAAACTCGCGCATTCAAAAGACGCTGGACGCGATCAACCAAACGATCGACAACCTAATGGCGCAGAACCCGCAGAACCGCGTTGCGGTGGTCGCCTACGGCGCGAACGCGACCGTGCTGATGCCGCTCGCGCATTGGCGCGGAAGTACTGCCGCCGCGGAGGGTACGGCGGAAGAAACCGGCAAGCCCACCCCCTACCTGCGCGTCAGCGGGATGGAGACGCTCTACCACCCGTGCGACCTGCGCTATGATGACACGAGCAACACTTGGGTTTGGATTAACAACCGCGACACCTGCTATACAGTGACGGCGGAAGCCGAGATGAATGAGGACACGACCGAGAATTTAAAGCCAGAGGAACCGCTTGCCGCGGCGGCAGTCGAAGGCTGGCGTCAGCACAAATATACCGTCAGCAACAATGTCTACGGCGACAACAACAACATAAAGGCTTTCCCGGGTGTGGCGGATCAGGAAAACGGCGGGCTTGACAATGTCGAAATGAAGAATGCAAACAAACGAGCTCACGAAGAAGTTACTGATAGTGCCAGAAATGAGCCTGCCAATTACACATCGATAATGGGCCCCACGAGCGAGCTTGCCGCCGACGAGTACATCGGCTACTTTACCAACACGCAGGGCGGCATTTACCTCGCCTATGAGCAGCTCGCGCAGGACAGCGCGACCGCCTACACCGAGACCCTCTCGACCGGAAAGGCATCGACCGTCGCGCGTGTGCCCGCCGCGATCATCATGTCGGACGGCGGCGCGAACTTCGCGCTCAACGAGATGGGGACACAGCAGGACTGGAACGAGAGATTCTGTGGTGACGATCAAGATGGAACTACGAATGACACCAACGATGAAGATAGAATTAAAAAGGGAAAACCCACTGAATGGAAAAGTAGGTGGGGTGTCGACAAGAGCCATCGGTTGCTTAATCAAAGCGAAGAAAACAAAAACTCATGGGGCGATTATGACCCGGAAAATAATGGTATGTTTGGCAATGTCGGCGATGAATGGTACAATGTTTTTCTCGCCGACGAAACAACACCGGGATATAAAATGAGTATCGGCTCTGGTTTTGTTCTCGGGTTAAAAACGTTAAAGAATCCCGACGCAAATTCTGGATTCTTAAAACTTGAACCTAAGAGGGAGGATGCCGGTGTTCTATACATTAACAATGCTGATTTTGCAGGTACGCCCGGCACCGTCCTCGAAGTGCTGCTGACCGCTTCCTATATGAGTATGGCGGTCAAAAATCACTACTCCGACGGCTGGCAGACCGCGAACGCCTCGACGGTCGGCAACCCGACGCTCCACACCTACACGATGAA
>CAZYCC010000043.1:5595-11739 GCA_964645985.1 uncultured Lachnospiraceae bacterium | reverse complement strand
ACGCCCTCGACCGCACATATCTCGCGAGGTTTCTTGCCGGGTGGAGCGGATACGAGGCCGATCCCGACCGCGCCGATCTCAACCGCGATGGGTTCGTTGACGTGCTCGACCGCACATTTCTCGCCCGAACTATCGCCGGCTGGGAGGGGTACGAGATCGAATAAGGAAAATTTCGCAAAAAATCTCTCTTTTCCGCGGAAAAAACCGAATTTTTCGCAAAAAATCGCCCAAAAGGGTATAGACAAGCGCGCGCAAGTGTGCTATACTCTGCTTACAATACTTTTTCGGAGGAATATCAAATGACCAAATCTGAACTCATCTCCGCTGCGGCGGAAACCGCTGGCGTTACCAAGAAAGACGCCGAAGCTGTCCTCAAAGCGGTTCTCGGATCGATCGAGCAGGCTCTCGCCGATGGCGAAACGGTGCAGCTCATCGGATTCGGCAGCTTCGAGGTGCGTGAGCGCAGCGCGCGCGTTGCCCGCAACCCCCGTACCGGTGAGAAGACCAATGTCCCCGCCTGCAAGGTTCCTGCCTTCAAGCCGAGCAAGACCCTCAAGGAGATCGTCAACAAGTAAGCGATTTCCACGGCATCCGAAACCGATCGACATTCGCCGGCGGGCGAAAAGAGCGTCGGCGCAAGCTGTATAGTCGCGGCATCGCTGCGGCGTGTGGCGCAATGATCGTCTTGACGGCTGCCGTCCCTTTCTATCCAAACGAAAACCGCCGTTCCTCGCATGAGGAGCGGCGGTTTTTGCGTGGAGAATGGGCGAGGTGGGGGAAGAAGGAGACTCTCTATCCCCGGGGTGCGGGGGCGGCTGCCCGAGGCCCTTTAAGGATTTTTGCGGCGCGCCAAGGCGAGAAATGCTCACTCCTCCTCGAGTCCCATTCTGCGGCGATAGACCTCCCGCGCTTTATTGCAGATTTTCTCGGCAAGAAAGTCTCCGAGGAAACCGATGCCGACCCCGAGGATGACCCCGGCGAGAACATCGGTGGGGTAGTGCACATAGAGATAGAGCCGCGAGAAGGCGATGAGGATTGCGACAAAGAGTGCGGGACCGCCGAGTTTGCGGTCGCGCCGCAGAAGGACGGTTGCCGCCTCGAAGGAGGCGAGAGTGTGCCCGGACGGGAAGGAGTAATCGGTCGGCGGGGGGACGAGCAAGTGAATTAAGCGATTGTGAACATCGAGCTGATAGTCGAAGGGGCGCGGGCGCGCGAGCAACGGTTTGAGCGTCAGGTTGCAGAGGAGTACCCCGATGAGCAGCGCGATCCCCATGCCGATCCCCGCTCGACGGTATTTTTTGAAGAAGAGCAGCAGAATGGCGCAGGCAATCCACAGCACCCCCGCCTGCCCGAGCATCGTGATGAGCGGCATCACCGAGTCGAGGAACTCGGTGTGCGCGTGCGCTTGCAGGAAGTCGAGGATGGGCAGATCGAAGCGCTCGGCAAGGAAGGTGAAAACAGACATAGCGAAGAAGAGAAAAAGCGCTGAGATTACACCGAAAAAAGCACCTCGCTCCCCGGAGGGTGCGCGATCCGCAGCGGGGCGGGTGAGGTCGCTAACATTTCCAAGAGTTCAAGCAGCTGTGGCGGGGCTATGGACAAGCGTACCCTCATTCCCCGGAGGGCTCGGTCACCGGGTAGAGAACGCGGTGGGAGGAGAAGAAATCATAGTTTTCCTCGCCGGGGAGCGGTAGAGTGAGGTTGCCGCTTTCATCCGGCGGGGGAAGGAGGGTATAGGTGATTTTGCCGTCTGCGGCAATGTCGCGCGCCGCCCAACCGCGGAAGGTCTCTCCCTCCTCGGCCGGCGCGGGCGGCGCGGGGAGATTTCGCTCCCCCTCGGGGAGCAGTTCCTGCGACAAAACTTCGCCTGTCTTTTTTTGGAAGAGATAGCTCAGCTCGCGCCGCTCCTGCGCTATTTCCTCCCGGCTCATCGCGATGAGCAGATCTCCCCCTTCGTGCCGGCGCAAGAAGAAGGTCGCGGACAGTGGAAAGCTGCGCGAAAAGCCGGCGCGCTTCGCCGTGATGTCTATTGAGACGTTAAGCGAATAAATCTCATCGCCATAAGAGCGGTAACTCCCGGCGTCCTGCTCGCCGTAAGAGATCGCGGCATCCTGCGATAGCCGCTCGGCGGTGAGCAGGGCGCTATATAGGGCGCTGCCCTCCTCGGCGAAGGAGGGGAGGCTTGTCTCATCTCCCCGGCCGAGCATAAACTCGGCGTAAGCCCTCGCACAGGCGAGAGCGCGCTCTCTCTCCTCAGGGGTCGCCTCCCGCGATGCGGGCGCCGGTTCCTCGTACAGATCTGTCGCGGGGTCGTGCGCGAGGGGGATCTCATTTCCCGCCGCGTCTGTCGCAGTAACGCTCTCGGGCGGGGCGAACATCCCGTGTACCGTATATGTCGCGACGCGCGTGCCGGGCGTGCCATCGGGGAGAGCATCGGCGGCGAGCAGCGTCGTCACTTCGGAAAGATACCGCTCATCGAGCGGGACGCCGTTTACCGCGACGCGATGATCGTCGCGCACACGCACGGTTACGTCGCAGTCCCCTTCCACCGCGAAATGCGCCTCGGTGGCTCTCCACCCGGAGATTTCCCCATCGTCGCCGAGCGCGCGCTCGATGGTGAGGTCACCGACAAAATCGCCGCTCGCATAGACATCAACCTTGATTTTTGGCTCGGCTTGACTAATCTGCTGATAGGTATAATGAAATTTCCGCCCGTCGTAGCGGTCACGAAGGGCGGCGCTGACCTGATCGCTTGGGAAAAGCGGGTTTTCGTCCATCCCCGAGAGGGAAACCACCCGATCCCAGTCGGGACCCGTGCCATCGCGCGGAGCAAAGAGATCGCGGAAAACCGCGCTCGCGGCGGCGGCGGGGTTCGTTCGCTCATATGCGGCGAGCTTCGGGCGAAAGTAGAGAGCGCGCAGGGCATAAGCTCCGCCGAGAATCAGCGCGGCGGCGAGGAGTAGAAGCAAATAAAAGCACACCGTCTTGCGCCGAGAGCGATGCGCGCTCGTTTTAGCTTTTCGGCTTTCCTCGCTCATGGCGATACCCCCTCTCCCGTGACCAGAAAGAAGGTCGGTAGACGGCGCGGCTCTGCCTGCATGAGCGGATAGCGGTTCATCATCACGACCTTGCCCGCCTCGCCGAATCGCCCCGTGCTATCGCGGTAGAGAAGAGTAGATGCCGTACCGCCGGCGAGCTCCGCCGCTTGCACGGCGCCTGCCTGTGAAAGATACGCGGCAAGATCGCGTGAGGTCGCGCCGAGGCTGCCCGGCTGCCGCCCGTCGACCGCAACGAGCAGGACACTGCCGTCCGTCATTTGCGCGATCGCCGAGCGCGGTTTCGTGGTATCCTCCCCGGCGGCGGGCAGATCCTCGTTGAGCGTGCCGTCCTCAAGGAGAACCGGTCCCGCGCTGCAACCGTCGCGGATGTGCAGCCGCTCGGCATCCTCGCGCGTTGCCGAGCGAAGGACGACGAGCTTCCCGTCCTCATCGAACCCGACGAAACCGGCGCGCGGGTCGCCATCGTCGAAGAGCACCCGCCCGCGCGAGATGACCAGCCCGAGCGGCTCGCTGCCGACGACGACGGTGTCGCTGCCGTCGTCAAAGTAGTCGCCGCCGTTGAGGAGAGCGTCGCCGCCCTCGTGCTCAATCTGATCGGTCGCGCGCGTGCCGGGCAGAGAGCGCGAGAAAATCGGGCTGGAGGCCGAGAGGACAATGCGCGCGGGGTCTCGCACGCGCAAGTAGCTCACAGAAAAACTGCCGTACACGCCTTCTCCCGGGAGAATGCCATCCGGACAGTCGGCGAAAGGATCGGCCGGTTCGGCGGAAGAATCGCCTTGCGCGCTGCCGCCTTGCGGGGGTAAAACCTTGATGGGGGAGCTTTCGCTCGAGGCGTCGCTTGTCACCTTCTCCCCGCTCGGTGCGGTTTTCTCCTCGCCACCGAGGAAGAGCGCGGGGATCCACGCGGTCACGCGATTCTCACGCATCGAGACGGCGAGGGATGCGGCGGCAAAATCCGAGGGGCCGTGAAAAATCTCGGCGAGGATGCCTCCGGCGCCCACCGCGAGGCAGATGATCACCACCGCCGCGGCGAGAACTACCCGGCGAAGGATACGCGCAGCGCGGCGGCGGCGGGCGCGCGGCGTGCCGCCCTCCTCCTCGCCCACGGAATCGTCATCGGTTGAATGGTTGTTGTTACTGTAGGGTTTGGGGTCAGCGCGCGCGCCATCATCGGGAGTATATCCCGTGGCAAGACCGCTCTCCTCGGGGATGTCCTCGCGGGAGAGGTCGTCCTCGTTCCGAGCGGGAGAGGGCGGAGCTGCGCCCGCCATGCGTGCGAGAATGTCCTCCGGCAGCCGGTGTATCTCCATTGCGGGGGAATGATACACCCGGCGGGAGGGGGGAGTACCCGAGCCGCCGCGTGCGCGGCAGGCCTCGGCGGGATCCTGCGGGTCACTTGGCGAGGGCGCAACTTCCGCGCGGGCGGCGGGATCGCCGAGGGAGGGCGCGCGACGGGCGCGCGGGCGCGGATTCGGCGGGGCGCCGGGAGCTGTGCGCTCGGGCAGAGCGACCGGGATCTCAACATCGAGATTGTCAAACAGGTCGTCCGCTCGAAAATGTTCTCGGAACATGGGAAAAGGAAGTCGCCGGTATTTTCAAATAAGATCTGCGGCTCGGTTAACGAAAATTTATTTTTTCTCCTCGCTGCCCTTTTCTTTTTTGTCGGCAAAGACCCAATGCTGCTGGACAAAGTAACTAAAGAAGAACAGGACGATCATCACGACCGTGTAGAGCACTGTGCGCAGGACCGTCGCGCTCTCGGGGATGCGGAAGAGCGCGTACACCCCTTGCGTGAACGCGAGCTGGAGCAGCATTTGCAAAGCGACGAGAGCGTAGTATCGCACAAAGGAGTGCCCTCCCCCGCCTTTTTTGCCGAAGACGAGCTGTTTATTGAGCGCGAAGTTGAGAAGCGAGGACAGTACCCGCGCGGGGATGGTCGACGCGGCGGTCAGCGCTGCGCCCGAGAGGTGCGCGACATCCCGCCAGAGCCGAAGAATCTGCGAGTAAAGCAGCGTCTCGGTGAGGGCGCAGGTCAGAGAACTTGCCGAATATTTGAGGAAATGCTTGAGGATGAGCGCGTAGATGCGCGCCGAATCGCGCACCGTGCGGAAATGCGAGCTTTGGTTCTCCTCGAGGTAGACCGTCTCGATTTTGATCTCCTCGAGCGGAATATGCTGCCGCTTTATCTCGAGCAGCATATTGGTTTCGTACTCGTAGCGCTCGCCCTTGACCGCGGCGATGGCGGGCAGGTGCGATCGCGGGATGGCGCGCAGACCTGTCTGCGTATCGGAGACGCGCATCCCGACGAAAAAGCGGAAGACCGCGCAGGTAATGCGGTTGCCGCGCCGCGAGCGCGCGGGAACCTGCGGCAGCGAGAAATCTCGCGCGCCGAGGACGACACTGCCGCTTGCGAGCATTGCGCGCGCGACCGCGGCGGTGTCGGCGGGGCGGTGCTGCCCGTCCCCGTCGACCGTGACGACCCCGCGCCCCTCCGGGCGGTTTTCGAGAAAATAGGCGAACGCGGTCTTGAGGGCGACCCCTTTGCCGCGGTTCTCCTCGTGACGCAGCAGCGTTACGCCGGGGAGAGCCGCCGCACGCGCAAAGAGCGGGGCGCGGTCGGCACAGCTGCCGTCATCGACGAGGATAAGGTCGGTGAAACCCGCCGCGAGCATCCCCTTTACCGTGGAGAGCAGTTTTTCATCCGGGTCTAGCGACGGCAGGACGACCGTCACACCGCGCAGCTCGTCTTGCTCCAAAATGGGTTCTTGTACGATCATTTTGCGCATTTCGTCTCGTCAAGCGCGTTGAGCATTTGCACGCGGCGAATATGCCGCCCGCCCTCGAAGGGGGTCGTGAGGAAGACGTCGGCAAGGTCCGCAGCGAGCCCTTCCCCAACAACGCGCGCGCCGAGGCAGAGAACATTCGCGTCGTTGTGGGCGCGCGTTAGGCGTGCGCTGAAGCAGTCTGAGCAGCAGGCGGCGCGGATACCGGCGTGCTTATTGGCGGCGATGCTCATTCCCACGCCGGTTCCGCAGATGAGAATGCCGAAGCGCGCTCTCCTCTCGGTGAGGGCGCGACAAAGCTT
>CAZYCC010000043.1:0-5495 GCA_964645985.1 uncultured Lachnospiraceae bacterium | reverse complement strand
CCGAGGCGCGCGGAGGCGGGAGATAGCTCCCTCTCCGCCTGCGAGGGGCGCAGATAGACTGGCGCGAGCGCCTCGTCTGTGAAGGCCGCGCGCTCCGCGAGGGAGGCACACTCATAAGTGCGGAGCGCGAGCGCGGCGACTCCGGTCGCGAGGGGGAGGCGCAGCGCAGGCGGGGTGGGAGTTGGTGTGAGGGAGGCGAGCGCGTCGGAAAGCTTGTCGGCGGCATCTCCGAGGAGAAAGAGAGGCTCTGCGGCGTGGTCGCGCAGCAGCTCCGCGCGCAAATCCGCAATAGGGAGGACGCGGTCGGGTGTGAGGCGGACGATTTCTCCCTCTCGCGCCGCAAAAATAGCGTTGTAGACGCGATCCCTCCGCGCGTCTATTGCCGGGCAAAGAACGCCGGTGAGACCCCGGGCATTTTCCGCCATCGCCGCGAGCGAGGACACGCCGACGCAGGGAACGCCCCTCCCGAAGGCAAGCCCCTTGACGGTACAAGCGCCGATGCGCAGCCCGGTAAACGACCCCGGCCCCACCGCCGCAGCGAAGAGATCGATGTCGTCCGGGGTCATCTTCAGCGTCGTGAGGAGAAAATCTATCGCCGGGAGCAGGCTCTCGCTGTGGCTGCTGCCGCGCAGAGCAAGCTCGCCGAGAATTTCCACGCCGCGCGAGAGGGCGGCGCCGTGAGAAAGCGCGGAGCTATCGCCCAAGAGAGCACCGCCCCGGGGGATAGCGGCGCCCTCGCGCAAGACGGCGACGCTGCCGACTGCCGTCCCGGTGTCCAGCGCGAGAATATTCACGGTTCGCCCTCCGGGGAAAGATATAGGGCAGTGATGCGGCGCGGGAGAGCGCCCGCCGGGTCATCGCTCGGGCGATCGGGAGATACTTCGTCGGCCTCTTCGATGCCGGTATACCTGGAAAGAGGAGCCTCCCCCGCAGCGGCGGGGTCGCCGAGAGTTTCGATGCGCACCTTAATGCGGGGGAGCGGCAGATCCTCCGGGATGCGCTCGCACCACTCCGCAACGACAACCCCCTCGCAGACGAAGTCGAAAAACCCGATCGACGCGAGGTCATCCTCCCCCTCGATGCGGTAGAGATCGAGGTGGCGCAGGGGCGGTAGCGCCGCGCGCGCGCGCGGGTACTCATTGACGAGGGTATAGGTCGGGCTGCAAACCGCCGCGCCCGGCGCGAGAAGGCGCGCCATTCCGCGCACAAACGCGGTCTTCCCCGCGCCCATCTCCCCATATAGCGCGACGAACGCGCGAAGATTCGCCGCTGCGAGGTCGGTATCGGAGAGCGCGCTGCCCTCGCCGGGGGCGGATATATCGGCAGCTATTCCGGGTGAGGGGGAGCGGTCGGTCAAGGGGAGAGGCGGCTCCTCGGATTTGCCTGGGGAAGCGCCGCGCTCGCCTACTCGCGCGGCGGCGGGGAGAACGGTGCCGATATTCTGCGGTAGGAAAGGCAGCGCTCGCGCGAGAGCCTCCCCCGCGCGCGCGGTGTCGCGCTCGCTGCGGGAGAGCATGGTGAAAAGTGGGCGGGTGATGATCTTTCCCACGGCGTCCTCCTGCCGCGCGGCGGACCTGCGCGCATAGATAAACAAAGTGTAGCACAAAATCCGGGGAAAAGTAAGAAAATTTCGTGAATTTTTCAGGAAGAGGAGGGCGATTGCGCGGCATGCGACGTGCTTATTCGTTCTCTCTTGCAAAAATCATTTGCGCGACTCCCCGCAGTCGGTCCTGCCCCGACTCTGAGGTGGTGCGCGCCGGGCTACTCCCGTTCTCTTGTCAAAACTTCCCTTCCGCACGATTCGTTCCTCCTACTTGTAGATTGCACCGGTGCGATGTACGCGTCTGCTTGCAAAGTTCGGCGATGATGTTTTTCTTCCCTACAAAAAGAACCCGCAGCGCGGGTTCTTTTTTGCAATTATCGAGCACGGTTGCCGGAGGGGCCTTGATCAGGCTGCCGCCTTCTCGGGTTTTTTCTTGAAGAGGGTTTGCACGCCCTCGACCACGAGGATGACGGCGAGCACCACCATCGCGGCGGCGAAGATCAGCTGGAACCAGTCGCCCCAGGCGGCGGGCGTCGCGGCAAGGCCGGCGATCATCTTGATCTTAGTGACGATCGTGATGACGAGGCTGGTAATGGTCGCGACGAGCATGAACGCCATCGGGAAGTAGAACATCTTGTTGTTCTTCCCGACGTTGCCGAGCCACGCGCAGACCGCAAGCAGGGCGATGCCGGCGAGCAGCTGGTTGGCGGCGCCGAAGAGACCCCAGATTTGCGAGAGCGAGAGACCTCCAAGCACGCAGCCGATGACGACCATCAGTAGCGTCCCGGTGAGCGGGAAGGCGAGAACCTTGCGAATACCCTTCGCGTCTTTGTAGCTGGCTTCGCCCTCCTTGAGGAAGAGCTCGCTGAACATAAAGCGCGACAGGCGCGTGCCGGTGTCGAGCGAGGTCAGCGCAAAGACCGAGACCGAGAGGGTGAGAAGCGCGTAGATCGTGTTGTATACCGCCGTTCCATCGGTGCTGAACATCGTCGCAATACCGGCGGCGAAGGCAGCAGAGGGCGAGCCGAACCCATTGCTCGTGTAGGTTTTGAACACCATACCGACGGCGATCAGCGAGATGATGCCGAGCGCCGACTCAATGAGCATCGAGCCGTAGCCGATCGGTTTCGCGTGTGCCTCATTGTCCAGCTGCTTGGAGGAGGTTCCGGTCGCGATCAGGCTGTGGAAGCCCGAGCAGGCACCGCACGCCACCGTGATAAACAGCGCGGGGAAGAGCGTGCCGATCGAGGTCGACCAGCCGGTGAAGGCGGGGATCTCGAATGTTGCCGTGCCGGCAAAGCCCGAGAAGAAGATGCCGACGATGGCAACGCCCATCATCGCGTAAAGCAGGTAGGACGAGAGGTAATCGCGCGGCTGAAGCAGAATCCAGACCGGGACGAGCGAGGCGATGACGATGTAGGCGCCGATCGCGACGATCCACGGGATGCGCCCCATCGAGAAGCCGACATTCAGCCCCAAAATGACGACGCCGATAATCCCGACGATGCCGATGATCGTCGCGGGGAGGGTTTTCATCCCGGCGCGGTTGGTCAGCAGGCCGTAGATAATCGCGAGGACAACGAAGAGCACCGAGATGATCGCCGTCGTCTGGTTTCCGGTGGGGCTGGTCGTGAAGCCGAACGGAGCACCCTCCGGCGCCGCGAACGTTCCCGCGACGACATTGACGAAGGAGGCAATCACCAGAATCAGAACGAGCAGTGCGAAGATGATGAACAGCTTCTTCGCGCGCGGACCCATGGAGTCCTTGATGATTTCGCCCACCGATTTGCCGCCGTGGCGAATCGAGGCAAAGAGCGAGCCGAAGTCCTGCAGTCCGCCAAAGAATATACCGCCGATGACGCACCACAGGAAAACGGGCAGCCAGCCGAAGACCGAGGCTTGAATGGGACCGTTAATCGGCCCCGCGCCGGCGATTGAGGAAAAGTGGTGACCCATCAGCACGGCGGGTTTCGCCGGGACGTAGTCGACCCCGTCCTCCATCTCAACGGCGGGCGTCTTCCGATTCGGATCGATCCCCCATTGTTTCGCTAGCCACGAGCCATAGAAGACATAGCCCAGAACCAGCAGCACAACGGCGGCAACGATAATGAGAATTGCGGTCATGACACGTTTTCACCTTCTTTTTTTGTTTTGGGATTTTGGGTTTGCACCCGCGCTCGAACTATTGCGAAGAAGGCGCGCGAGATCCTTGCCGTGGCGGTTAGACAGCAGCTCTCCCGTGCTTGCCTCCAGAGCAACCAAACGGTAGTGGCTCCAGCCTTGGAATGTGAAATAGTAACTCTTGTAGTGCTTGCTGTGTGAAATAAACTCCCGCGCGTCGGGGGTAATCTCCCGCGCGAGGACGACGAGGGCGATGTCGGTGTTGCGATGGTCGGGGTGGGGCGAAACGCGCGAAAGACCCCGCTCCCAAGCGGCCTTATCGAGGCGCTCTATCTCGGAGCGGTCGAGCAGATCAACCGTCGCGAAGAAGACATACTCGTTGGACTCCGCCTCGGCGAGCTTCGCGCGTTTCGTCAAAAAATACTGCTCCTCGTGCGAGTGGAAGACCGCCTCCGCAGCGAACGGCGCCTCCACTTCCCCTCGCTCGATGTTATAGTACCGCGAAAAAGACATCAGCACGCGCGAAAGCGCGTCTGGCGGCGTTACCGGCGGTGGCGGTATGGGTGGCAAGGGAATGGGGGGTGTGGGGGCCATATCGCAGAATAAATCAGTTGGCGAACCGGAAAATAAGAGGCTCACGTAGGATAGGCAGAATCAGAAAGCTGCACAGCACACTCGCGGAAGCGGGAGGAGTGAGGGCGCACTACGATTCGCCTCGCTTGAAAGAGCGAGAACGGGGAAACGGCGTGAGTGTTTCGCGGTAGCGGAATGCCGCGGGCGATGTGGGCGGCGTGATTTACCGGAAAGATTACGCGGGCGTGTCGAGAGCCGGGGAGGCGTCGGCGATCTCGGCGGGGGATTCCTCGGGGGGCTTGCCGGCGAGTGCCTGCGGGGCGCGCCGCTCCATACATTCCATTAAGACAAGCGCCGCCTGCTTGCCGGGCAGCTCTACCTCCGCGAGCTCCCCCTCCTCCCCGCAGATGACGAAATGCTCCATGCGAAATTCTCCCCTCGCGCAGCAGAGCGCCGCCGGGACACCCCGCACCCGCCGAAAGTAGCGCGTCACACGCCCGTACGGGATGTAGTAGACGGCGCGCGGAGTGCGCAGGTAAAAGCAGCGCGCTCCGAGGCTGATCTTGCCGATCTTGCGCCCTGTGCGGTAGTCCTCGCGCAGCTCTCCGCGCCCCGCCTCCATCCCGCTCCACCCCTTCTCCAAAGGCAAAAACCGCATATTATATAAGATGAAGAAAGAGAGAAAGCGTCGATGACGCGGTAGAAGATCGGTAGCCGCAAGAAGCGCGGCGCCTCGTGGCGTGGGGGCAATCAACTCGTGCGGTGCGCGATGGGCGGCGAAAACACGAGCGATATGGAGCGATCCTACCGCGAAGAAGCTCTCGCGCACAAAGCCCGCGATCGAAAGCGACTCCGCGCGCAACGGTTCGCGCGATAAGAGCAGTAGACCTGCAGAGCCCCACAACCCCCCCGCCCTTGCGCGAGGGAACGGTGCGATGCCGCGAGGAGAGCGGCGCGAGAGAGGAAGTGTTGCCGCCCCGACGAAAAAATCACGAAACCATTTTACCACATCTCGAAGAACAATGCAAGGGATTTTGACCAAAAAATGAGGAAAATTTGAATGAAGGAAGACCGAAAAGTGATTTTTCAAAGTTTTGAGAGAAAATAACATCTGCCACCGCAAAGGAGATAGAAGAGTTCGCGAGGGATCTTGATTCGCGACGGCTGCTGCGACACGGCAATTTCGTCGATTCTGTCTGCCGCCAGGACGCGAGAAATGAATGAAGCGCAAGAAAACGCGCAGCGCAAGAGACAGCGA
>CAZYCC010000042.1:0-11801 GCA_964645985.1 uncultured Lachnospiraceae bacterium | reverse complement strand
CAAGGGTGGGGGGCTGTGCCCCCCTCTAGCCACTTCCTTGGATTCTTCCCACCAAGGGGGAGCTGCGCTCCCCCCTGGAACCCCTACATAACGAACTGTTACGGTGAGCGGGGCGTTTTCCTCAAAGCGGAGTGGATTCGTGACGCGGGGGAAGTCACAAAGAGATTGATAAGATATTCGGGAACGAACAAAATCCCTGCCCTTCGGGGGATGGGGTGTTTCGGGGAGCAGGGGGTGAGGATTAGCGTAATTTACGCTGTTTCCTCTTAGATTCTGTTTTCGGGTAACCCAACTGCTCCTGTCGTAATTTCCGCTGCTCTCTCGGGGATAAGGTGTTTCGGGTAGGTCAGTGCCGTTCATCGTGATTTTGCACAGCCCCGCTCGACCTTACCGGGGTCTCCCTCCCCCCGCTCGTGCGGGGAACGTAAATCCCCCGCGCGAAGCGCGGGGGACGCAAATTCCCCGCTCTTCCGAGCGGGGAATTTTATCTTTCCTATTCTTACAGTCTTCCGCCGAGGCCCCGCAGATCGAGCTTCGGCGCGCCCTCCTCCTCGGGGGAGGAGGCGGCGGCGGCTTTGGCGCGCTTATAGGGCGTATCGGGGACGCGGTCGTTCTCCTCGATCTCCACGTCGCGGTACTGCGGCAGGCCCGTGCCGGCGGGGATCAGCTTGCCGATGATGACGTTCTCCTTCAGCCCCTGCAGGCGGTCGGTCTTGCCTTTAATGGCGGCGTCTGTCAGCATACGCGTCGTCTCCTGGAAGGACGCCGCCGAGAGGAAGCTGTCGCTGTAGAGCGCCGCCTTCGTAATGCCGTGGAGCACCACGCGCGCGCGCGGCGCGCGAAGGCCTCCCACGGGGCAGCTCGCCTGCCGCAGCGCGCCCTCCTCAAAGGTCGCGGTTTTCAGATTCTGCTCGCCGGTCGCCTGTCGCTCCTCGATTTTCCGGTTCTCCTCGGTGAGGCGCTCTCGCGAGACGATTTGCCCCGCCGCGAGAGCCGTGTCGCCGGGAGAGGTGACCCTCACCGCTCCGGCCACGCGCGCGTTCTCCTCCTCGAAGCGTTCGCGCGAAATGACCTCGCGGACCGGCAGGCCGGTGTCGCCCGGGTCATCGACGAAGACCTCGCTCTTCGCGCGCTCGGCGAGGCTCGCCTCGGCGTCGAGAACCTCCCCGCGGTCGACCTCCACCCCCTCAAGCAGATCTGTGTCGCCCGGGTCATCGACCATGCTCTTGCGGGTCATCTGTCGGACGATAACCTCGATGTGCTTGTCGTTGATTTCAACCGACTGCATTCGGTAGACCTTCTGGATCTCGCGGATGATGTAGTCGTATGCCGGCTCGATGCCGCAGATCTCCACTAACTCCTGCGGGGTCTTGTCCCCGTCGGTCAGGTCGTCTCCCACATGCACCTGCTGCCCCTCGGTGACGATGGTTGTGTACCCGAAGGGGATCGCGGCGGAGGAGAGGTTGCCCCCCTCGTCCTCGATGTTGACCGCCTCGGGCTTGCCGGTTTCCTCGTTTAGCACAAGTTCGGTTACTCTGCCGTTCACGCGAGAGAGAACAGAGGGGTGCTTCGGGCGGCGCGCCTCGAAAACCTCCTCCACGCGCGGCAGACCCTGTGTGATGTTCGTCCCGGCAACGCCTCCCGAGTGGAAGGTGCGCATCGTCAGCTGCGTGCCCGGCTCGCCGATAGACTGCGCGGCGATAATGCCGACCGCCTCGCCGATGGAAACCGGGAGGTTGTTAGACAGATCCGCGCCGTAGCAGTGCGAGCAGACGCCGGTGCGCGCGCGGCACTGCAGTATCGAGCGAATCTTGACTTTTTCAATGCCGGCGCCCACCACGAGATCCGCCGTATCGTCGGTGAACATTTCGTTCTCGCCGATGAGAAGGTCACCGGTTTTCGGGTCGCGCACCTCCTCGGCAGTATACCGCCCGACGAGGCGCTCTTTGAGCGTCTCCACGACGTTGCCGCCGTCGCGAATCTCAGAAACTTCGATACCTTCGGTCGCGCCGCAGTCCTCCTCGCGGACGATGACCTCCTGCGACACGTCGACAAGGCGGCGAGTGAGATACCCCGAGTCGGCGGTGCGCAGGGCGATGTCTGAGAGAGACTTGCGCGATCCGCGCGCCGCGACGAAATATTCGAGGATACTCAGCCCCTCGCGGAAGTTCGCCTTAATCGGCACCTCCATCGTGCGCCCGCTCGCCTGATACATGAGGCCCCGCATTCCGGCAAGCTGCCGCATCTGCGTAATGTCGCCGCGCGCGCCCGAGTCGGACATCATCTTGATCGGGTTGTAGGGGTCAAAGTGTTTGAGCAGATTCTCGACGATGTCGTCGGTCGTCTTCTCCCAGACTTTCAGGACGCTCGCATAGCGCTCATCGTCTGTGATTTCGCCGTCCTCGTAGCTCTCGCGCAGGTTCTCGACCTTCTCCTCGGCGTCGGCGAGCAGCGCCCCCTTCTCGGGCGGAATGACAACATCCGAAATGGAGATCGAAATCGCCGCCTTGGTGGAGTACTTGTACCCCATCACCTTAATGCGGTCGAGCACCTCGGCGGTGCGCTCGATACCGTGGCGTTTAATCGTGCGGTTGATGATGTTCTTCAGCTGCCCCTTGCCGCAGGCGAAGGTCACCTCGAGCGCGAGCGCCTTTTGCAGCGCCGCGCGCCGCTCCTCGGGCGGTAGGCCCTCGAAGCCCTCCGGCAGGGCGCGGTCGACAAAGCCGAGGTCCTGCGGGATTTCGCGGTTGAAAATGAGCCGCCCGAGCGTCGCGTCGACAACGGCGGCATAGCGTTTGCCGCCAAGATCCATCTCCCGCCGAACCTTTATCGGCGTATGGAGGCCGAGCACGCCGTTCTCATACGCCATCATCGCCTCGTCAATGTCCCGGTAGACGCGGCGGCGCGCGGGGTCGCCGGTGTCTCCCGGCTCTCCCGCCTTATCGATGGTGAGGTAGTAGCAGCCGAGGACCATATCCTGCGAGGGGACGGCGACCGCCTTGCCGTCGGCGGGTTTGAGGAGGTTGCCCGAGGAGAGCATGAGGAAGCGCGCCTCCGCCTGCGCCTCCGCCGAGAGCGGGACGTGCACCGGCATCTGGTCGCCGTCGAAGTCTGCGTTAAACGCCGTGCAGACGAGCGGGTGAAGCTTTATCGCCCGCCCCTCGACGAGAACCGGCTCAAAGGCCTGAATGGAGAGGCGGTGCAGGGTCGGCGCGCGGTTGAGCAGCACCGGGTGATCGGTGATCACCTCCTCAAGCGGATCCCAAACCGCGTCGTTGACCTCCTCGACCATCAGTTTCGCGCGGCGCACCGAGTCCGCCTTGCCGGTCTCAACTAAGCGCTTCATGACAAAGGGCTTGAAGAGCTCGAGCGCCATCTCTTTCGGCAGGCCGCACTGATAAATTTTCAGCTCCGGCCCGACGACAATAACGCTGCGCCCCGAGTAGTCAACGCGCTTTCCGAGCAGATTCTGCCGGAAGCGCCCCTGCTTACCGCGCAGAAATTCCGAGAGGGACTTTAGCGTGCGGTTG
Source organism: uncultured Lachnospiraceae bacterium (assembly GCA_964645985.1). Lineage (GTDB taxonomy): Bacteria > Bacillota > Clostridia > Oscillospirales > CAG-272 > CAZYCC01. Next base: position 8,271 of record CAZYCC010000042.1, on the reverse strand, counting down.
GAGGTGCCGCCGGTGATCGCCTTACCGTGGCGGCCGTTGTCGATGAGAGAATCAACCGCCTCCTGCAGCATTCGCTTCTCGTTGCGGATCATAATGTCGGGCGCCTGCAGTTCGCGCTCGCGCACGGTTTGCAGCTCCGCCCCCTTGCGGTAGAGAATCTCGAGCTTGCGGTTCTCCTCCTCCACCGCCGTGAGGCTCTTCATCCCGGCAGCGGGGTAGAGCGTCACGCGCACCGCGCGAGCTGCGCGCGCGCGCAGCTCGACCTCCACGTCGCTCCTGTCCTTGAGAAGAACGACGAGCGACACAATCTCCCCGCCCCTCTCCTCGCCGAGAGAGACAGAGCTCCCCTTTTGCTCCCCCTCGGTAAAGGGATCGGCGTAGCGCGCGCGGAAGAGCGAAATGCTCTTCCCGGTATCGTGCAGATCCTGCTCGCTCTCCCGCTCGCTCACCGTGAGGGTTTTGCCGCCCTCGCCGCTCGAAATGGTAAAGTCGGGGTGAGAGCGCGGCGCCCGCAGGCCGTTCTCGCTGCGAAGGACCGTCTTTTTGCCGTCCGGCGACAGCTCCACCGTAAGTTCGCCCCCCGCGCTGCCCTTCACCTGCACCGGCAGGTCCGGCTCGCCAATCGCGCCCGGCACCCCCTCGACGAGGGGGTCGCGCAATATCAGCGCCTCATCGCCCGAGAGCGTGAGGGTGAGGCTTCCTCCGGGCGAGAGCTCTAAGGGGCTTGCTGTCTTCTTCGCGACCGTGAGGGCGCTGCCGCTCTTTTCGGGGCGGATGGTAATCTCGCGGCGGCGGTCGCCCGTGGCCCTCGCGACAATCGATACTCCCGCGCTCGATAAGCCCGTCGAGAGCACCTGCAGCAGATCCGTGCGTTTGAGCCTCAGGTCGGGCGGCTCCTGCCGCACCGAGCGGTCTTTTTCTTTTTTCTCCTCGCCCACTTCCTCGCCGTCCTCGTGCGGGGCGGTGAGCGACTGAATGCTCTCCTCGCCGCGGAAGTCCACAGACTTCTGCTCGGAGCGCAGGGTCATCTCCACCCCCGCGGGCTTGCGATAGGAAAGGTCCGGGCGGTCCTCGAGCATCTTATCGAGGCGATTGTTGCGGTTGATAACGCGGCGGTAGAGGTCGTTTAGGTCGCTCGCGGCATAGCGCCCGCCGTCGAGCTGCACCATCGGGCGGATGTCCGGCGGGATCACCGGCAGCGCCTCTAAAATCATCCACTCGGGGCGGTTGCCGGACGCGCGGAAGCTCTCCACGACCTCCAGGCGCCGCAGGAGCTTGCTCTTGCGCTGCGCGCTGGGCTTTTGTGAGGATTTTGCGCTCTTTTTGCTCGCGCCCGCCTCGTCCTCATCCTCATCGGGGGTATCGTCCTCGCCCTCGGTGCTTATCTCCGCCTTGCCGTCCAGCTCGGCGCGCAGCTGCCGCGCGATTTCATCAAGGTCTAGGCGCGAAAGCAGCTCGCGGATCGCCTCCGCCCCCATCCCCACGCGGAAGGCGCTGCCGTACATCTCGCGGTTCTCGCGCAGCTCCTTGTCGTTGAAGATGGCCTTTTCCGGCAGGCCCGTGCCGCCCGCGTCGAGCAGGATATATTTTCCGTAGTAGAGCACCTGCTCGAGCTGCTTGGGGGGCAGGTCGAGCAGAATGGCAAGCGGCGAGGGGGTCGCCTTGAAGTACCAGATGTGCGATACCGGGCAGGCGAGGTCAATGTGGCCCATGCGCTCGCGGCGCACCTTCTTCGTCGTCACCTCCACGCCGCACTTCTCGCAGACCGTGCCGCGGTAGCGCGGGCGCTTGTATTTGCCGCAGGAGCACTCCCAGTCCTTCGTCGGCCCGAAGATGACCTCGCAGAAAAGCCCTCCCGGCTCGGGTTTGGTCGAGCGGTAGTTAATCGTCTCGGCGCGGGTCACCTCGCCGTGCGACCAGCTGTGGATCATCTCGGGGGAGGCAAGGCCAATGTGAATTTGGCTGTAGTCCTTCTTCTCCCTGCCCTCGCGCTCGCCCGCCTCATCGCGCGATGCTTCATCCCCGCGCATATATTCCGTTTCCGCCATCGCTAATGTCCCTTTCTCGGTTCCGCTGTATGCTCGCCGCCTGTTTTATTCGAGAGGATCCTCATCCTCGCTGTCGCTGTTGTCGTCCGGGTCAAGTTCTCCCTCAAACCCGGCCACCGTGCCGCCCTCGGCGTAGCTCTCCTCCTCATCGAAGGGAACGATGTCGTCCGGGTCTATCTCCCCCTCCTCGAGAATATCGGTAGGCGAGGGATTGCCCGCGGCGGGCGCGGCAGGCGCGCTCCTTGCGGGGCCCGCGCTGCGCAGAGCCTGCGCGAGCGCGTCGTCACTATCGCCCTCGGAGCTCTCGCCCTCGTCCTCGTCATCGTCCGCGCCCTCATCGCCCTCGCCGCTGAGCGCACTGAGCAGAGCGTCAAAACCGGCGCCCCCCTCATCGAAGGATCCCTCCTCCTCGTCATCAAACTCGCCCGAAAGGTCTGTGTAGCCGCCGCTCGCGCGCTCACTCTCTCCCCCGAACCCGGAGGAGCTGCCGTAGGCAGCGCCCCGCCGCTCGATAGCGCGGAAGGCGGGCAGCTCCTCGTCCTCCACCGAGCCGAGGTCTACCGCCTCGCCGTTTTTGTCGCGCACCTCCACATTAAGGCAGAGCGCCCGCAGCTCCTGCAAGAGTACCTTGAAGCTCTCGGGAATGCCCGGCTCCTCTAGGTTCTCGCCGTTGACGATAGCCTCGTAGGCGCGCGCGCGCCCCATAATGTCATCGCTCTTGACCGTGAGGATCTCCTGCAGGGTGTAGGCGGCGCCGTAGGCCTCGAGCGCCCAGACCTCCATCTCGCCGAAGCGCTGCCCGCCGAGCTGCGCCTTGCCGCCGAGCGGCTGCTGCGTGACGAGCGAGTACGGCCCGGTCGAGCGCGCGTGAATCTTGTCGTCAACGAGGTGGTGCAGTTTGAGGTAGTACATGATGCCGACGGTGACGGGGTTGTCGAAAGGCTCTCCGGTTCTGCCGTCATAAACGGTCGCCTTGCCATCGGCCACGCGCAGTCCTCCCCTCTCGCGAAGGCTCTCAAGGCGCGCGCGGTATGCCTCCTCGCTCTCGCCGCTCTCTCGCGTCTGCTCGATGAGCCGCTCCTCGCCGCTCTCCGCGCCGCTCTCTAAGATATAGTAATTTTTCCCGGCGGCAATGCTCTCCCCCGCGCGCACCTCGCGCGTCAAGTTCGCCTTCTCCATTAACACTTTGAGGTCGTTATCGTCCGCGCCGTCGAAAACAGGCGTGACGACCTTCAGCCCGAGTTTCTTCGCCGCCATCCCGAGCTCTACCTCAAGCACCTGCCCGATGTTCATGCGCGAGGGCACGCCGAGCGGGTTGAGCACGATGTCAAGAGGCGTGCCGTCCTCGAGGAAGGGCATATCCTCCTGCGGCAATATGCGCGAAACGACGCCCTTGTTGCCGTGGCGCCCCGCCATCTTGTCGCCCACCGAAATTTTGCGCTTCTGCGCCACATAGACCTTCACGCGCTTGATCATCCCGGCGGGCAGCTCGTCTCCCGCCTCGCGCGAGAAGGTTCTCGTCCCGACAACGACCCCTTCCTCGCCGTTGCGCAGCTTCATGGAGGTGTCGCGCACCTCGCGCGCCTTCTTGCCGAAGATAGCGTACAGGAGCCGCTCCTCGGGGGTGAGGTCCGGCTCGCCCTTCGGCGTCGTCTTGCCGACGAGGATGTCGCCGGTGCGCACATAGGTGCCGACGCGCACGAGACCGTTTTCATCGAGGTTGCGCAGCGCGTGATCGCCCACGCCCGGAATATCGCGCGTGATCTCCTCCGCGCCGAGCTTGGTCTCGCGCGCCTCTAAGGAAAACTCGGCGATGTGAATCGAGGTGTAGGTATCGTCGCGCACGAGCCGCTCGCTGAGCAGTACCGCGTCCTCGTAGTTGTAGCCCTCCCAGCTCATAAAGCCGATGAGCGCGTTCTTGCCGAGCGCGAGCTCGCCCTCGCAGGTAGCGGGGCCGTCGGCGATGACCTCCCCCGCCTCCACATGATCTCCCACAGAAACTATCGGGTGCTGGTTTATGCAGGTCCCTTGATTGCTGCGGCGGAATTTCAGGAGGGTATATTCGTCATTTCCCTCCCCCTCATCGGGCGAAATGAGAATTTCCTTCCCGCTCGCGCGCGTGACGACGCCCGCGCGGCGCGCGAGAACCGTCACGCCCGAGTCAACCGCCGCCTTCTGCTCCATACCGGTCGCGACAATCGGCGCCTCGGTGACCATGAGCGGCACCGCCTGCTTTTGCATATTCGACCCCATCAGGGCGCGCGAGTTGTCGTCGTGGTCGAGGAAGGGGATCGTCGCGGTCGCCACCGAAACGACCATGCGCGGCGAGACGTCCATATAGTCGGCGCGGGAGGGGTCCACCTGGGTGATCTCCTCCTTTTGCCGCACGGTGACGCGGCTGCCGGCGAAGCGCCAGCGGTGCTCTCCCGCCGGAAGAAGCGGCTCGTTGGCCTGCGCGATGGTGTAGCGATCCTCCTCATCGGCCGGCATATAGCGAATGTCGTCTGTGACGAGCGTCTCGCCGCTCTCGGTGTGCTCGATGCGGCGGTAGGGCGCCTCGATGAAGCCGTAGGAGTTGATGTGCGCGTAGGTGGCAAGGTAGGAGATAAGACCGATGTTCGGCCCCTCGGGGGTCTCGACCGGGCACATGCGCCCGTAGTGCGTATAATGCACGTCGCGCACCTCAAAGGAGGCGCGGTCTCGCGAGAGACCCCCCGGCCCCAGCGCCGAAACGCGGCGCTTGTGCGTCAGCTCGGCGAGGGGGTTGTTCTGATCCATAAACTGCGAGAGCGGGGAGCTCGCGAAGAACTCACGCACCGCCGATTGCACGGGGTGGGTGTTAATCAGCGTGCTCGATTCGAGCGTGTGCGCGTCCTGTATGGTCATGCGCTCGCGCACGTTCTTCTCTAGGCGCGCGAAGCCTATGCGCACCTGATTTTGCAGCAGCTCCCCCACGGTGCGCAGCCGCCGGTTGCCAAGGTGGTCGATGTCGTCCTTTTTCCCGATGCCGTGGCAAAGCCCCACGATATAGTTGACCGACGCGATAATGTCCTCGCGCGTGATGTGCTTCGGGAGCAGGTCCTTGCGGCGCGCGCTCGCCGCGTCGAGGAACGCCTGCTCATCCTCAAGGCCCACCGTGGAAATGAGCTCCTGCAGCACGGCGAGGCTGACGCGCACATGATAGGGGTACCCGGCGGGCGGGTCATCCTCCGCGCGCCGCACGCTCGCCGGAACCTGCGGCATATCCTCATCGGGAATGCCTATCTTGCGCAGGTCGAAGCGGCGGGGGCGATTGGGGTCGTAGGCGGGGTCGCTTCGCGGGGTCAGGGCCTCGGGGTCAAGCAGAACATAGGGGTTGACCATTTTATTGCCGAGGATTTTGCAAGTCTCGCCCTCACCCTCTTTTCCCTCGCCGAGATACACGACCGCCTCGGTCGCCCCCCACATCTCCGCTCTCTCCGCCTCGGCGAGCGAAAGGGTCGCCCCCGCCTCGGCGAGAACCTCCCCGGTCAGCTCCGAAACGAGAGGCGCGGCGAGCCTCCTCCCCGCTATTCGCGGGGCGATGGCGCTCTTTTTGTTGTACTTATACCGGCCTACCGGCGCGAGGTCATAGCGCTTCGCGTCGAAGAAGAGGTTATTCAAAAGGGTCATCGCCGGCTCGATGAGCGGCGGGTCTCCGGGGCGCAGGAGCGTATAGATGCGCTTGAGCGCCTCCTCGGCGGGGCGGGTGCCGTTGTCGCTCGCCGCCTTGTTCATGCCGTCGCCCTTCAGCGTCGCCTCGATGAGCTTATCCCCGCCGAAAGCGGCGAGCAGCTCCTCGTCGCCGTCCTGCTCTGTCTTGTAGTTGAGCGCGCGCAGGAGAATGGTCACCGGTATCTTGCGGTTCTTGTCGATGCGCACCTGAAGGGTGCCGGCGGCGTCGGTCTCGTATTCCAGCCACGCGCCGCGGTAGGGGATAATTTGCGCGGTGAAAATTTTATTGCCGTTCTTGTCCTCTTCCTGATCGTAATACATCCCCGGCGCGCGCACGATCTGCGAGACGATAACGCGCTCCGCCCCGTTGATAATAAAGGTGCCGTTCTCGGTCATCACCGGGAACTCGCAGACAAACACTTCCTTTTCGATAATCTCGGGCGCATCGCCCTCTTCCTCTTTTGCCGGCCTTCTCGTCAGGCGCACGGTGGCGCGCAGGGGCGCGGCATAATTGGCGGCGCGCTCCTTCGCCTCCCACTCGCCGTATTTAATCTTCGATTTGTCCAGGCGATAATCGACAAAGTCAATCTTGACATTGTTGGCGTAGTCGGTGATCGGAGAGACATCGCGCAGCACCTCCATGAGGCCCTCCCCGCGCGTTTTGTCATCCCCGATAAACCAGCGATAGGAGTCCTTCTGCACCTCCACGAGGGAAGGCATCGGCAAAACCTCCTCTATCTTCGCAAAGCTGCGCCGCGTGGTCCTTCCCACGGTGAGGTCATGCCCGGGCAGATCGGTTCGGTCTATCCGAGCGGTCGGGTTCTTGTCCATACAGCAGCTCCTTTCGGAAAACGGGGCAGAGGCTTTCCCTACATTATATTAAGAGAGCGCGGGCGCGGCGGGGCGCGGCGAGCGCGGGGCTTATCGGAAAAAAGCGGAGAGACGAGCGGGGCGCGCCATGGGCGCATTTCCGCAAGTGCGCGAAATAAGCGAAGAGCGTGGGTGCTCGGCGCGGGCTTCCCCACGCGACCTCCGCCGCTCGCGCGGCGCGCCCTTTCCTCACGAGAGAACGAGGGGGCGAGGGGGTCTACGATGGGTATTCCCGTGGGAGTGAGAGAGGGGCGAGCGCGGCAGGTCCTGCCGGGCGAATTTCGCCAAAAAAAGGATCAGTCCCGTCCCGGCTCCGACCGTTCACGAAAAATTTACAAGCGGCTACCCCTACGGTATGCTGGTTACAACCGAATTATAAGCCGTCGCCGTAAATCCCCGATGAGCGGGCGGCGCGCGAGACCGGAATGACCCCGGTCACTATGGCGCGATCCTATGAGCGCATCTATGCTCCCAAAAATCCATTGGCTTTTCCGGACACCGCGCCCGCCACCGCGCGATACTATCCGATATTAAAGCCATTTTACCTATCATGTCGAGTATATCACAAAAAAATCCCCCTGTCAAGGGGGCGCGAAAAAAATTTCTTTGGGAGAAGGGCGAGCCCGCGCGCGGAGAACGGGGGTGGGAAAGCCTCACCAAGACCGCGGGGAAAGGAAACGAGGCGAAAGCACCGGGGAGGAGCCGCTGCCGCGCGGGAGCAAAGTTCCGTGGGGAGAAGACAAATCCGGCAGGAACCCCCCGCGCTGCGAAATCGCGCGGGGGAGCAAAACCGGCCCCTCACGGGAGGCGCAAACATCTCGCGGGAGGCGTATCATCTTGCAAAAAGGTGACAACCCTTCTCGCGGACGGTGAAACCCCCCTCGCGGAAAGCAGCAAAAACCGCTCCCTTGCGGGAGCGGTTTTGGTGGAGGCGAGGGGGCTCGAACCCATGACCTCACGGATGTGAACCGTGCGCTCTAACCGGCTGAGCTACGTCTCCGCCCACGGCAGGAGCAGTATACCACATCCGGCAGGCAAATGCAAGAGGGGGAGAAAAATTTTCGCGCTCGATCCCGCAAGCCCGCCTCGCGCCTCAAAATTACGGTGAGTGCTCTCCCCCGGAAACGCTCCTCCCGCGAGCGGCGGCAGCGCGGTTCCCTCGCCAGTGCGGAGCGGGGAGTAGCGCACAAAACCGTCCCGTGGGGGAAATCGCCGGGGGCGATTTTTCCCCCACGGGGCGTGAAAAAGGCGTGTGCCTCTCACGGGACGCGCTGGCGCGCCCAGTGAGAGCGGGCGCAATGCGCCCGTGCCACGCAAAGCGTGGCGGCACACGCCCGTCACCCGCGCTGCGCGCGGGGTTTTGCGCGCGCCGTCGCGGAAACGGAGCAGTGGAGGGGGAGGGATACCCCCGCGAGGGCGAGCGGGGCAGCGCGAGGTCACGACAGGGACAGCGCCGTTTCCCCGAAAACTATATTTAGAAACGCAGCAAGCTTTCGTTGAACAATGCTCCCTCTGACAGAATTAGAAAGTGATTTTTTGCTAATTTGCTACTTGAATAATGTGCTTCTGGAATTTTTACTGCCGCTGCGTCAAAATAGTTTGAGGTGCTTCTTTCTCCTGAAACTCGTACAATGACATTTTCTGCTTTTTATCCCGCATA
>CAZYCC010000041.1:0-14264 GCA_964645985.1 uncultured Lachnospiraceae bacterium | reverse complement strand
CTTCGCGCTTGATGTCTTCGCCACGCAATACACAAGCGAGAGCGACAGCTTCGGTAGCGGGTACGATGACCTCGACCTGACGACACCCGAGAAAGGTACAGATCATATTCTCAACGGAGAAACACTTGTCATCACCGAGGACGCTGCGTCTGAAGGTTCTCTTTGGATTAAGGGCAACGGCACAATTGAACTTGCCAAAGGTGTTGAGGTGAAAAACACAACTGCCGAAAACAGTGAAATTGGTTCTAACTCCGTGCGAATTGAGTACAATTCCAATGTCACGCTGACCGGCGAGGGCACCATCAAAGCGTCTGCCGTCGATGCAGAAACTACTCCGTACGCGGTGCAGATTCGCACTATCACAAAAAGCCCTACATCTGTTACAGTTGAGAGCGGAACTTATGAAGGGTTTCAAATTTACCCAAGAGCAACGAATTTTTCGGCGGCTGCGCACTCTCTGATTATCAACGGCGGAACAGTAACCGGAATTGTCAACATTGAAAGAAATGATGCCGAGGCAGAGACGATCGTCATCAACAACGGTGAGGCGGTCTCCGGCGCGTATTTTGACATCAACGATAAAGAATTTATCAAACTCCCCGTCGGGTATACTTGGTCCGATCCCTCTGTTTATAACGATGTTGCCGGTTTCAATTGCGTCCAAGTTATCCCCGCCACTCCCGCCAAATAATCTCGCCATAGTATCCGCGCAATGACATCAGTCGCGCAAGTTACACGCGGCGGAGAAACCCACCCCTTGCGGGGTGGGTTTCTCTATGGGAAGCGCCGGCGCGGCGGGGCGAGGGGGCGCGAGGATTGAATTATTTTCGTCGCGTGGTATAATAGCGGGTGATCCCGCGTCCCCGCGCGTTTCATATCATGCAGGCGCTCTCTTTCCTTGTACACAGCCGATGATCGAACTTTTGCCCTCCGAGAGGGATGTTTCGCCGCGAGAGGGGGCGCGGCGCACGGTTGGGGTGGTCGGCGCGGGAGCGGCGGGGCTGATGGCGGCGATCGCCGCGGCGGAGGAGGGCGCCTCCGTCACGCTCCTTGACAAAAACGAGCGCGCCGGGCGCAAGCTCGGCATCACCGGCAAGGGCCGCTGCAACCTGACAAACGCCTGCCCGCCGGATGAGTTCGCCTCGCACATTTTGCGCGGCGCGCGCCCCCTCACACCGGCGCTCGCGCGCTTCTCCCCGCGAGATACGATGGCCTATTTCGAGCAGACGCTCGGCCTGCCGCTCGTCATAGAGCGCGGGGAGCGGGTGTTTCCCGCGTCGGGCAAGGCCGGAGATGTCGTGCGCGCTCTCGTGCGGCGCGCCCACGCGCTCGGCGTGCGTTTTCTGCGGGAGACGGTCGTGGACCTTACGGTTGGACCCGCGGGGGAGGTAACCGGCGTGCGCACCGCCGGCGGGGATCTGCCTTTCGATCGTACAATCCTCTGCACCGGCGGGATGTCCTACCCCGCGACAGGCTCTACCGGCGACGGGCTGCGCCTCGCCGCGCGGCTCGGTCTCGCGATCACGCCGATGACGCCGTCGCTCGTGCCGCTCGTCGCGGCGGGGGAGGACGCGCGCGACTGCCTCGCTATGCAGGGGCTCAGCCTGCGCAATGTCGAGCTGCGGCTTTTGCTCGGCGGCAAAACGCTCTACCGTGCGCGAGGTGAGATGCTCTTTACGCACTTTGGCGTTTCAGGGCCGCTCGTCCTCACCGCCTCGGCGCATCTGCCGCAGGACTTTGCAAGAGGCGGCGGAGAGGGCGAGCGCGCCAAAGAGAAGGACAGCGCGCACTCCCGGGCAGAGGAAAACGGCGCGAGAGGAAGCGGGAGCGAGCGGGCTTTCGCGCCCGCCCGCGACGATGAGGGGAGCGAGAGCGTCCGCGCGCTCATTGACATCGACTTGAAGCCCGCGCTCGATGAGGCGACGCTCGACCGGCGGCTGCTTTCCGACTTTGCCGCCGCGAGCAACCGCGACTTTCGCCACGCGCTCGACCGCCTGCTCCCCGCCAAAATGATCCCGGTTGTCGTGCGCCGCTCGGGCATTCCGCCGACGCGCAAGGTGCACTCGGTGACGCGCGAGGAACGCGCGCGGCTGCTGCGAACCCTCAAACACTTTACCATTGAAATCTCAGGGACGCGCCCGATTGAGGAGGCGATCATCTCGCGCGGCGGGGTAGACCTGCGCGATCTCAACACCCACACGATGGAGGCGCGCCGCCGCCCGGGGCTATATCTGGCGGGCGAGCTGCTCGACGCCGACGCAACGACCGGCGGCTTTAACCTGCAAATCGCCTTCTCAACCGGGCGCCTCGCCGGCAAATGCGCCGCCGGCGCGATGAAGTGACGGCGCGGGGTATCGCCGCACGCGAGTCGCCCTCTCGCGCAAATTCTTTGGCGGAGCGCGCCGCAAGAGCGGCACTTTGATTTTGTCGGCGCTCGCCGGCGCGGCTCTTCCCCCCGGCCCGCGCGTTTCGCGTGGTGGAAGATGCGTTCCCCCCGCGCGAAGGACGGGCAAAGCTTCGGGAGGAAAACCCCGCAGGCGCGGTTCCCGCCCTCGCGGGAGTGCCCCCTTTCGCGCGTCCTGCGCGATGGGATCCGATTCTGTCTTGTGACAATTTACAAAAAATTTACATTTGCCCCTTCCTGCGAAGGGGCTTTTCTGTTATACTATAATTTGAAATTTTGTGTTTTCTTCACCTTGGACTATGCCGCCTCTTCGCATCGCATTGGACGGACCCGCAGGCGCCGGCAAGAGCACGCTCGCCGCGCTCCTCGCAAAGCGGTTTTCGCTCATCCATGTCAACACCGGCGCGCTCTACCGCGCGGTAGGGCTTGCCGCGAAGCGCGCGGGGCTCTCTCCCGAGGACGCTTCGCGCGAGGAGTGCGTAGCGCCCTTGCTCCCGAACCTGCGCATCACGCTGCGCTTTGGAGAGGACGGTCAGGCGACGATCCTATGCGGCGAGGACGTGTCGCCCCTCCTCTATACCCCCGAGATCGCCGACTACGCCTCGCGCGTATCGGCGCTGCCTTGTGTGCGCGCCTTTCTTCTCGAGACGCAGCGCGAAATTGCCCGCACGACCCCGGTTATCCTCGACGGGCGGGACATCGGCAGCGTCATTCTGCCGGACGCCGACGTGAAAATTTTCCTCACGGCGAGCGATGAGGCGCGCGCGCGCCGCCGCGCCGCAGAACTGCGCGAAAAGGGGCAGGAGGCGCGCTACGAGGACATTTTGCGCGAGCAAAAAGAGCGCGACGCGCGCGATCGCGCGCGGGAAACGGCGCCGCTTATCGCGCCGCCCGACGCGCTTCTCCTTGACAATTCGGATCTGACGCTCGAGCAGACGTTCAAGGCGGCGGTTGCCCTCGTTGAGAAAAAAATCGGGGGCGGCGCATGAGGGCTTGCCGCGCGTACGGCGTGCGGCGCGGCAGAGGGGGTGGCGCATGAAGGAGGGGCGGTTTCTGCGCTTCGCACGCGCACTTTTCGGGAAAATTCTCTACCGCGTGACGCTCGTTGGCGGGGAAAACGAGCCGCCCGAGGGGCCGGTTCTCCTCGTCGCCAACCATATCTCCGACCTTGACCCGATCCTGCTCTCAACCGTAACGCGCCGCATCGCCCACTTTATGGCGAAAAAGGAGCTGTTCTCCATTCCCCTGCTGCGCCGCGTTATCCAAGCTTTTGGCGCTTTCCCCATTCACCGCGGCGAGGCGGATCCCTCCTCGCTCAAGCACGCGCTCGCACTGCTCTCCGAGGGGGAGGCGGTCGGGATTTTCCCGCAGGGGACGCGCTACCGCGGAGTCTCGCCGACCGAAACCCCGGTCAAGGGGGGCGTGGGGCTGCTCGCTCTGCGATCGCGCGCGAGCGTTCTGCCGGTACTCATCTCGACAAAAAAGTACAAAGTACATCTTTTCTCCCGCGTCACCGTGACGATGGGAAAACCCCTCTCCCCGGAGGAAATAAATCCCGGGAAGCCTTGCTCCGCCGAGTACGAGAGAATCGCGGATCTCGCCTTCTCGCGCGTGCGGGACCTTGCTCGCGAGAGGGAGCGCGCGGGATTGTGACGCGCCGCGGGGTGCCCACTTCTGAGGTAACCCCCGCGACGAGGTTGCCAAGCTCCTCCCGGCAAGTGGGCGGCGATCCCCGCCAATCGGTAACTATTCACCGGGAAAGCGCTGCGGCGGGCGGTAGACCATCGGCGGTGCCGTTTGGGGGAATCGCGGGAAACCGTGTTCGTGCGGAACTTACTCGCACACGCCGCCGCGCTGCCGATTTATGGCAAGAACGGTATCTCGCGCCGCGCGGAGGTCCCCGGAAACTGTCGCCCCCTCTGAGGCGGCAAACCCCCGCCCTAAGGAAATTTTTCGCTGCGCGATCTCGCACACGATTCGCCCACAGCGAAGCTGACTTTTCGTTTATTTTTCGCGACTACCGGCGCGCACTTCTCGCGCCGCACGCCGTTTCGCTCCTCCCTCCGCTCGCCCAATGCCGCAGCCATCCCCCCCGCCCGCCTTCGCAAAGGTAAAAATCGCGCGCAGCGCGGGATTTTGCCCGGGAGTGCGCTCGGCGGTCGATCGGGTGTTCTCGCTCGCGAGGGAGGCGCGGGAGCGCGGGGAGCGGGTGTTCACGCTCGGGCAGCTCATTCACAACGCCGACCTCGTGGAGGAACTCTCGCGCATGGGCGTGCGCGCGCTCTCCCCGGAGGATCTGCCCGCCCTTGCCGCCTCCCTTGAGGAAGACGGCGCCGCTCCCGTCACCTTAGTCGTGCGCACGCACGGAATCCCGCGGGAGCTCGCGGAGAGGCTCGCGCAAATGTCGCGGGAGCAGCCGCGCTTCAAACTTGTCGACTGCACCTGCCCTTTCGTTTCGAAAATTCACCGCATCGCCGAGGAGGAGACGCGCGGCGGCGACGCGCTCGTCGTTTTCGGTGACCCCGCGCACCCGGAGGTCGCGGGGACGGTCTCTTTCGCGCACGGCGACGCGTATGTCTGCTCCTCGCCGATGGATATTCCGCCCGCGCTCGCGCGCGAGCGCGAGAGGTCCATCGTCGTCGTCGCGCAGACGACCGAAAAAGTGCGCGCGTGGGAGGACTTCAAGGCGCATTTTCGGCGTGTCATCCCCGGTGCCCGGTTTTTCGATACCATCTGTACCGTGACCGAAACGCGCCAGCGCGAGACAAGCGACCTTGCGCGCGCGTGCGACCTTGTCCTTGTCGTCGGCGGGCGCGAGAGCGCGAACACGCGAGGGCTGCTTGCCGTCGCGCAAAGCGAAAACCCGGGAGGAGAGGGCTCTTTCCCGCGCGCCTACCTTGTCGAGGGGGCAAGGGACGCCGCGAAAATTCCGCGCGAGGCGCTATCCCGCGCGAGAACCATCGGAATCACTGCCGGAGCGTCTACGCCCGACAGGATAATACAGGAGGTAACCAATCTCATGAGCGACCTGCAAAACAGCGAGAACTTTGCCGAAATGCTGGCGGAGTCCTTCAAAACATTAAAGAACGGCGACCGTGTGAAGGGCACAATCGTCGCCGTTACGCCGAACGAGCTGCGCGTCGACATCGGCGCCAAGGAAACCGGCATTATCCCCTTCGATGAGATTACCGACGACTCAAGCGTGAAACTCGAGGAAAAGTATCACGTCGGCGACGAGGTGGAAGCGGTGGCGTGGCGCGTCAGCGACCTCGAGGGCGTCGCGGTCCTCTCTATCCGCCGCGCGCAAAAGATCATCAACTGGCAGAAGATCAAAGACGCGTACGAGAACGGCGGGACCATCGAGGGCAAGGTGGTTGAGGAAATCAAGGGGGGACTTATCGCCGACTGTATGCTCAACCGGGTGTTTATCCCGATGTCACTCTCCGGCGTGCGCAAAGGGGAGGATCCCAAGAGCCTCATCGGGCAGACGGTTCGCTTTAAGATTAAGGAAATCGACGAATCGCGCACCCGTGCGACCGGTGACATCCGCGCGGCGCTGTACGAGGAGCGGAAAAAGCACGAGCAGGAGTTCTGGGACGAGATCGACATCGGCAAGAGATACCACGGCAAGGTGCGCTCGCTCACCGAATACGGCGCATTTGTGGATCTCGGGCCTGTCGACGGGATGGTACACGTCAGCGAGATCAGCTGGAAGCGGGTCAACCGCCCCTCCGATGTCGTCAAAATCGGCGATGAGCTGGACGTCATGGTCAAGGACTTCGACCGCGACCGCAAGCGCATCTCGCTCACCTGCAAGACCCCGGAGAGTGACCCTTGGCAGAAGTTCACCGAACGCTTCTCGGAGGGAGACACGGTCGAGGCGACCGTCGTCAACTTGGCGCCCTTCGGCGCCTTCGCGGAGCTGATGCCCGGGCAGGACGGCCTCATTCATATCTCGCAAATAGCCGACCACAAGATCGCGCACCCCTCGGATGTCCTCAAAATCGGCGATAAGGTGCGCGTCAAGATCATCGGGATCGACCCGTCCTCGAAGCGCGTCAGTCTGTCGATGCGCGCGGTGATGGAGGACGAGGCGATGCGCGCGGCGTACGGCCTCGACGACCTCGGCATAGATCTGCCCGAGGAAGAAGCGCAGGGCGAGACGAGCGATGAGCCGGCGCCCGCTCCCGCAGAGGATGCGGAGCCGGAAACGCCTGCAGAGGGCGCGCCAGAGTCCCCCGCCGAGTAAGCGAGGAGCGGAATAGCGCGATCAACGCGGGCGATGACAACTCGGAGGAGACAAATGTACAAGCACAAAATCGAGCTGGTGACGACGGCGGACATTCTCAAGTTCGTTGAGATCGTCAGCGCTCTGCCCGGCAGCATCAAACTGGAGGACGGCACCGGCTTTTGCGTTAACGGCAAGAGCCTTCTCGGCGCGATGGCGACGGTCGAGTGGGATTCGCTCTACTGCGTCTCCGAGGAGGACATCTACCGCTCAATCGAGCCGTACTGCGTCGAAGAAACGACCGACGAGAGCCACAGCTAAAGCGCGGCGCTCCGCTCAGTAGACTTTAACCCCCGCACCTACCCGGCGCGGGGGTTTTGCGCGAAAGATCGCGTGGGGACGAATGGGGGAGGTCGCGAGGGTGGGGGTACCCTCTTATGGGAGGAGACGAGGAAACCGCACGGGGTGGCGCTCTCGCGCGGCGGGGCACGGAGAACGGACACACCGGGGCGAGATTGCCGCCCCGAGCGCTATCGCGGATTTGCGGGGAGCGCGGGAGAAACACCGAGAAAGCGGCGAGCAGCGCGGGAGAATGGCGCGCGAACAACATTGCGGCGAGAGAATTGTGGGGGGCGCGCTCATGCGGCGGGGCGCAAGGGGCGCGCGGGCGTTTTCGTAAAAATACGGGGGGCGCGGGGAGAGCGGAGGATCACCGCCGGGCAAGGGAAAACGCGGGGTGGGCGCGCCTCACGCCGAGAGGCGGGGGTTGATTTTTACCGCCGCCTGTGGTATACTGCGCGCGAGCGGGACAGCGAATCTCGCCGGTATTGCTCGCGCGAAATTTTCGGATTTTTTGCGCATTTCCGGGGGTTTTTCGCTATTCTCCCCGAGGTTCGCGAGAGCGACGCGCTCGCTCTGCCCTTCCCTTGCCGCCTCCCTCGCAAAACCCGACATTTGCGCGAGCGTGGGAGTGTTCTGCGAACCGCCCGCGCGCGAAAAGAAGTCGCGCAGCGCGCCCGTCCCCGAAGAGCGGCATCGCGGCACGAAAGCATACGCCGCGTGGCGTCGGCGAGCCGCGCGAGATTTCCGCTAGGCGGCCTCGCGGGTGCGGCGGCATAAGCGATCAACGGGGGGTGCGGGGCGCGCCGCTCCGCAAGGCACGCAAGGGGCAGCCGAGGCGTGTTCTCATTCCCTGATTTTTGTATTTTCGATTTGCACTTTTTTGAAAGAAGGTTACAGCTATGGCAAAATCTCTCATTGGCGCCGCGCTCATCGGGCAGTCGGGAGGTCCCACCTCGGTCATCAACGCATCGGCCTACGGCGCTATCCGCACCGCGCTCGATAGCGACGCGATTACCTCTGTCTACGGCGCGCTGCACGGCATCCGCGGCGTTCTCGACGACGACCTCATCGACATGGGCGCGGAGGACCCGGGCGAGCTCGCGGTGATGAAATATACCCCCGGATCGGCGCTCGGCTCTTGCCGGTATAAACTCAAGGACGCCGCCGAGGACGAGACCGACTACCGCCGTATCCTTGAAATTTTTCAAAAATACAATATCCGCTACTTTTTCTATAACGGCGGCAACGACTCGATGGACACCTGCAACAAAATCTCCAAGTTTTTGCTGCGGGAGGGATATGAGTGCCGCGTGATGGGCATTCCCAAGACGATCGACAACGACCTCGCGCTCACCGATCACTGCCCGGGATACGGCTCCGCCGCGAAGTACATCGCCACCTCGCTCATGGAGATCTACCACGACGCGCGCGTCTACGACCGCGGAATGATCACCGTCGTTGAGATTATGGGGCGCAACGCCGGGTGGCTGACGGCGGCGGGCGCGCTCGCCTGCTACAAGGGCTGCGGCCCCGATCTCATCTACTGTCCGGAAAACAGCTTCAACCTGTCCGCATTCGTTTCTCGGGTAAAGGAGATTTACGCGGCGAGCGGCAAGTGCATCGTCGCCGTCTCTGAGGGCATTCACGACGCCGCGGGCAAGTACATCTCCGAGTACGGCAACGATCTCGGCAACGCGGGAGACGGCTTCGGGCACGCGCAGCTCGGAGGGCTTGCCTCCTATCTCGCGGGCGTTCTTAAGACCGAGACCGGCGCGAAGGTGCGCGGGATTGAGCTGTCGCTGCTCCAGCGCTGCGCCGCACACTGCGCCTCGCAAACCGACATCGACGAGTCCTTTGAGGCGGGGAGGACCGCCGTCCTGCGCGCGCTCGACGGCGTCACCGACAAAATGGTCGGCTTTGTCCGCGAGGAGGGGAGCGCCTACGCCTGCCGGTGCGATCTCTTCGACCTCACCGCCGTCGCCAACACCGAGAAGAAAATCCCCGCCGCGTGGTTCAACGAGGAAAAAGACGGTCTCACCGCCAACTACATCGCCTACGCCCTCCCCCTCATCCAAGGCGAGACCCAACTCCCGAAAGAAGACGGTCTGCCGCGCTTCGTACACCTGAAGAAAGTCAAAGCAGGAAAGTAAAATATCGTGAGGCGTGGGAAAACCATCGCGGAGGAGGTAGCGCGCAAAATCACGCTAACCCTCACCCCGCATACCGAAACACCCCCACCCCGAGGGGCAGGGATCTGTTTCGCTTCAGACAATCCTATCAATCTCTTTGTGCTTTCCCCCGCGTCACGAATCTACTTCGCTTAGAGGAAAACACCCCGCATACCGTAACAGTTCGTTATGTAGGGGATCCAAGGGGGAGCGCAGCTCCCCCTTGGTGGGGCCATCCAAGGGGGGCAAGCCCCCCTTGGCCGCTTCTCGAGAGAGCCGGAGGAGCGTGGTGGCGGCTCCCGCCACGAGAGCAGTATGTGCGGCGCGGAGCAGTGGAAATGACCGCGCGGCAGTGGGGGTTACCCGAAAACTAAACCCAGAAACGGCAGTTCAGGTTACGATATGGGCAGTGGGGTTCTCCCAAAAACAACATCTCCGAGGGAGCAGTCGAAATCTCGGCAAAACGGGTTTTCCCAACATCTTCCCCCGCAGCGGAGCAGTGCAAATTCCGACGAGGGTACTCGGGTTGCCCGAACGTAAAACCCCGCAGCGGAGCAGTTCCTACTCTGACGCAATAGTGGGGTCTTTCCCAAAGCAAAACCCTCCCGAGGCAAAATTCTTCCCTTCTCACAAGTGGGCTATCCCCGCAAAATGAGGTGGCAGGTTGCCGCGAGATGGGGTGTCTCTCACCATAATGAGGTGACAAAATGCCGCAAAATCCCCCAAGGGCGCTGCACGAATCGGGCGAAATGTACCTTGAGACGATTTATCTCCTTTTGCGGGAAAAAGGAACCGTCCGCTCGGTGGATGTTTGCGAGGAGATGGGCTACTCCAAGCCGAGCATCAGCCGCGCGGTGACGCTGCTGCGCGCCGACGGTTACCTCGAAATGGACGAGAGCGGCTACCTCACGCTCACTCCGCGCGGCAAGGAGATCGCCGAAAAGACCTACGACCGCCACACGACGCTCGCCGCCTTCTTCGAGGCGATCGGCGTCCCCGCCGAGGCGGCGGCGGAGGACGCTTGCAAGATCGAGCACGTCATCAGCGACGAGACCTTCACCGCGGTCAAGCGCTTCGCCGCCTCTCTTCCGATGGGGGGATCCGCCGGAGCCTCTACCGCCTCGGGCGACATGGAATCCTCAGGCGACACGCTCGCGCAAAGCGATCCGCCCACCGCCGGGTAGCCGCGCGCTCTCCTTGCCCCTGTTTTTACCGACTTTGCGCGTACTCTTCCTCGCCGCATTCTCGCCGCAGGCGCGCTTTTCCTTAGCCGAACCGCCTTATGCTCTCCCCCTCGGAACCTGTTTTCGCCGCGCGCTGCGCCTCGTATGAGCGAGGAGAGGTCGAGCGCGTCCTGCGGTGGATGTTTGCCGCGCTCGGTCTCATCGGCGGCCGAGCGCGCGGCAAGCGCGTCACCATCAAACCCAACCTCGTGATGAAGATGCCGCCCGACGGCGGCGGCACCACCCACCCCGCGCTCGTAGCGGCGGCGGCGAGGATTCTCACCGAGGAAGGGGCTCTTGTCACGCTCGCCGAGAGCCCGGGAGGGCTTTACACCGAGGGTGTCCTGCGCGCCGTCTATCGCGGCTGCGGGATGGAGGAGGCATCGCGCGAGGCGGGGTTCAAACTCAACTTTGACCTCACGGCGCGCGAGGTGCGCTTCCCGGACGGGGTCGCGAGCAAGATGTTTCACCTCATCTCGCCGGTGCTCGACTGCGATATACTGCTCAATTTCGCGAAAGTAAAAACCCACGGTCTAACCGTGATGAGCGGCGCGGTCAAGAACTTTTTCGGCACGATCCCAGGCGTTGAAAAGCCCGAGATGCACGCTCGATTCCCGGAGGAGGATACTTTCGAGCAGATGCTGCTCGACCTCTGCGCCTTTCACCACGGCAACACCGAGGTTGTCAACCTCCTCGACGCGGTCGTCGGGATGGAGGGCAACGGCCCGACCGGCGGCTCCCCGCGCGCGCTCGGCGTCCTCCTCGGCTCGCGCAATGCCGCGAACCTTGACCTTGAGGCGGCGCACTTGATTGGCCTTGAAAATGCGGTTCCTCTCCTTGAAAAGGCGGCGTCGCGCGGCTATTGCCCCGCGCGGCCGGAGGATCTCGCGCTCTCGGGCGATGCCGCCGCCATGGAGCCGGTTCCTTTTGCTCTGCCTGAGAGCCGCGGGCAGGCACGCACCCGATTCCTGCTCACCTTCGGGGGAGGGAGATTCAAAGGTCTGCTCGATCCGCGCCCGGTCATCGACCAGGAAAAATGCCGCGGCTGCGGCACCTGCCTGCGCGGCTGCCCGCAGCACACCATCGTCTGGGAGGAGCGCGAGGGAAAGCCGCGCGCCGATCGCGCGCCCTGCCTCGCGGGCAAGACCCCCGCGGGTGCCGCCACCGCTTCCCCGCACTACCCCGCCGCGTCGCCCGATGATCCTCCCGCGCCGCGCGATGACGGGCCTCGGGGCGAGGGCAATCTCCCCACGCCGGGGCGCGTCGCGAGGATTCTGCCAAAGAACTGTATCCGCTGCTACTGCTGCCAAGAGCTTTGCCCACACCGCGCGGTGAAGATCAAGCAGCGCGCGATCATGCGCCTCATCGGGAAAATCAAGTTTTAACCAGTTTTCACCGGCTTGACCGGAGTAATCGAGGAACCGCGCCCGCGCATACGCGCGCGAGCGCGCCCATGCGCCTCCGCTGCGCGAGGATATAGATGCGCCGGCGCGCGAGCCGCAGCGCTGTGAGAATCTGCCGCGCCTCTCTCTCCCTCGCGAGAGCCTTTGCAAGAGCCGCCGTGCATTACACTTTTGCCCGAGGGAGCGCTCGGACTTGCTCGAGGCGCTCTCCTCTTTTCCCCTTTCTCCTTTTTCTTTTCCCCTTCCCTTTCTCATTCTCCTTTCTTGTTTTTCGTTACTTGCTCGCGGGAGAGATCGCGGGCGAGCGCGCTTTTTCGAGGTTCATTTTGAAGGGAAAGCTACACGCGGGTCGCCGCACCGAACACGCCAACGCCAAGGTCAACCTCTTTCTCGAGGTTACCGGCAAGCGTGAGGACGGCTTTCACGATGTCGTCACGGTGATGCAGACCGTTTCGCTCTCGGACGGAATCACGGTTGACGTGCGCCCCCTGCCAAGCGGCGCGCAGAGCGTCATTACGCTCCATGTCAGCAACAAAAGCGTCCCCGCGGACAGCCACAACTCCGCCTACCAGGCGGCGAGCGAGTTCCTCGCAGCCGCCCGCTCGAGCGCGGAAGTCGACATCACCATTCGCAAGTCAATCCCCACGGCGTCGGGTCTCGGAGGGGGGAGCGCGGACGCGGCGTCGGTGCTGCGCTGTCTCAACTCGCTCGCCGGAGGAGCGGTGCCGATGCGCACGATGCGCGAGATTGCGCGCAAAATCGGCGCGGATGTGCCTTTTTGCCTTACCGGGGGGTGCTGCCTGTGCGAGGGGATCGGCGAGATTCTCACGCCGCTGCCCACTCTGCAAGGCTATCACATCGTTGTCGCGATCGGCAGCGAGCGCTCATCGACCGTCGCCGCCTATCGGATGCTCGATGACGGGTTCTACCGCGGCAACCGCACGGCGGAGGGGCTTCTTGCCTATCTGCGCTCGCAGGAGGAGCGGGAGGAACCCCCCGCGCTCGACGAGCTGCTCTACAACGCCTTTGAGAATATCCCCGCCGCGCGCACACCGGCGATGCTCGAGCTGCGCGCGCGGCTGCGCGAGCTCGGCGGGGAGGCGGTGCTGCTCAGCGGCAGCGGCACGGCGCTTTACGCGCTCTTTCGCGAGGAGGAGCGCGCGCAATCGGCGGTCAATGACCTGCGCGCCGAGGGCGTGCACGCCTGGCTCACCCGCCCGATGCCGCCCTACTGATGCGCGAGCGCGGGGATTCTCCCGATGCCATCGCCCCCGCTTGCCGCGCCCGCGCGCTTATCTCCCCTCTTCTTTGCCTTATGACAAATACGGTTTCCGTTCTCATCCCGGTGTACAACGCCGAGCGGGATCTGCGCGAATGCCTCAACTCGGTACTTGCGCAAACCCACCGGGATCTTCGCGTTATCCTCATCGACGACGGGTCAAGCGACCGCAGTCCTGCCCTTTGCGACAGCTACGCCGCCCGCGACAAGAGAGTGGAAGTCATTCACCAGAAAAACGGCGGCGCCGAGAGCGCGCGCGTCACCGGGATCAAGCGCCTTGCGTGCGAGGACCCGGACGGCTATGTCGCTTTTATCGACAACGACGATTTTCTCCCGCAAGGCGCCTTTGAGACGCTCCTTCGCGCCGCGACCGAGGAGGAGGCCGACATCGTGCAAGGCGGGCACCGGAGATTTTTCGGGCGGCATTTATTCGGGCATCACATTTATTTTGGGGAAGATAACAATAACGCGGGGGAGAGGGGGAGGGTCATCTTCACCGAGGAAGATTTGCAAAACCCGCACACCCTCTCCGCCTATTACGGCTGCGCGGAGCCGGGTTGTTTGCGCATGGGCGCGCCGTGGGCGAAACTTTACCGCAACCACCTGCTCACCGAAAGCCTGAATTTCGAGCGCCCCGCGAAAAATTTTCAAGAGGACGTCGTCTTTAACTTACAGATGTGCACCATCGTTAAAAAAATCGTGATGATCCCCGAGGTGGTCTACAATTACCGGGTGGGCGGCTGGTCGACAAAATACAAACCGAACGACCTTGGAGACGCGGTGCGGGTTTACGACTTTAAACGCCGCTTTATCGCGGAGCACGGGGCGATGGCCTACGCGCCGACGATCGCCGCCGAGCTGAAAAACGAGGTGCTTGGCTGCCTCATCTCCTACTACAACTATAAGCGCGACGACGAGGATGCCGTGCGCGCCGAAATCCGCCGGGTAATGGCGCTGCCGCAGGTTTCGTGCGCGATGAACACCGAGATGCCATCTAGCGTGCGCTTCCCCGAGTTTGTTCTCGCGATGCGGCGGGAGGATGTCGACGCGGTGCTCGCCATTCTCAAGATCGAGCGAAAGAAGCGCCGCAAAACCGAGACCGCAAAGAACCTCTTCCGCAAAATTTAACCCCTTCGTTTTCGCACATCGCCCCTATGACAATTAAACGAGAAGACCTGCGCAACATCGCCATCATTGCCCACGTCGACCACGGCAAG
>CAZYCC010000040.1:0-14577 GCA_964645985.1 uncultured Lachnospiraceae bacterium | reverse complement strand
TTTCATTATACACTTTATTTATACACCTGATTTTACCGCTTGTCAAGTCTTCTCATCCGCGGCTCTATGCCCTCTCTTTGCGAAAAAGAACCCCGCGCGGTACCGCGAGGTTTATCGAAGGGGCGCGCCTCTTCCTCTCGCGCCCGCCCTCCTTGACATCCCCCCTCTCGTGTGGTATATTTTACTTGGAGATTTTATGTTGTACGCGGCCGATTTGCATTTGCATTCGCTCTTTTGCGACGGAAAGGCGCCGGCGCGGGTGATGGCGGCGGAGGGGGCCGGCGCGGGGTATGTGTCGCTCGGG
Source organism: uncultured Lachnospiraceae bacterium (assembly GCA_964645985.1). GTDB lineage: Bacteria > Bacillota > Clostridia > Oscillospirales > CAG-272 > CAZYCC01. The sequence goes on along the minus strand of CAZYCC010000040.1, from coordinate 14,273 downwards.
TTCAGCGCGCACTCGCCGCTGCCATGGGAAAACGACTGGTCTCTGCCGTGGGATCGCGTGCGCGACTATGTCGAGACAATAACGAGCTTCCGGCGGCGAGCGGAGGGAAACCCGCGCGCCCCGCAGATTTTGCTCGGGGTGGAGCTGGACGCGGCGACGATGACCGGGGCGGGAGAGCGGCGCCTTAACCTATCTCCCTTCAACTATATTATTCACTCGGCGCACACGCTGCGCTCCGGTGCTTTTCCTTTCGCCGTCGACAGCTCTCCCGCGGAGTTTGCTGCGGGGCTGCGGGGGGCGTTTGGCGGCGACCCCGCCGCGCTCGCCCGCGCATACTATGACGAGGTCGCGGAGAATCTGCGCCGGGAGCGGAGCTACCCCGCACACTGCGTGCGCGTCGTCGGGCATTTGGATATTCTGACGAAATACAACATAGGCGAGCGGTTTTTCCGCGAGGACGAGGGCTATCGCCGCATCGCCGCCGATGGCCTTCGGCGCGTCCTTATGGAGGACTCAGAGCGCGCGCTCTTCTTTGAGGTCAACACCGGCGCGGTGCTGCGCTCCGGGCGGCCCGACCCCTACCCCGCACCGTTTTTGCTGGAAATTCTTGCGCGCGCCGGTGCGAGAATGGTCATCGGCAGCGACGCGCACACCCCGGCGCAGCTGCGCGCGCACGCGCGCGGAGGAGTTCACCTCGCGCTGCGCGCGCTCGCGCGGGCGGGGTTCCGCTCGGTCTACCGTCTGCGCGCGGTGCGCGATGGCGAAACCTCGCGCGCCGCCCCCGAGGAGCTGCTCCTCGCCGATCTGTAGCGCCCCGCGTGGGAAAACACTCCCGCGAAAGAAACCCTCCCGGGGAAATGCGCCCGCCGCCTGTTGCGGGGAAAAGGGCAGCACTCTCCCTTATCGCGGGAGGCTTTCTGCAAAGCTCCTCCCCCTCAGACAGCGCGCGATTTGCTTCTCCGAGCGCTAAAGGGGAAATCCTCTCCCGCAAATAGGGCGGATTTCCCTCGCGATCGGTCCTCACCCCGCCCCCGCGATATTCATCGCCTGCTCCCGCGCGTCCCCTCGAAGGAACCCTTCGCGAGGATCACCCCCGCACATTTCGCGGCAGCCGCGCGCTCGCGCCACTCATTTTTTCCGCGTTCGTTCCTCCTCTTTATGAAAGGTTTTCCCATGACACTTCCCGCTTTTATCACTTACGTCGGCGTAAACGATCATTTGACAGATCTTTTTGAGGGGCAGTACCCCGTGCCAAACGGGATGGCGTACAACTCCTATTTCCTCGCCGATGAGAAGACCGCCGTCCTCGACAGCGTCGACGCGCGCTTTTGCCATGAGTGGCTCGCGAACATCGCGGCGGCGGCGGGAGGGCGCGCGCCCGACTACCTCATTGTCCAGCATATGGAGCCGGATCACGCGGGAAGTATCGCCGCCTTTCATCGCGCCTACCCCACGGCGACCATCGCCGCGAGCGCGAAGGCGTTCCCGATGATGCGCGCCTTCTTCGGCGAGGAGTACGAGGAGAGTCGGCTCATCCTCAAAGAGGGAGACACGCTCCCGCTCGGGGCGCACACGCTGCGGTTTTTTGCCGCGCCGATGGTGCACTGGCCGGAGGTCACCGTGACCCTCGAGGAGAGTGAGGGGGTGCTCTTCTCGGCGGACGCCTTTGGCAAGTTCGGCGCGCTCGATACCGAGGAGGAGTGGGACTGCGAGGCGCGGCGGTATTATTTCGGTATCGTCGGCAAGTACGGCGCGCAGGTGCAGGCTCTGCTGAAAAAGCTCGCGGGGGCGAGGATTACCCTCATCTGCCCGCTGCACGGCCCCATGCTGAAAGAGACGATTCCTCACGTTCTGTCGCTATATAACACCTGGTCGTCCTACGAGCCAGAGAGCGACGGTATCACCATCGCCTACACCTCGGTCTACGGGCACACCGCCGAGGCGGTCGAGCTGCTCGCCGAGCGACTTTTCGCGGGAGGCTGCCCAAAAGTCGCTATTCACGACCTCGCGCGCTGCGATATGGCGGAGGCGCTTGAGGACGCCTTCCGCTACCGCAAGCTTGTCCTTGCGACAACGACCTACAACGCGGGCGTGTTCCCCTTTATGCGCACCTTCCTAAGTCACCTTATCGAGCACGGCTACCGCAACCGCACGGTCGCGCTCATCGAGAACGGCAGCTGGGCGCCGCAGGCGGCGAAAGTCATGCGCGAGGCGCTCTCGCCCCTGCCGAATATTATGCTCGCCGAGCCTACCGTGTCGCTGCGCTCCGCCCTCTCGGAGGAGTCTCGCGCGCAAATTGACGCGCTCGCGAAAGAGCTGACGCGCGAGTATCCGGAGGCGCGGGAGGTCCCGTCTTGCGACCCCGCCGCGCTCTTCTCCATCGGCTACGGGCTGTACGCCCTGACAAGCGATGACGGACGGCGCGCGAACGCGATGATCTGCAACACGGTCTGCCAGGTGACAAGCGCCCCCACCCTCGTTGCGGTGACGGTGAGTAAGGACAACTACTCCTACGGCGTTATCGAGAAAACCGGCAAGTGCAATGTCTGCCCTCTCACCGAGGACGCGCCCTTCGCGCTCTTTGAGCGCTTCGGCTTCCAAAGCGGGCGCACGGTAGATAAGCTCGAGGGGCTCTCGCTACCGCGCACGGCGAATGGCCTCCCTTACCTCACCGAACACAGCAGCGCCGTCCTCTCGCTCGAGGTCGAGCGGGTGATCGACCTCGGCACGCACGGGTGCTTTCTCTGCCGCGTCACCGAATCGCGCGTCCTCTCGCGCGCTCCGACGATGACCTACACCTATTATCATTCGCACGTCAAGCCGAAACCGAACGCCGAGGGCAAGCGCGGCTTTGTTTGCAAGATCTGCGGCTATGTCTATGAGGGGGAGGAGCTGCCGCCCGACTTTGTCTGCCCGCTCTGCAAGCACGGCGCCGCCGATTTCGAACCCTTGAAATAACCGCCGCGGGGCCGCGCGCGGTGAAAACCCGCGATAGCCGCAAAAGCGGCAAAAGCACGGGACAAAAACGGCGATACACCGCGCGGCGGCGCATCGCGAGCGCGCCGCACAAAATCTCGCCCCGCGAGGCTCCCCGGGAGCATTCCCCCGCCCCCGCCGTGAGCTCTTTTCCCTTCCCTACTCCGCAATGATTAAAATCGAGCATTTGACGAAGAACTACGGCGCGCTGCGCGCGCTAGACGACGTCTCCTTTGAGGTGGAAGACGGGGAGATCGTCGGGTTCCTCGGGCCAAACGGCGCGGGGAAGTCTACCGCGATGAATATCCTCTGCGGGTACCTCTCCTGCGATGAGGGGCGCGCGGAGATCGGCGGGGTGGACATCCTCGATGACCCGATCGCGGCGAAGCGGCAGATCGGGTTTTTGCCCGAGCAGCCGCCGCTTTACCTGGATATGACGGTCGAGGAATACCTCTCCTTCATTTACGAGCTGCGATCCTGCACTCTGCCGCGCAAAGAGCACCTCAATGAAGTGATGGAAATCGTGCGGGTGAGCGATGTGCGAGGGCGTGTGATCCGAAACCTGTCAAAGGGGTACCGGCAGCGGGTGGGCATCGCGCAGGCGCTCGTCGGGGGGCCGGAGGTGCTGATTTTCGATGAGCCGACCGTCGGGCTTGACCCGCGCCAGATTATCGAAATACGGGAGCTCATTCGGGAGCTCGGAAAGAGCCACACAGTCATCCTCTCCACGCACATTTTGCCGGAGGTGCAGGCGGTCTGCGACCGCATTCTCATCATCGACAAGGGAAAAATCGTGGCGAACGAAAAAACAGAGGAAATCTCCAAAGCGGTCGCCGGCAGCCGCAAATTACAGGTGAAGATTTGCGGCCCCGAACGCGAGGTCTACGCGATCCTCAAAAACGAGCTGCCGGGCGTGGCGCGGGTAGACAGGCTCGGCGCGCGCGATATGGACAGCTACAGCTTCTATATCGAAACGACCCCGGGCGTTGATGTGCGCAAGCCTCTTTTCGCGCGCATGGCGCGCGAGGGGTACGCGATTATAGGTCTGGAGACGATGGGCATGGACCTTGAGGACATCTTCATCTCGGTGGTGGACGAGAGCGAGGGCAAGCCCTCCCGCCGCCGCGATAACCGCAAAATGAAGGGAAGGAGGGCGCAATGACCGCCATATACAAGCGGGAGCTCCGCTCCTACTTCACAACGCCGACCGGGTATATCTTCCTTGCGATCTTCCTCTCGGCTAACGGGTTTCTCTTCTCGTTTAATACCCTCAAGCAGGGGGTGAACAGCTCGGTGGAGAATTACTTCACCTATTTCATTATGGCGTTCATCCTCCTCATCCCGATTTTGACGATGAAGACCTTCTCGGAGGAAAAGCGCGCGGGCACCGACCGCCTGCTCCTCACCTCGCCCGTGTCGCTCCTCTCTGTTGTGATGGGGAAGTTTTTAGCGGCGTACACCGTCTTCGCCATCGCCGTTGCCGGCGCGGGGCTGAACTTCCTCATTTTGCAGGCGTACGGCTCGCCCTCCGGCGCGGTGATCGCGGGGTCACTGCTGTCGGCGCTGCTCGTCGGCGCGGCGTGCATCGCGATAGGTGTCTTCATCTCCTCGCTCACCGAAAATCAGATCATCGCCGCGCTCGTCACAATGGCGGTGCTGCTCGTGCTGATGATGCTCTCGGTCTTTAACTCCTACATCACCGTTCCCTTTCTGCGCACGGTGCTCGACTGGTTCTCTATCCTCAACCGCTTCTCCAACTTCACCTACGGCATTTTCGACCCGGCGGCGCTGCTCTACTATCTTTCGCTGAGCGGCGTCTTCCTTTTCCTCACGGTGCGCGTTTTCGAGAGGCGCCGCTGGAGCTGAGCGGCGAGGCTCCCGCCGCTCCCCGCAAAAGCCGCGGGCGCGCGGCGCGCGAGCGAGCGGCAGAACCGGCTTCCTTTTGACGGCAGAAACTTATGGCGAGTCTATCGAACAGCAAAAAGAAAAAGTTCAAGTTCGGGGCGCTGTCGATCGCGCTGACCGCGGCGGTCATCGCGGTGGTGATCGGGCTGAACGTCATTTTTTCGGCGCTCGTCGACCACTACCACCTGACGCTCGATATGACGCGCGATGAGATTTACGACATCTCGCCCCTGACATACAGCCTGCTCGACACGGTGAAGAGCAGCTTCGGCGAGGATAAGGCGAAAATCGTCTTTATGTCGGAGGAGGACCGCGTGCGCTCGTCCTCCGACAAGACCCTGCGTGAGGTCTATGAGCTCACGAAGAAATACGAGGCGGCGTTTGACTTTATCGAGGTCGACTTCGTCAACCCTGACCTGCACCCCGAGCGGGTCAAGCAGTATCTGCGCCACGCCGAGAACGCGCGCCTCGAGCCGACCGACATCGTTTTTGAGGGGCCGGGCGGGCAGTACAAAATTCTCTCTCCGAACAACTTCCTAACGACCGACAGCGAGTCGGGCGAGGTCATCGGCTTCTCGGGGGAAAGGCGAATCACCGTGACGCTGATGTCGCTCGTCTCAAAGGACGCTATCGCTTACCTTCTCACAGGGCACGGCGAGGACACCGAGAACCTCGGCGAATTTCGCTCACTTCTCGAAACCGTTGGCTTCGCGGTGGAGGAGCTCGACCTGCAAACCGCCGACCTTGACCCCGAGAAGGGGCGGCTCGTTGTCATCAATTCGCCGAAGACAGACCTCTGGGGTGTGAACGACCCGGTCAACGAGGTGAAGAAGCTCGATAGCTTCCTCGACCGCTTCGGGCATATGATGGTCTTCGTCGACCCGCGCTATCAGGACAATCTCCCGAACCTGCAGGACCTGCTCATCGACTGGGGCATCAAGTTCGACTCCAACCTCGTTATCGAGAGCGACGCCGCCTCCCTCTCGGTCGACGGGCGCACCATCTCCTGCACCTATCACACCGATACGGAGCTGGGCGCCTCCCTGCACAGCTCGGTGCGCGCGCTCGACACGGTCCCTAAGACCGTCGTCTCGGACAGCTCCACGCTGACGCTGCTTGAGTTCTCTTCTGCCAACACGCACACGACGCGCTTCGCCTCGCCCGTCCTCGAAACATCCGGCGGCGCCGTCGCGCAAAGTCTAACGGGAGAGAGCGAGCCGGTCTCCGCCGCCGGCAAACCCCTGCTCGCCGTCTCGATGAGCGAGCAGATTATGGACTCGACGACAGGTGAGGCATACGACAACTATGTCCTCGCGGGGGGCAGTTCGGATTTCATTTCCGACGCGCGCCTGCGCGGCGGCTACGCCAACAAGGACATTCTTTACTCGATGCTGCGCGCGATGGTCGTCGACAATGTCGACACGGAGAGCGCAAACATCAGCTTCCGCGAGTACACAGGCGAAGCGCTCGACATCACCGAGGGCGAGGCGAACGGCAATATGATTCTCATCTCGGTCGCGATCCCGCTCGTCATCCTCGGCGTTGGCACGGTGGTATTCGTCAAGAGGCGGTATCTCTAAGCGCCGCCCCGACGCGCGAGCGTGCGGGAGAACGGGGGATTTTGCGCAAGGAAAAACGAGAGCGTTATGCGAATAGACTACTCAAAAAAAGATAGCGACCGGGAGGAGACCTCCCCGCGCGAACCCTCCCCCGGGGCGGGGGCAGGTGAGCGTTCCGGCGAGGTCAGCAAAGCGCGCGCGGGCGGGTCTGGCGGCGCCGCCGAGGAACACGGCGAGCGGCTCCCCGACGGGAAACTCGCCGAGGATCTCATCGCCGAACCCGGTGAGGAGGGCGGCGCGGGGCGCACAAAGAACGCCGCGGCGATCCGCAACTATCTTACCGGGACCGAGAGCAGCCGCGACCGCCGCCGCGCTGAGAAGGAGCGCGCGCGCGCGGCAGAAAAAACGCGCAAGACCGATTCGGGCAAGCGGCTCGCCGGGCGCACGACGAAAATTATCCTTGTCCTCGCGGCGATCGCGCTCGCGATGATCCCGGTGTATTTCGCCCTCATCCGCCCGCTCGTGAAGGAGAGCACCGATACGCCCGGGCAGAAGGAGGAGCTCGTCCCGGAGGAGGGCGAGGCGCGCACCGAGAGCGGCTTCCTCGGTATGATGCCGACCGTCTCCCGCGAGGAGGTGGCGGAGCTGACTATCTCCAACAAGAGCGGCAGCTGGGGCTTTTATTACGACGAGGACGGCGAGGACTTCTTTATCCGCGACCACCGCAATGCCCTCTATGACACCACCACTTGGACGACGATAGTCTACACGATGGGCAGCGCGACCTTCAGCTCGCGCGCGGCGCGCGGCGAGGACATCGCCCTCTCCGACTATGGTCTCTCGCCGGAGGATAGTCCCGCCGTCTGCGAGATTACGACGAAAGAGGGCGAGCACCACACCATTACGGTCGGCAATCAGACGGCGACCGGCGCGGGGTATTACGCGATGTACGCGCACGAGGGCGAGCGGCGGCCGGTCGTTTATATCGTCAGCGGGACGCTCGGGATGTGCGCCAACCTTGCGCTCTACGATCTCTTCAACCCGGCGCTCACCCTGCCGCTCGACGAGAAGGACTATGTCCCCGAGCGCTTCGATATTTACCACGAGGGCGTTTCCTTCCTCAAAATCCGCACGCTCAGCGAGGGAGAAATCATCCAGAGCGAGACGGCGAAGAACAACCACGTCTTCCTGCCGAACGGCATCGAGTACAACGCCAGCTCCACCTACATGGAGATGCTCTACAACACCCTGCGCGGCGGCATTCAGGGCACGCGCGTTGTCCTGCACGCGAAGGACGGCGAGAACGTTACAGCGGCGCAGCTCGCCGAGTACAATATCCACGTCCCCGCCTATTACGATGACCTCACATCGGGCGAGGCGGCGAGCGAGGCGGTGAGCGCCCCGCCCGACCCCGCGACAATGCCGCACATGGTGCTCTCCTTTTCAAAGTCGGACTTGCCGCAGGAGCTGCTCTTCAGCGAGAGAACCGAGGACGGCAAATACTATGTCTATGTCGCGCTGCTCGACACGATTGTCGAGGCGGACGCCTCCGCCGTCCCCTTTATGGAGTGGGACGCGAAAAAGTTCATCGACGCGTCGATTTATCTCGGGTCGGTCTATTCCGTTAAGGATATGACGGTCGACTCCACCGCCGTCTCCGACAGCTATGTCGCGGCGGGCGTTCCGCGCGTAAAGGAGACCTTCCGCCTAACGAGCAAGGCATCGACCGCGGCGGACGGCAGCGAGATACAGGTTCTTACAAATGTCGACGTCGATTCTCTCGGCGGCCCGCTGCCCGACCCCACCGACAGCAAGGACGACGGCCCCACCAACTTCAAGCAGCTGTATATGGTGCTGATCACCATCGGCGTGCAGCTCGATGTGCCGGAGGAAGTGCTCTCGCGGCTCGATATGAGCGCGCCGGATGTGACCATCACTATCCACACGGTGCGAGATCAGGAGCACACGCTGCGCTTTTACCTATATAACTCACGCCACGCCTACTACACGCTCGACGGGCAGGGGCAGTTCTATGTCGTCTACGATGAGCTGACCAAGTTCTTATCCGACACCGTCCTCGCCGTGAAGGGGCGCACGGTCGACTACGAGACAAACAACAACGACCGCGTGCAGGTCGACACGCAGACCGGCGGCGCGAGCATCCCCGACGTCTCCTCCGAGGGGGAGGCGGCGGACGAGGGGATGCCGTCCTACTTTGTCGTGATCCTCGCGGTGATCGGCGCACTCCTTCTCCTCGGCGTGGGAGGATTCATCCTCTACGTTATCGCAAAGAAAAAGCGAGGCGAGAAGTGAAGAGGGCAGAGGGAGCGGCGGCTCTGGCGATGGCCCTTTGCCTTTGCCTTTCCCTTCCCTCCTGCGGGGAGAAGCGCGTCACGGGGTATTTGCGCACCGACTATGACTACGGCAGCCGCGAGACGGTCGCGGCGGTCGGCGAGTACGAGGTGCCGAAAGATCTCTACGCCTATTTCCTGCGCTCGCACGAGGACGACCTCTCGGAGGCGGACTCCTCGGGCGGCAAGACGGCGAGCGACCTCGCGCGCGACTCACTGCGCGAGTATTTCGCGGTGATCGACCTCGCGCGCGAGTATGATCTCGCTCTCACGAAGGACGAGGTAACGGCGGTTGAGGAGGCGCTGGAGAGCGCGCGGGGGGATTTTTCAAGCGAGGACGCCTACCGCGCGGCGATGTCGGGCAGCCACCTCACAGAGGAAACCTACTACAACATCCTCGCGTGGGAAACGCTGCGCGAAAAGTTGTACGACTATATGACCGAGGAGTCAAACGGCGTTATCGACTCGACCGACGCGACGGTCGAGGAGGACATCGCGCAAAACTTCTACTCTGCGGTGCAGATTTTTATTGAGGTGAGCGAGGGCGAGGGCGATGACCGCACCGAGCGGCGCGCCGCCGCCGAGAATCTTCTCGCGCGCTCGCAAGATTTAGACGATGCGGCCTTCGAGCGCCTCGCGCTCGAGGAGGGGGATGACGCGTACGGCGCGCGCATCTTCACGCGCGGCGAGACGCACGAATTCTTTGAGGAAGCGGTGAGCAAACTCAAAGTCGGGCAGACGAGCGGCATTATCGAGAGCGAGATGGGCTACCACATCATCCGGCGCCTGCCGCTCGACGCGCAAAAAATCGACGAAAACTTCGACTCTCTGCGCGAAAAATACCTCGCGCGCAAATACAACGAGGCGGTGCGCGCGCGCGGCGAGCAAATGTCGTGGGAGGAGAAATAAACAGCGTGCAAACCTCCCCGGCGTAAGTGGAACGAAGCCGAAAAGTACCGTGAAGCCGTAAAAAAAGAAGCGATAGGCGGTGCGCGCTCGCGGCGGGCGCAAAACGAAAAAGTGAAAACTTCCCCGGCGCGAGTACGCCGGGGAAGTTTTGTTAGGGAAAGACAACTTCCCTCGCGCGGGCACAAACATTGCGGCGCTTTCGCTGCGTTTGAGAGTTCCCCTCCTCTTGACACGCCTCTTTTTTTGTGGTATACTGAATATTGCCGCGCGGGTCGGGCTCAAGCGAAAAGCGGAGAGATCCCGCCTTTTCCGCCTGCCCCGGCGAGTCTATGGCACGAAATTCGTGCGGAAAGTGAGGCTTTTCGTGTACGCGATCATCGAAACCGGCGGAAAGCAAGTCAAAGTCAGCGAGGGCGACGTCATCTTCGTCGAGCGTTTGCCCGCGAGCGAGGGCGACGAGGTCACCTTCGACCGGGTTCTCGCCGTCGGCGAGGGCGAGGGGCTGCGCGTCGGCGCGCCGACCGTAGAGGGCGCGCGCGTCAAGGCGAGCGTCGTGAAAAACGGGCGCGCCAAGAAAATCACCGTTTTTCGTTACAAGGCAAAGAAAAACGAGAAGCGCAAGCTCGGGCATCGCCAGCCCTACACGCGGGTGCAGATCACATCAATCGAGGCGTGAGTCTGCGATTCTATGACAAAGGTCACCTTTCTGAAGAAGAATGGGCTGTACTTTGGCTTCGAGGAGGACGGGCACACAGGTCTTGCCGAAGCGGGCGGGGACGTGCTCTGCGCCGCCCTGTCGGCGATGAGTATGCTCATTGTCAACACGATTGAGATTTCCTTTGCCGCCGATGTCGAGGTCTCCCTCGACGAGGCGGGGGCGCGCCTTTTGGTCAAGTGCCCGCAGATTCTTCCGCCAAGCGAGCTCGACGAGCGCAAGCGCTACGCCATCGCGGGGCTCTTCCAAGGCTACTTTTTCCAGCTGAACGACCTGCTCGAGGAGTATTTCGACTATCTCGACGTCGCCGAACGTGAGGTCCCGTAAATTCACGGAAAATTTACATAGGGCCCGAGAAGAAGTTACAATCGGCAGAACCGCACCGCTACCCCGAGCAAAGCGGCGGCGCGTCGCCGTCCCCCCCCGCGAACCCCACGGCGACGCGCGGCGGAGCTTGCCCGGCAAACCCGGCAGGAGCGGCGGGCGCGGGAGGGCATCGTCGCCCGCGCGGCCAAGTTCTTGCGGCGAGGGCGATGAGAGCGCGAGGTTCGCCGCGCCACAATGCCCATTCGCCGCCCACCCTCACCCGCGCGGGTTCGCTTCGGGGGACGGCAGGAGTATGAAGGGGCGATAAACCCACGCCCGACCTCACCCGCGCTCTATCCTCGGGGGCAATCCCCGCGCGCTTTCCTACTTTTTTGACCAAAATAACGGAGGTATCCTCTTATGTTTCGCATTTCCCTTCAATTTTTTGCCCACAAAAAGGGCATGGGCTCGACCAAGAACGGCCGGGACAGCGAGTCGAAGCGCCTCGGCGTTAAGCGCGCCGACGGGCAGTCGGTGAGCGCGGGCAGCATCCTCGTGCGCCAGCGCGGCACGCATATCCACCCCGGCAAGAACGTCGGCATCGGCCGCGACGACACGCTCTTCGCGCTCGTCCCCGGCAAAGTCAAGTTCGAGCGGTACGCGAAGGATAAAAAGCAGGTCAGCGTCTACGCCGAGTAACTCGGCGCGAGCGCAGAGCGGGCCGGTATGCGTACCCGCTTTGTTTGTGTCCCCCCGAAAACTATCGCGTTCGCGATAGAAACGATGACGCACCCCCGCCGCGCGGCGGGGGTTTTCGCGCGGCATCGAGGAGATTGCCGCGCGGCGCCCGCGGGGCGGCGCCGCAGATGACCCTCGCGAAAGACGAGGCGTACACAAAAACTCCCCCGCGAGGACGCGGGGGAGTTTTTGATTGTTGCAAGCGGTCTTCCCGCTTGAGGGTGAGCTGTGCGCCTTCCCTCACGCCTCCGTTTTCGTGATGACGACCTGCGCCTCAGGAACCTTGCCGCCGAGAGCCTCTTCTGCGGTGATGTCGCCGCAGTCGACGATGGTGAGGATGTTGCTGCCCTTCGCGAGGTAACCAGCGAACTGCCCGACAAAGGTTCTCTCGCCGCCCTCTCCGAAGATATTGCCGGTGTTCGAGCAGCGCGTGATCGTCTGCGGCGCGCCGTCGTTGAACCCGAAGATGCCGCCGACGCCGTTGGTACGATCGGCCGTGCGCTGGATGTCGTGGAGGGTAACGTCGCCCTCGTTCACGCTGTCGGTAACATTAACCGTCTGTGAGGTGCTGCCGACGATTCCGGCAACGGCGGCCTTGCAGGTGCTCTCCAAGACTGATGACACCTTGTTTACGGTAACCGTGACGTTTCCTTTATTTTTCACATTTGTGAGTTCAAACGACCCTTCGTGCGCCGTTGAGATGATGCCGCCGATGTTGCACTTGGTAGGGTCTGTTGAAGTAACCGTTATATCGCCGGTGTTCATGCAGCCTTCCATTTTTGTCTCAGTCGTCCGCATGACATACCCAGCGATGCCGCCGACCACCACGTCACACCTCCGAGATGTGGACACGATAATGTCCCCGTTGTTGGTGCAATTGGTGAGAGTCGTGTTAATCCCGTGAATGTGACCGATGATACCGGCAGATTTCGCCCCGTTCGCATTTTCTGCGATAATTGTCGCGTTATTGGTGCAGTTCTCGATGGTGAGGCTGCCTTCCTCGTGCGCTTGCGAATAGCTGCGCATATCGCCGATGATGCCCGAGGCGTAGCTTGAGGAACGGATTTCTCCCGAGACGGTGACGTTTGAGATAGTCACATCCTCGCCGCCACCGATGAACATAAACCCGACAAGGCCGCCCACGCAGTAGTCGCCCTCTAAGCTGACATTTTCAAGGGTGAGATCCTTGATGCTCGCGCTGTCAACATAGCCGAAAAACCCAGTGTACTCATCGGCACTGCTGTCCATTGTGATGTTGCTCACCGTGTAACCCGCCCCATCAAAGCTGCCGCGGAAGGGGCGCCCCGAGTACTCGCCGATCGGTGTCCAATCGTAGCCGGTAAGATCGATGTCGTCCGCTAACTGGATCGCCTTGCCCTCAAAGTCCTTACCCTCCTCGTTGACCAGTCGGTCAAAGCCCGCGAGCTTTTGCGCGTTATCGAGAAGGTAAGGATTCTCGGGCGTACCCGCATTCTCTTCACTCTCATCGTACCAAGACTCATCGTACACGCCGGGCACGTCCGCGTCATACTCTTTTCCGAAACTGTCGCTCTCGGCGGGGGTTTGCGTCGCGAAGACGTTGAGCGAGAAGGAGGCGGAGAGTTTCGACCCGCCCTTGTTGCTGTTATAGACGTTGTCGGGGTTATCCTCAGTGTTAAGAGAGGTGCTTTCGCTCGGGTTCCAGAAGAGAACGACCCGCAGCGCGGCGGTCTGCCCGCTCGCCGCTCCCTCGACCGGCTCTCCGGTGTAGTCCTCCGGCAAAATGACACCGGAGGTTTGCTCCGCCGCGCCTGCTATCGCCTCCCAGTAAGCGCGCCGCTCGGCGAGGGTCGCGCTCTCGGGGTTCGCCGGGCGCGCCGCCGCGACCGCCTCGTCCTCGCTGTTCACAACCTTTACGCCGATAACGTCGAGGAGGTTTTGGCCGCCGGTCACCGCGCCGTTCTCGAGCCGCAGGTCGTACCAGAGCGCGAGGCTGCCGTTATTTTTCACATGAAAGAGAACGCTCTCGACCATCATGCCCGGCTCCCAGTTCGACATATCCACATCGAAAATGGGCAACCCTTCGAGCGATTGCCCGCCATCGTCCACGATGTCGACATCGAGGTTGCCCGCCGTGATGGTGGTCTCACCGGTTTTTGCTTCGTCCGAGAACCACGCGAAGGTGGTGCCGACAAGCATCGCGACGCAGAGCAGCATCGCGAGGGCGCTCGCCACGAGGCGCGCGCGGGCGGAATTTTTACGGTTTGTCATACAAAACCGTCCTTTCTGCCGGAACTCATACCGGCGGGAATGGCCGAGCGACGCGCCCGGCCAAGGTGTAAATTGACCGGGTTCTCCCGGTCGTGAGGAGCGACCGGCCACGCCGGTCGGGCTTTACGGCTTACAGGCCTACGGCTGCCCTCCGCGCGATGACAATGGAACGGCGCGAGCAGCGGCGCAAGCGCCGAGCCAAACAAAATAAGGCAAGAAACAGAAACCATATTCTGTTGAAAACGGCATTTATGAACAAATGAAAAACTCACCCGATCTCGGCATCTTTTCGGATGAGTTTGTGAAGATCTTGATATGAAGTAGTTCAAAAACATAGGTACTCAAATTGAAGATTTCTTACTACTAAACGTCAACGACGGAGATTGACTCAAAAATTCTCCAAATGCTTGACTTCTGTTTCGCGTTGTGGTATCATATTTCGCATAAGGGCGCTTTTTCCGCGCGACTGCAACAGAATATGGTTTGTGTCGCAAGGGGCAAATTTAGGCAGACCGAATACAGTCAAAAACCTCCCCGCCGCGGATGCGGCGGGGAAGTTTTGCG
>CAZYCC010000039.1:8267-16418 GCA_964645985.1 uncultured Lachnospiraceae bacterium | reverse complement strand
TTTTGGTGACCCGTACGGGAATCGAACCCATGTTTTCGCCGTGAGAGGGCGACGTCTTAACCGCTTGACCAACAGGCCGTATGAAGTTTTCCGAGGCAAACCCGCCGCGCGCTTCGCCGCACTCAAAGCGGCGGGGGGCGAGAGGTGCCCCTCCGGGGAGCGCAGGAGCGCTCCCCGGAGGCCATTTCACACCCATCCCTATCCTTTTTTGAAAAGATTCCCCCATTTCACACAGGAATCTTTTCACTTCTATGGAGGATAAGAGTAGTATACTTCTTCCCGGCGCAAATGTCAACCGGTCAAACCTGCCAAAATTTCCCCCTCTATCCCCCGCAGGATTGCACAAAATGTATAAATCCCGCCGATGCTTTGTGAATGCCGCTCACGATAGACCCAGCGCCGCGACGTATTCCTCAAGGCAAAGGTTTTGCTCGCGCATCGCGAGGGCGTGGCGGCGGCCGACAAAGCGGAAGTGCCAGGACTCGTAGTCCACGCCGGTAACATCGGTCTTGTCGGGCGGGAAGCGCAGCACGAAGCCGAAGCGCGCGGCGTTCTCGGTGAGCCACCGCCCGGCCGCCGACTCGGCAAACGCCTCGCGCATCCCGTTCGACACGCTCGCCGACGCGAAGTTGTGCATATCGCAGCACAGGCCCGACTGATGCTCGCTCGTGCCGGGCCGGCAGGAGTAGCGCACGACTTTTTCCTCCGCCTCCGCGCGCGAAATGCCCGGGGCGCTCGACATCTCGTCGTTCACATACCCCTCGAAAACGCTCCTCTGATCGCCGTACGAGCGGTAGGCGCTCGTCACCGAGAGCACAATTCCGCCGTTGTTGTAGAGCACGCCCTCCTCTTTTGCCTCAAGAAAGAGCGCCTCGAGGGCCATCGCGGCAGTGCGCCGCATTCTCTGCGCGGCGCGCCCGTCCTGCCGCGTTGCCGAGACGGGGGTGAGGTCGCCCGGCATAACGTCCTCGGAGAGCGGGTGGCTCGCGTTGACGAGGAGCAGGTACTCGTTCGCCTCGTCCTCCGGGTTCATATATTGTTCATATTCATGGAGGTCGACAAGGAAGTTCTGCTCCTCGTAGCTCGTTCCGTCGGGCGCGGGCGCGGGTTCGCTTGGCAAATCCCCGCCGGGAGAGCCTCCGGCGGCCCCGCTCGACGCGGCGGGCGCGTCATCTCCCGGGGGTTCTCCCCCGCCCGTCGGAAGTTCGCCCGCTGCGCCCCCGCTCGGGAGCTCTCCCCCCTCGCCGGGAGGCGGAATAACGACCTCGCCGCCGCTCTTGTGCAAAATCCCGTAAAAAAGAAGAGCGGCAAGAGCGCAGAGCAGCAGCGCCGCGCCGCAGCCAAAGAGCACATTTCGCCGCACGCGCGCCTCCTCCGCCTCCACCGATCCCCCGCCGCGATTGCCCGCGCGATTGTTTCCCGGCGATCCGCCCCCGCGATTGCCTGTGGGCGAGCTGCCTGCGCCTTGGTTCCCCGGCAATCCGCCCGCGTTTTTCGCGGGAGCGTACCCGCCCGCGCTCCCCGCCGCGCCGCTCGTCCCCCTCGCCGAAGCCGCGCCGATCCTCTCCCCTCGCCCGCGCGGCGCGCTCCCCGCGCGCGATGATGTCAGCTCCGCCGCCGTCCTGCGCGCCGTCGGGCGCGCCCCCGCCGCGCCTCCCGCGCGCGGCGCGGGAGAGCCTCCCCCCGTACCCGCGCGCCGTTGCGGTGGCGCGCTCCGAGGATTCTCCGAAAGCCCGCCGCGCGCGCCGCTCCCCCCTCGCGCCGCGTTCTGTCTGTCATCGCTCATAAAGTCACCAAAAACCGCCCCCCAAAAATGAAAAACCGCGCTCCCCCGCGCGAGAGGTCGCCCGCATTCTGCGCGCGAATCCCGCGATCGCCGCGCCGCGCCCCATCCCCCGCGAGAAAACACCGCGCGCTTTGCGCGAGGGGCGATCGCCGTTGCCGCTCACCTATTCCCCGGGGGAGCAAGGCACGGCGCCATTTCGCGCGGTTCCGCTCGCCTTATTTCCGAGGGGCGAGCGCGCGCTATTCCCGCCGCGCCGCCGCGATCGCGCCCGTCCTATTCGCCGAGGGAAAAACACCGCGCGCGGGGCGCGGGGCAAGCGCCGTTCTGCCCACGGGGAAGTTGCTCCCGCGCGAGGTAACACCCGGCGCGGTACCGTCTGCCCGCTTCCGTTCACCGAGGAAAAACTTCGCGCGCTCCGCGCGGGGTTGTCGCTCGGGCAAATCCCGCGAGCTCGCGTCCGCCGTGCTCTTCCCGGTGAAATTGCCGCTCGGCGCGCGCGGCGTGATCCCGCCCGCCTTACTCACGGCAGAGACGAGGCATCGCGTTTCCCGCGCGAAAAGGTCGAGCACAAGGGTCGCCGCCGCGCCTCCGCTCCCGCTTAGCCCGGGGGAGCTACCGGCGAGAGCGGCGCGGGGGGCATCACGGTGAAGGCGAACGGCTCGTAGACCGGCTCGTCGGCGAGCGGTTTCGTCTCGGCGAGAGCGGCGGTTGCCTCGCGGTCGATCGGGCGCTCGACCGTCAGCAGGTTCTCCTCGCGGTCATAGGAAATATTCACGCCGCTTGTGTATCTTTGTACAAAAGAGAGCGGCAGATAGAGCTTGCGATTGTCAATAATTGCGGGATTGCCCAGCGCGACGAGCGGGGAATCGTCGATTGCGACCCCGGTCCCGCCGTCCCGGAAGACTGCCGAGCTCCCGTTCTCGAGCGTGACGCGCAGACCCCCGCCATCCCCGACCGCGCGCATCCCGAGGTTAAGGCGGCGGTTGAGGTCGGTGAGGCAAATGTAAATTTCGCCCCCCGCAAGGAAGAGCTGCTCGGGCGGCAGCGTCGCCGTTTTCTCGGTGCGCGTCTCCTCCTCGACGCCGTCCCCATCCTCATCGGCCATCTTGATGCTGCCGGTGATATACTTGACGCTCACGTCCTTGCGGCGGATGGTGTTCGCGGCAAAGCAGCCGAAGGTCGCCCCGACAACAAGCCCCCCGATGAGAATAACCGCGGCGAGCACCATCGCCGCGCCCGCGCCGAAGCTGCCGTAGCGGCGGCGCAGCGCCGCGAAGCCGGCGTACACCACGCGCGACACCGGCCCCTCCCACTTCATCTCGCGGCGAGGCTTTTGCGGTCTTCTCTCGCGCGCCCCCCCGCCGCGCCCCTCCCCGCGCTCCCGCCGGGGTGGGTTTTGCCGGGTCGATGTTTGCCGAGGCGGATTTTGCCGGGAGAGCTGACCGCGCCGCTCCCCCCGCGTGGTTTGCTCGCTTTGCCCGGAGCGCCCGTCCGGGTAGGTCATGTGATTTTGCGGGCCTTGCGAAACGCGCGCGCCCTGCCGCGGCGGCGCGCTCTGCCGCGTCGGCATATCTCTCCGCAACCCCGGCGCGGGGGAGCGCGGCGGCTGCCGCCCCGCTCCGGGATTTGCCGCTGCCCCTCTCGCCTGCGGGGAGCTCTGCCCGCGCAGGGGGGAAATCTGCCCCGGGTGAGGGGGTTCTCCCCGGCCCTGCCCGGCGGGGCGATTTTGCCCGGGATATTGCCCGATTCGCTCCGCGCCCGCGCGCGGGGGGGACATCTCCCTCCGCTCGGGCTGTCGATTTTGCCGACTCTGCCGGCTTTGCCGGCTCGGTTGCTGCGCCGGGCGATTCTGCCCCCCGGGAGCGCTCCCGCGCGCTGCCCCCGCTCGCGGCAACATCTCGCGCGGCACCGTCCCGTAGGACTGCCCGCGCGGGGGAGGCATCTCGCGCGGGGGCGCATTGTAGGGCGGTGGGAGCGGCGCGCCGCTGCGCGCGCGGGGGGCGGTCGCGGCGGCCCGGGGGTCCCCGGCGGCGCCGCGCGCGCCCGCTCCCGACACTTCTCCCCGCGCCCTCGCGCCCGCTCCCACGGGAGATTCTCCTCGCCGATTCCTGCTCACCGCTCCACCGCCGCGCGCCATCGCATTCCGCCCGCCCTATGCCGCCTCCCGCGAGCCCGTCCCCCTCGCGCGCAGGAGAATTTCACAACAAAAGTATACCATACCGCGCCCCCCATTGCAAGGGGAGCGCCCCCGCGCCCCCCCGCTCCTCTTTCGCCCGCGCCGCGCCTGCCGACCCCTCTCCCCTCACATGAGCGGCGTGCTCTCCGTTGTAAAGGGAACACCACGCCGAAAAAAAGCGTGCTCCACCTCCTCCCGGGAATGCACGCGCCCCCTTTCCGTTCCTCTCTCCCCCGCGCGGAAAGCGCACCCCCGTGCCGCACTCGACAAATTGCGCGGAGGATACGCGCGGTTCTCCCCGCGCCGCCGGGCGAACTGCCCCAGGTGAGGGGGTTCTCCTCGATTTTGCCCGGTAGCGGAGCGGGTTTGCCCCGGGCTTCGCCCGACTTATTCCTCTCCCGCGCCCGCTCGTCTTTTGCCCGCCTCCGCCGGGGACAGGTTCGCCTGCACCCCCCCCACGGGGGAATGGCACACGCCGATTTCGCGGGATCGCCTCGCGCCCCCGCGCCCGCCACACGCGCGCCCACCATCTCGCGAGGGGAACACCCCGCCCGAGGAAAGCGCGCGCCTACCCTCCACCTCACGGGAGCGGATCCCCGAGGAGAGTACGCACCCCTCGCGCCCCTCCCGCGCGCCCGCGCAAAAAAGGGCGCCTTGCGGCGCCCTTTTTAGAGGGGGGTTCCCGTCACTCCTCGCGCATATATCTTGCGAGGAAGAAGCGGTTGAACTGCTGGAAGGGGGAGTTGTCGCTCGGGCTACTACTGCCGGCGACGACCTTGGAGACGACCGTGTACTCGGGGGAGGAGCGTATCTCATCGCCGAGCGAGCGCAGATACTCATCGTAGCTCATGCCGCTCGCCTCATCGTACTCATCAACGCGGGCGGTGATACTGCGGCTGAGCGCGTCCATATCGGCGAGCTGCTGCTGAATGATCTCATCGCCGTAGACCTGAAAGCCGCAGAAGAAGTTGAGCACGAGGTCGCGGTTCTGCGTCTTGGCAAGCTCCCAGTTATTTGCCGAGTATTTGAGCTCTGTCTCGCTCATCTCGTCGTTTTGCCGGAGGAGGAAGTTGTTTCCGGCGTAGCGAGGGTTAATGCGGTAATCGGCGCTGCGGTTGGTGACGATGCCGTCGGGCGAGAGGTCGTAGTGCGGGCCCTCCACGCCGTAGGCGAGGAGGTTGGCCATCTCGGCGTTCGTGCTGAAGAGGGTCAGCACTTCCATCGCGCGCGCGGGATAGGCGCAGGACGAGCTGATGCCGTACATCCCGTCGTACATCTCGCTTGTGATCTGAGGCTTCTCTGCCGTGACGACGTAATACTCGTCCTCGTATTTCTCCGGGATGGTCGGGTCTCCGCGCAGGGCGGTGACGCCGAAGGGTTCGAGCTGCTCCGGGTCGTAATACTCATCCTCCGACCAGCTGTAGCCCATATTGCGCAGATCCCGCAGCACAGAGAGCTCGCTGCGGTAGACGCTCGAATCGAAAATCGGCGCGGGGTAGTTGACAATATCGGTGATGTAGGAGTTGGCGACGGCCATGGACACGACCGAGTCCTCCCCGAGGAAGGACATCCAGTGATAGCCCGCGTAGTGGGCAATCGGCTGCACCGGCTCTCCCGCCGCCGCGATGTCCTGCAGGAAGGGCAGCAGGTCCGCCATGCCGGAGACGACGTTTATATCGTACTGATATTTGTCGAAGAGGTCTTTGTTAACAAGCAGATAGCGGTAGTCGCCGTGATAGGTGTTGTTCGGGATAGCGTAGGTGTGCTTGGTCAACCCGAGCGCGTAGCGCACCGAAACGTTGTAGTTCGGCACATATTTGCCAAGCAGAGAGCCGAAGGGGATCTCCTCTGTGCCGAGCTCGGCAAGGTAGGGGGTCTGCACGGTGACCGTGTCGCCGTTCTCCGCCTCCATCTCCTCGGTGTAGCCGTTTACTAGCTCATCGTACACCGTCAGATTGGGGATGAGGACGATGTCGAGCTGCTGCTCGCCCGCCTCGGGGTAGACGACATGGCCGCGCCCGTTCTCATCGAGCACATGCTTGTCGCCGTTGCTCGTCACATAGAACTGCTCGCCGTCCTCGCCGGTCTGAATCTCAAGGTCTTCCGCTTCCTCGTCGGTAGTCTCCCCGTCCTCCTCGTCCGGCTCCTCTTCTTCTATCGCGCCGATGCCTTTGAGGTAGTTCTGCTCGGAGGCGGTGAGGACAAACTCCTCAAACTGCTCCTCGGGCAGCATACGCAGGACGACGTGGGTGTTGAACTGCGCCTCGGTCACATCGTTTATCGCGTTCTGCACAAGGCCGATGGCTTCCTCGGTCGTCCCCTCCTCGCAAATGGTGGTGATCGTCACGGTGATCGCCTTCGCCGCGGTGGAGTCGGAAACGAGGAAGCTGCCCCCGCAGGAGAGCAGCGCCGGCAGCAGCAGCGCGGCGCAGAGCAGCAGCGCCGCGACCCTCGCGAAACATCTTTTCTTCATAAGACGAAACCTCCGGCGGAGGAAAAACGGCGCGGCAAGCTGCCGCGGATTCATGACGCAGTGCGCGGGAGAGGCTATGGCGGGGCAGCAAAGCGAAAGCAAGGTCCGCCGCCGCCTCGGGCGCGGGGAAACCCCCTTCGCGCGGGGAACTCCCGGAGGAGAAGGGAAAATGGAAAAACCCACGAGCCGGGAGAAACCCGCCGCGCGGGGGGAGAATCCCCCGCTTGCAGTATACACGACAAAAAGCCGCCTGTCAAGCTCCCGCGACAAAAAATTTGCACTTTTTTCGCGAGCAGCGGATAGGGAGTGGATAGTGGTCAGTGGTCAGTGGATAGTGAGTGGATAGTGGTTAGTGGATAGTGGATAGAAACCGCCCTCTCCGCGAAACGCTTTTCACTCATCACTCATCACTATCTACTACTCTTTTCAATGGATGGACGTGTCGCTGTCGAGGAACTCCTCGAGGCGATGGCCCGCCACCGACGCCTTGATCTTGCGCATCGCCTTGCGCTCGATTTGCCGAATGCGCTCGCGCGTGATGTCGTGCACCTTTCCGACCTCCTCGAGGGTGTAGGTGCGCGTGTAGTGCCCGATACCGTAGCGCCGCTCGATGATGTCCCGCTCGCGCGGGTTGAGGCTGTCGAGCGCCTTTATCAGCTGCCGCCGCATGAGCGCGCGGATCGCCGACTCATCGGGCGAGGGCGCGTCGTGATCCTCGACAAAGTCCCCTAAGCGCGAGTCCTCCTCCTCGCCGATCGGCGTTTCGAGCGAGACCGGGTCCTGCGCGATTTTCAGGATCTCCTGCACGCGCGCGGCGGGCATCTCCACCTCGTGCGCGACCTCCTCCACGGTGGGCTCGCGCCCGAGATCCTGCACGAGCACCCGCTGCGCGCGCATAATCTTGTGAATGGTCTCGGTCATGTGCACCGGGATGCGGATGGTGCGCGCCTGATCGGCGATGGCGCGGGTGATCGCCTGCCGAATCCACCATGTGGCGTAGGTCGAGAAGCGGTAGCCCTTGCGGTAGTCGAATTTGTCGACCGCGCGAATGAGGCCGAGGTTGCCCTCCTGAATGAGGTCGAGGAAGCTCATACCCCGCCCGACGTAGCGCTTGGCGATGCTGACAACGAGGCGCAGGTTCGCCTCCTCAAGCGCTTTCTTCGCGTCAATGTCGCCCTCGCCCGCGCGCTTGGCCAGCTCCCGCTCCTCCTCCGCCTTCAGCAGCGGCACGCTGCCGATCTCCCGCAGGTACATGCGCACCGGGTCGTCGATGGAAACGCCCTCTTGCGAGAGCATTTTCTCCATCTCCTCGCCCGAGCCGAGCCGCTCCGCCTCGCTCGCCACCTGCTCCGCCTCGCTCGCCGCCTGCCGCGACAGATCCGGGATCTCCGCCTCCCCCTCGCCCGTGATGCGGATGTTGTTGTCCTCGAGCGTGTCGTAGAGCTTCTCGGACTGCTCCTCGGTGTAGGCGACGCCGTCGAGCGCGCTCTCGATCTCCTCGCTAGATAGGTGCCCGGTCGTTACCCCCTTGGCGACGAGGTTCGCCGTCGCCGTGTCCATCTCGTCCTGCGTCGCCTCGCGCACCGGCGCGCTCTCCTCCGGGGCGGGCGCGGGCGCGGGCGCGGGTGTCACTTCGGGCGCAGGCGCGGTGTCCTCCGCCGTAGGGCCGGGTTCCTCCGGGGACGGCGCGGGTTCGGGCGCGGGTTTCTTCTTGTG
>CAZYCC010000039.1:0-8167 GCA_964645985.1 uncultured Lachnospiraceae bacterium | reverse complement strand
GCGGGTTTCTTCTTGTGATGTGACCGCTTGGGCTTCGCCGGGGGAGAGACCTCGCTTGCCGCCTCGGGGGCGATTTTCTCCGCGCTCGGCGCGACCGCCTCGCTCGCGGCGGCGGGGGTCTTTTCGTTCTTTTTCGCTTTGTCGCTCATTTCTCACTCCTCCTTCTCGCGGGCAGGCCGCGCACTCTATCCTTCGTTATCCCTTGTTTCTCTTTGCCTCGATGGCGCGCAGGACGTCCTCTACCTCGACCGGCCCCTCCCCGCTCGACTGCCCGCGCTCTCTTGCCGCGCGCAGAGCCGCCGCGCCCTCGCGCAGCTGCTCCTCGCCGTTCTCGGTGAGCGCCATTCGCCGCACCTTCATGCGCGTCAATCGCCCGACCTCATCCGCTGAAAAGTCGCGCGAGAGCAGCGCCTCCGCTCCCTCGCCGTTCTCCATGAGGAAAGCAAACGCCCTCCGCCCGAAATCGGTGACAAAATCGTCCGGCGTAAGTAGGCCCTCGCCCTTCACCGTAGAGGTGAACTCGGGGCGCAGGAGCAGCAGCCCGAGCACCGCCTCCTCCGCCGCGCCTCCCCCCGGATTTCGCGCGATGTCGGGGTTGACGCGCTCGCCGTAGCCGAGCATTTCCCGCTCAAAGCTGCGAAAGCGCTCGCGCTCGGCTTTTTTGCCCGCCCCGCGCCGCGCCGCCGCAACATCGCGCGCGAGCGCCTCGGGCGGCACGCCGAGCGCCTCTGCCGCGCGCCGGGTGTAAACATCGCGCTCGACCGCCGAGGGGTAGTCGGCGATGGTGCGCGAGAGCTGCGAGGAGAGCCGGACGCGCTCCTGCGGGTCGGCGGTATCGTGCCCCGCGAGCGTGCGCTCGAGCTGAAAATCAAAGCGCGATCGCGCCCCGCCGAGCAGCGCCTGAAAGGCATCCGCACCGTTTTTTCGCAAATACTCGTCCGGGTCCTTCGCCCCCTCGACTTTGAGAATGGTGGTGTCAAGACCGACCTGCCCGAGGATTTGGAAGGCGCGGTCGGCGGCGCGCTGCCCCGCCTCGTCCGCGTCGTAGCAGATAACGACGCTCTTCGTGTAGCGCGCCATCAGCCGCGCGTGGTCGGGGGTGATTGCCGTGCCGAGGGTCGCGACGGCGTTATTGAAGCCCGCGCGGTGCAGCGCGATGACATCCATATACCCCTCGCAGAGAATTATCTGCTGCGCGCATACCTTTTTCGCGAAGTTGAGCGCGAAGAGCGTACGGCGCTTTTTGAAGACGGCGGTGTCGCGGCTGTTGAGATATTTCGGCTCGCCATCGCCCAAGGCGCGCCCGCCGAAGCCGATGACCGCGCCCGAAAGGTCGAAAATCGGGAAAATGACCCGGGCGCGGAAAAAGTCGAAGTGGTAAGGCTCGCCAGTCACCTTGTCCCTGCCCTCGCCGGCAAGGCACCCCGCCTCCATCTCCTCATCGGTGTAGCCGAGCGAAAGAAGGTGCTCGCGCAAGGGAGAGCTGCCCGGCGGCGCGTACCCTATGCCAAAGCGGCGGATAATCGGGGTCGCAAGGCCCCGCGCGGTGAGGTAGCGCAGCCCCTCGGGCGTGCGCTCATCGAAGAGGCGATCGCGGTAAAAGCGCGCGGCGGCGGTGTTCATCGAAAGCAGCCGCTCGCGGTCGATATTGCCATATTCCCCCTCCTCCCCCCGCCCGCGATAGGGGGGGATCTCCACCCCAACGCGCTTGCCCAAGGTCTCCAGCGCCTCGCGGAAGCTGAGGTTCTCCTCGCGCATAACGAAGTTCAGCGCGTCGCCGCCCGCCCCGCAGCCGAAGCAGTAGAAGTTCGAGGTGGACGGAAAAACGACGAAGGAGGGCGTTTTCTCCGAGTGAAAGGGGCACAGGCCGACGTAATTCGCCCCGGTTTTGCGCAGCTTGACGCTCTCGGAGATGAGCGAGACGATGTCGCACCTCGCCTTGACCTCCTCTACCACATCACGGTCGTTCAAGTTCCCCTCGAATAAGAATATAAGATGAACGTAAGATGAACAAATATCTCCGCCGCACGCCCACCCGTGCGCGGTCGCAGGAGAGTACGGGAGCGCGGCGCGGGTTACTCGCGGGGGGTGAGGAGTGCTGACCGCGAGAACCCTCTCGGGAGCGCGGGCTGCGCCTTCCCTCACTGCTCTAACGGATAACCGACGCGGCGCACGACACCCCGCCCTCGCCCGGGGCGCGCGCCGCCCCGCCTCGCGGCAGAGGCGAATTTTTGCGGCGAGGCAGGGGGAAACGCCGAAGAAAACTTCCGGGGAAACGCCGGGGGAGTGCCGACCGGGAAACAATACGGGGGGTTGCCCGTGCCGCCGCGCGCGCGGGTTACTTCTGCGGGGAGGCGGGGTAGATGCCGCCGCCGACGAAGACCTCGGGAATGAACAGCTTGCGGTAGAGCGTGATGGCGTAGCGGTCGGTCATGCCGGAGAGAAAATCGGCGGCGCGCCGCGCGGGCGTGTCCTCCTCGGTGAAAGAGTCCACTTCAAGTATCCTCGCCCGCTCTGCCGGCGAGAGGCGGCTGCCGCACTCTCCTCCCCGGTCGCGCTCCTGCCGCGCGGAACTGCGCTCCCTGCCGTCCCCCCCTTTCCGCGCGGGATCGCGCACGCCGCGCGCCTCCTCGCCCCCCCACGGGGGGATTCTCTCGGGGTGGGCGGCGAAATAGTCGTAGAGCTGCTCGAGCATCGCCTCGGCCTTCGCCTCCTCGCCCTTTGCCGCGGGATTGGTGTAGACGCTCTCGAAAAGAAAGGCGCGCAGCTCCTCGCTCGCCTCGGAAATCTCCCGCTCCATTTTCACCTCGCCCCCCTCCGTCCCCGCCGCAATGACGCTGCGCACCATCGTCTCGATGCGCTGCCCGTGCGTTTCCCCGAGAACTCGCGCGGGGCCGCGTGGCAGGTCCCCGCTCGCAATGACCCCGGCGCGCAGCGCGTCGTCGATGTCGTGGTTAATATAGGCGATGCGGTCGGCGAGCTTGACCACCTGCCCCTCGAGAGTGCCCGCGCGGTCCTCTCCCGCGTGGCGCAAAATACCGTCGCGCGTTTCATAGGTGAGGTTCAGGCGCTCTAAGAGGTCGACGACGCGCAGGCTCTGCTTGTAGTGGGCAAAGTCGGGGGAGAAGCACCGCCGCAGCACGCGCTCTCCCGCGTGCCCGAAGGGCGTATGGCCGAGATCGTGCCCGAGCGCCACCGCCTCGGTGAGGTCCTCATTGAGGAAGAGACCGCGCGCAATGGTCCTCGCCACCTGCGCCACCTCGAGCGTGTGCGTTAAGCGCGTGCGGTAGTGGTCGTCCTCCGGGCAGAGAAAGACCTGCGTCTTGTGCGAGAGCCGCCGAAACGCCTTGGAATGGAGAATGCGGTCGCGGTCGCGCTGAAATTCGGTGCGCAGGTCATCCGGCGAGGCGGGCTCGCGGCGCCCGAGCGTGCAGGCGGAGAGCGCCGCCCGCGGCGACAAAAGCTCCCTCTCGCGCCGCTCCAGGCGGCTCTTTACCGTGTCCATAAAAAAGGAGAAGAAACCCGCGCGCCGCGTCCTCGTCCCCGCGCGAAACTGCGTTTATCATGTACGCGGTGGTTAGGTTTTTGGGATTGCGCCCCCACATTCGGCGAGGCGGTTTGCCCGCGCGCCCACGCCGCCCTCCATTGTGCGCCCCCGCGCCCGAACCCCGCGAGGGGGATTTATATCTACATTATTTACACTTGCCGCGAGAAAGTACTCTTTCGCCGAAGGAAGAGAAGCCGCCTCCCGGTACAAACAACGGGAACGAGCGCGGGAGGGGGTATCGCCGGGAAGCGGGGCAAAGGAGAGATGTTATTTTTCCGCGCCCATCCTCGCGCGAGGCGGTTTTGCCCGCGCCCGCGCCCTCGCGGGGGAACCGCTACTTTTCCGCGTCCGCCTCGGGGAAGGGGGCATACTTTGCCGCGCCGGGGAGGGGATTCACTCTCCCCGCCGAGAGCTCGCGCACTGCCGCGCAGAAGGCGAGCGCGTCGCGCTCGGGCAGGAGCAACCGCAGCGAGACCTCCTCGCCAAACGAGCTCTCTTCCACGATATGCGTCACCCCCGCGCACAGCGCCTCCACGCGCCCATAGAGCGCGTAAGGCAGGGTGAGGCAGATCTCGCGCGAAAGGCGATATGTGACCCTTCCCGCGTCCTCGAGCGACGCCCCCGCCGCCGCGCCGTACGCGCGGACAAGCCCGCCGCGCCCGAGCAGCACCCCTCCGAAAAACCGCGCCACCGCGACCGCCGCGCGCGTGAGATCCCGCGCGCGCAGCGCCTCGAGCAGGGGCAGCCCCGCCGCCCCCTGCGGCTCGCCGTCATCCGAATAGCGCACCCCCGCCGTTTCGCTTAGGCGATAGGCAAAGGCGACATGGCGCGCGCCGGGGTAGCGTGCGCGCACACGCGCGAAAAAGGCGAGCGCGTCGCTCTCGCTCTCAATAGGCGAGGCGTGCGCGAAAAAGCGCGAGCGCCTGTCCTCAAAAAAGCCGCTGCCCTCCCCCGCGAGCGTCGTGACCGCGTCGTCCACCGCCGTAAACCCATCTCGCCCGCTCAGTAATGGATAGTGGATAGTGGATAGAGAGTAAACGCTTCCCCACGTTCGTTGTCGTATTCTAACCACTTTTCACTAATTACGAAGTAATATTTTGTGAATAGAGAGTGAACGTTTCGCCGCATTCCCTGCAGTGTTCTCACCACGAATCACTAACCACTTTCCACTTTCCACTAACCACTATTTATTCCACGAGGTATTCGCGCAGCCTGCCGCGCGAGGGCGCGTCGAGGGAGGCGCGCACGCGCGCGCCGGACGGCTCGTAGCGCACCTCGAGGACGCTGCCCGCCTCGAAGAGGTCATTAAGTAGGCCTAGCTTCTCGCTCGGGAAAAAGAGCGCCGCCTCCCGGCGATCCTCGCGAGAAAGCCGCTCGAGAACCTCTATGAGCTCCGGCAGGCCCTGCCCGGTCTTTGCCGAAATGCAGACGATCGCCTCGCGCGCGCCGGGGGCGCGCGGCAAGAGCATTGCCCCGCGCAGATCGCACTTATTGAGAGCGATGACCGTCGGCTTGTCGCCCGCCCCGAGCTCGGCGAGCAGCTCTCGCGTCACCGCGAGCTGCGCCTCGCACTCCTCATCCGACGCGTCAAGAAGGAGCAGGACCGCGTCGGCAAGCGAGACCTCCTCGAGCGTTGAGCGGAAAGCGTCGATAAGGCGGGTGGGCAGGTTGCGAATGAACCCGACCGTGTCCGTGAGGAGAATCTCCCGCCCGCTCGGTAGGCGATACCGCCTTGTCGCGGGGTCAAGCGTCGCGAAGAGCTTATCCTCGGCAAGAAGGCCCGCCCCGGTCAGAGCGTTGCAGAGCGTCGTTTTGCCGGCGTTGGTATACCCGGCAATCGCCACCGAGAAAACCCCCGCCCGCTCGCGCGCCCGCCTCCTCGTCGCGCGCTGGCGCGTTAGCGTTTCCAGCTCCGCCGTGAGCGCCGCCTCGCGGCGCGAGAGGTGCCGCCGGTCAGTTTCAAGCTTGCTCTCGCCGGGGCCGCGCGTGCCGATGCCGCCGCCAAGGCGCGAGAGATCTTTGCCCCGCCCGGCAAGGCGCGGAGCGGTATATTTGAGCTGCGCGAGCTCCACCTGCAGCATGCCCTCGCGCGAGCGCGCGTGCAGCGCGAAAATGTCAAGAATGAGCATAGTGCGGTCGATGACGCGCACCTGCCCGAGCGCCCTCTCGATATTGCGAATCACCGTCGGCGAGAGCTCCGCGTCGAAAACGGCGAGCGACACGCCCCCCAGCTCGCAGGTGCGGCGCATCTCCTCTAATTTGCCGCTGCCAAGATAGGTCGCGCGGTCGGGCGCGTCCTTGCTCTGCACGACCCGGGCGAAAGTTCGCCCGCCCGCCGTTTCAAGCAGGCGCGAGAGCTCCTCGAGCGACGCCTCGGCGGAGCGCGCCCCCTCTCCCTTCGGGAAGACGGCGGCGAGCACCGCCTCCGGGCGGCTATCCTCCCGCTCAAGCGGGCGAAAGATCGACAGCGAAGAATGAAGCGGCATAGGGAAAAACGGGGTTATGAGGGGAGGGGTGCCCTCTTTTCGGGGGTCCGCCGCGCGCCGCTCATCGCTCCCGCGCTGCCTCGGCGTGCCTCACGCGAGGCGCATGGCGAGGGAGACAATCGCGGTCAGGGTGAGGAGCGAGAGCAGGGTCGAGAGGGAAACCGTGCGCGATGAGAGCACGGGGTCGCCCGCGAATTTCGCCTGAAACATCGTGGAGATCGTCGCGACAGGCGAGGCGGCGCAGAGAACGAGCGTCACAAGGACGCTGCCGCGCACGCCGAGCGCGCGCAGCGCCGCAAGCGCGAGCAGCGGCACGGCGAGCAGGCGCAGCGCCACCATGCCCCACTCATCCGCGTGGGAAAAGAGGTCGCGAGGGCGAAGATCGGCTAAGTAATAGCCGATAATCAGCATCGGAATGGGCGTATTGAGCGCGGCGAGATAGCCGACCGGACGCGCGAGGACGCTCGGCAAATCTACCGAAAAAAGGAAAAGGACCATCCCCACGGCGACCGACAATATAGCGGGGTGGAGAAAAATTGTGCGCAGTTTCACGCGCGCGCCGTCCTCCCCGCGCCCGCCGGTCACCATCCACACCCCGACCGTCCAAACGACCGTGTTGAAGACCGCCTGATACGCGGCGGCGTAGAACACCCCCTCCTCGCCGAGCAGCGCCTGCACGAGCGGGATCGCCATATAGCCGCAGTTTGAGAAGACGACGCCGAAGCGCAGCACCCGCCGCCGCCGCTCGCGCTCCCCCGTGGTTTTCCGAAAAAAGAGATAGGCGAGCGCGAGCGAAACGCCCATAATGCCCGCCGCCGCCGCTATCGTCACCAAAAATCCGCGCAAAAGCGGCCGCTCAAACGGGCGGGCGAAAGACTGCACGATGACGCAGGGCGTCACGACATACATCGCAAGGTCCGCGAGGTGCCGCACCGTGCCCTCGTCAAGGAAGCGCGCCCGCCGGCAGAGCAGCCCCACTAACATCAGCGCGAACATGACGAGCACCTGCCCGCCGACCGTCGCAAACGAAGAAAGCAAAGTGTTATAGTGGTCAGTGGTTAGTGGATAGTGATTAGTTAGTGGTCAGTTAGTGGTTAGTGATTAGTGGAGAGTGGTTAGTTAGTGGTTAGTGATTAGATCACTACAATGAATGCAGTAAAATGTACATTCACTAGCCACTAGCCACTATCTACCAGCTCCTTCTGTTGAAAAAAGGGCGCCGAGGCGCCCTTTCTCACTTTTGCCCGGAGGCCGCGCGCAGCCGCTCGGCGGCCTCGCGGCGGCGGTTGAACTTGTCCAGCTTCCCGCCCGAGTCGACGAACTTCTGCTTGCCGGTGAAGAAGGGGTGGCAGCGCGCGCAGACCTCGACCTTGCGGTCGCCGGCGGTGCCGTGGGTCTTGACCTCCGCCCCGCAAGCGCAGCGGATGGTGACCTCCTCATACTTCGGGTGAATCCCCTCTTTCATAATCGCAACACCTCTTTTCGGTAGATGATACAAAAGAATACGGCGAACCCTCTCACAAAAGAAAGAGAATATCGCGGTGCCTTGGTAGTTCCGCCCCGCGCAAAGGCGGCCTCGCTACAGAATTTCCTTGAGCTTGGCTTCCTTGCCGACCTTGTCGCGCAGGTAGTAGAGCTTCGCGCGCCGCGCCTTTCCCGAGCGCACGACATCGACCTTGACGACGTTCGGAGAGTGCAGCGGGAAGGTTTTTTCTGTGCCGACGCCGTAGGAGACGCGCCGCACGGTGAAGGTTTCGCCCGCGCCGCCCCCGCGCTTGGCGATGACCGTCCCCTCGAAAATCTGAATGCGCTCGCGCGTGCCTTCTTTGATGCGGTTGGAGACGCGCACGGTGTCGCCGACGCGAACGGCGGGCGGCTCCGCTTTCATTTGCTGCTCGTTAAACACCTTGAGTAAGTCCATTGGCAGACCTCCTATGCCGGGAAAATCCGAATGATCCGGGCGTTCTTGCGGACGCGCAGTGGACCGCCCTTCGCCGCGCCTCCCCTCCCGAAGGTCGCAGGCAAAGGCAATTGTACCACGAAATCCCCTCCCGCGCAAGCTCCCCCGCGAAAATTTTCGCGGGAAAAGGGGATGTTTACAAAAATGTTACAATTCCGAGAGCGTCACGCCCTC
>CAZYCC010000038.1:0-16628 GCA_964645985.1 uncultured Lachnospiraceae bacterium | reverse complement strand
GCCTTATTTCTGCGGTTTGTGGGGCATATATTCAATTGTAACTGTCGAAAACCCGATTTTAGATCAAATTGATGACATACGAAGAGGCGCTCGACTACATTCACTCGACCTCGTGGAAGGGCAGCCGCCCGGGTCTAGCGCGCATTACCGAGCTGCTATCGCGCCTTGGCAATCCTGAGCGAGGTCTTCGCGTTATCCACGTCGCCGGGACGAACGGCAAGGGGTCGGTCTGCGCGATGCTTGAGGCGGTACTGCTGCACGCGGGCTACCGCGTCGGGACTTTCACCTCGCCTTACCTCACGGACTTCACCGAGCGCATTCGCCTCAACGGGGTTAGTATCTCGCGCGCCGATCTCTCGCGCACGACCGAGGAGGTGCGTCCGCACGCCGAGGCAATGGACGACACGCCCACCGAGTTTGAGCTGATTACGGCGATTGGCTTTCGCTTCTTCGCGCGCGAGCGGGTCGACGTCGCTATCGTGGAGTGCGGGATGGGCGGCCGCCTCGATTCAACGAACGTCATCGCGTCGCCTCTTCTCAGCATCATCACCGGCATCTCGCTCGACCACACCGAATATCTCGGAGACACCATCGAGAAAATCGCCCACGAGAAGGCGGGCATCATCAAGCCCGGCTGCCCGGTCGTCTACGGAGGCGCTCCCGGCGGCGCGGAGGAGGTGATTGCCTCCCGCGCGGCGCAGCTAGGCTGCCCGTACGCGCGCGTTGCGCACGAAAAAGTTGCGGGCGTGCACCCGATGGCGGGAGGGCTCGCCTTCCATTACCTGCCCTACCGCGGCTTTTTCGTCCCGCTGCTCGGAGTTTATCAGCCGCACAACGCGGCGACCGTCATCGAGGCGAGCTTCTTTTTGCGCGAGCGCGGGCTGACCCTTCGCCGCGAGGACCTATTTGATGGTCTTGCGCGCACGCGCTGGAAGGGGCGCTTTGAACCGCTCTCGCGCCGGCCGGAGTTTTTCTTTGACGGCGGGCATAACCCGGAGGGCGTGCGCGCCGCCGCGCAGACCTCGCGCTTTCTCTTCTTCCGCGAGAAAATCCTGCTCGTCGCGGGGATGCTCGCCGACAAGGACACCGCCCGCATGGTTGAGGAGATGAGCGAGATCGCCCTCGCGGTTTACCCCATTTGCCCGGACAGCCCGCGTGCCCTTCCTGCGCGGGATCTTTCCAAAATGTTCCGCGCGCGCGGCATCCCGGTCGAGCTGTACCCCTCCTGCGATGAGGCGGTCGCCGCCGCCTATCGCGAGGGGGAGAGGACCGGTGTGCCGGTGCTCGCGCTCGGCTCGCTCTACTCCTATGCGCAGATAAGGCGCGCTGTCGATCGCGCGCGGGAGCGGGAGGAAGCGCGCCGGCATGTGTTCGGGCGAGGGGGGGAGTGAAAGAGTAGCGAAACTCCCTGCCGTGCCGCGGGGAGTTTTTGGTGCGCTCGCCAGGGCGGGCGGCTCCGCTCTACCTTTACATCCTGCGATGTCTGTGGTAGAATGCGAGAGGACGATCGCCGGGGGCGCGCTCTCGCGCGGGGGCGTTGGCGCGGTGGCGGTGGGAAACTCCGGCGATTTCTACCGCGGGCGCGCTCTCGCGCGGGAGGCGGGGGACTGTGCTAGGCGAGCTCTCTCCGCGCGCCGCGCGTTGCCGCACCCGTCAAAAAGAAATTTTCATATTCCGAATACAAATATTTTTTCTTCTCTTATGCCGCACTCCCCCTATTCCGCCTCGATTTTGACGCTCGGCTGCAAGGTCAATCAGTACGAGAGCGAGGCAATCGCCGAAGGCTTGCGCGCGCGCGGCGTGGAGATACGGGAGGCGGGCGCCGCCCTCGTCATCGTCAACACCTGCGCCGTCACGGGCGAGGCGGAGCGCAAGTGCCGGGCGGCCGTGCGCCGCGCCGCCCGCGAGAACCCCGGCAGCGCGATTCTCGTCACCGGCTGCATGGCGCAGGTCTGCCCGGAGAAAGCCCTTGCGCTCCCGGGCGTCGCCTTTGTCTGCGGCAACCGCGATAAGGTCTCCGCGGTTATTTCGCGCGCGATGGAAATTCTCGAGGGGAAAGGAGACTCTCGCGCGCCGACCCTCGCGGTGGAGCCGCTCGAGGGGGCGGGATTTGAGCCGATTCGCGCGTCCTCCTTCGCGCGCACCCGCGCGTTTCTAAAAATCGAGGACGGCTGCGACGCGCGCTGCGCCTATTGCATTATCCCCCGTGCGCGCGGGCCTGTGCGCTCCAAACCCGCGCGCGATGTCCTTACCGAGGCGCGCGATCTCTGCGCTGCCGGTTACCGCGAGCTTGTCCTGACCGGAATCGAGGTGTCATCCTACGGGGTAGATCTGCCCGACGAGAGTTTGCCTGCCCTGCTTGAGCAACTGGACGAAACCCCCGGGCTTGCGCGGTTGCGCCTCTCCTCGCTCGACCCCGCCTGCCTGACGGTGGAATTTGTCACAAAAATAAAAAAACTGCGGCATTTCGCGCCGCACTTTCATCTCTCGCTGCAGAGCGGCTGCAGCGATACGCTCGCGCGGATGCGGCGGCGCTACACCGCAGAGCGCGCGCGGGAAAACGCGCTATTCGCCCGCGCGGCGCTGCCCGATCTCGCGCTGACCGCCGATATTATCGTCGGGTTCCCCGGGGAGAGCGAGCGCGAATTTCAAAGGAGCTGTGATTTTCTCGCCTCGCCCGAGCTATCGCTATTGTCATCGCACATTTTCCCCTACTCGCCCCGCGTGGGAACGCCCGCCGCGTCAATGCCGGGGCAGATTCCCGAGCGGGAGAAGCGTGCTCGCGCGGCGCATCTCGCGCGCCTGCTCGCCGAGCGGCGGCGCGCGGTTTTAGAGGATTTCCTACGCTCTCACCCGACCGGTGAGCTTCTCATCGAGTCGCGCGGCGAGGATGGGCGGCTCTTCGGGCGTCTGCCGAACTACATCGGCGTTGCGGTAGAGCAGGAGGACGGCGCGCCGCCCGCCGCTGCCGCGGGGGGAGGAACCTTGCGCGGGGAGGCGGCGGGTGATGCCGCGGCAGCGGATAAGACCGCTTCCGTGATGGAAGGGGGAGAGCGCTCCACGGAGGGCGCGCGGGGGGAAGACTTGCGCGGGCAGCTGCGCCGCGTCGCGCTCATCGGTATCGAGGGGGAAACGGGAGGGCGCAAAGTGCAGCTGCGCGGCAGGCTTCTGCGATAGACGAAGCGCATGAGGGAGCGGCGAAACGATCTCCGGCAGTGAAGCTTGGGGGAGATTGCGCTCGCGCGGCAAAACGGCGTTCTTCCGCCCGCAAATCCTCCTCCGACCGGCGTAATCCCCCGCCGCCGCGCGGGCGCGCGGCAAAGTCTCATTTGACAGCGCGCGCGCGGTTTGCTATAATACTATCTGTAAAGTAGGAATTGTTGAACTCACTCGTGCGCGCTCGGGCGCGCCGTGAATATTGCCATCGCTTCAAATTTCCGAGCCTTTCACCTAAAAATCACAAATGCCAAATTATAGCGATCCTGCCGCCGAAATTCTGCGCGAGGTGCAGAGCGGGAGCTTGCCCCCCGACGAGGCGCTCGCGCGCCTGCGCGCATTGTCCTGCGCCGATCTTGGCTACGCGAAGATAGATCTCGCGCGCACGGCGCGGCAGGGCCTGCCCGAGGTGATTTACGGCGAGGGCAAAACGCCCGCGCAGATTCGCGGCATCCTCGATGAAATGGCGATCGCCGGGCAGGAGCGGGTGCTCGTGACGCGACTCTGCCCCACGGCGGCGCGCGAGGTTTGCGAGGGCGATCCGCCGCTACCCATTACCTACGACCCGCTCGCGCGCGCCGCCTACACCGGCTCCCTGCCGCAGCCCGACGGAGCGGGAACCATCCTCATCGCCACGGCGGGAACCTCCGACATTCCGGTCGCGCGCGAGGCGGCGCTGACCGCGCGCTTCTGCGGCAACGAGGTGCGGGAGCTCTTCGATGTCGGTGTCGCGGGGCTGCACCGCCTGCTCGCGCACATAGAGGATCTGCGGCAGGCGAGCGTCATCATCGCGGCCGCCGGGATGGAGGGCGCGCTCGCCAGCGTCATCGGCGGCATCGCCGCCTGCCCGGTGATTGCCCTGCCGACGAGCGTCGGCTACGGCGCGAACCTCGGCGGATTAACGCCTCTGCTCGCGATGCTC
This sequence comes from uncultured Lachnospiraceae bacterium, assembly GCA_964645985.1. Taxonomy (GTDB): domain Bacteria; phylum Bacillota; class Clostridia; order Oscillospirales; family CAG-272; genus CAZYCC01. Next base: position 12,490 of record CAZYCC010000038.1, on the reverse strand, counting down.
TCCTCCTGCGCCGCCGGCGTCGGCGTCGTCAACATCGACAACGGATTCGGCGCCGCTGTCCTCGCGAGCAGAATCAATCATCCGAAGACTTCACCCAATAAATAAGAGATTCTGTTGCATAGATACGCGGGAACAGTTTACGAAAATTTTTACAATAAGGGTTACCGAACAGAGCACTCCGCAACGGTGAAGGGCGCGGCACTCTCACCGCCGAACTTGCGACGCTCATCGGGGCGATATTTCGCCGCAAAGATCATTGCCGAAAATTTTCGACTTTCGTCATTCTTTGTGATTTATGAAGGTTCTTTATCTTGACTGCGGGATGGGCGCGGCTGGCGATATGCTCGCGGCGGCGCTAATTGAGCTGCTGCCCGACCGCGGCGAGTTTCTCGCGAAACTGAACGCGCTCGGGCTGCCGGGCGTTTCCGTTTCGCTTGAGCGCGCGGAGCGCTGCGGCATCGTCGGGAGCCGCTTTGTCGTCCGTGTTGGCGGTGAGCAGGAGGGCGAAGCGCCGCGCGAGCACAGTCATTCGCACACGCAAAGCGAGAATATCGCCACGCCTGCAAGCGTTACTTCTCCCGGGCACTCCGGGGAAAATGAACATCGCTGCGCACACACGCACGAGGAGTGCGCGCAGCAAAATCCCGGCGAAACCACCCCATCGGCGGGAGACGCTCAATTGGGCGTGAGCGAAAAAGTGACAAGTGAGAATGTCACAAATTCGCACAACCACGCGCACACGCACGTGCACGTGCACGTGCACGTGCACGCCTCGCCCTCGCGCGTGGAGGAGTGGATTTCGTCGATGCGCGCCCCGGGCGAGGTCAAAGAGGATGTGCGCGAGGTCTACCGCGCCCTTGCGCGGGCCGAGAGCGAGGTGCATGGGCAGCCGGTCGAGGAGGTGCATTTTCACGAGGTCGGCGCGCTTGACGCGCTTACCGATATTACGGCGGTTCTCTGGGCGCTGCGACTGCTCTCGCCGGATGAGGTGATCTGCTCCCCGGTGCGCGTCGGCAGCGGCAGCGTCGCCTGCGCGCACGGCACTCTGCCGGTTCCCGCCCCGGCGACTACCCTGCTTCTGCGTGGGATACCCATTTACGCGGGCGAGCTTGAGGGGGAGATGTGCACCCCGACCGGCGCCGCACTTTTGCGAAAAAGTGTGACATCCTTCGGCGAAATGCCGCCGATTGTCCCCTCCGGCGTTGGGTACGGAATGGGAAAACGGGACTTCCCTCGCGCCAACTGCGTGCGCGCGATCCTCGGTTCAAAATGGGGGGAAGGGAGGCCTGATTTGAACTGTGGCGAGACCATCGAGCAGATCTGTGAACTCTCCTGCAACCTCGATGACGCGACGCCCGAGCAGATTTCGCACGCCGCGGAGCGTCTTTTTGAGGAGGGCGCGCTCGATGTCTATACCACGCCGATCGGAATGAAAAAGTCGCGCCCCGGCGTTCTTCTGACCGCGCTCTGCCAAGACGACGCGAGCGAGAGGGCGCGGCTGCGCGCTGTCTTCTTGCGCGAAACGCCGACGCTCGGCGTGCGCGAGCGATCTTTTACGCGCTATACGCTCGCGCGCCGCGTCGAGACTGTCGCGACGCCTCTCGGCGAGGTGCGCGTCAAAATTTCCTCCGATCCCGCGCTCGGTGTCGTGCGGCGAAAAGTAGAGTATGAGGACCTTTCGCGCGCCGCGCGGGAGAACAACCTGTCGCTTTCCGAGGCGGAAAACATTGTGCGGGAGTATATCGAGAAAATATGAACCTATCGTAAATGTTATCCAATGAATCACGCGATTTTTCGCTTATCGTAGAGTTGGCCTGCACCTGTCAAGAGGGTTTGAGAGAAAATATTGTAACTATTCGTGAATTATACTGTAAAGGGGCGATGATGCTCATTTACTGAGCCGCAGCACAAACGATTTTCGGAAATTTTCTATTTCGGTGAAATAATGATGAACGAGAACCTCGCGCAAAAGAAATCCGCGCTGGAGGAAATTTTGCGCTCCTGCGGGAGCGTCGCGGTCGCGTTCTCGGGCGGTGTCGACTCAACGCTGCTTTTGAAAATGGCGCACGACCTGCTCGCAGAGCGCGCGATCGCCGTTACCGCTTTGTCTTGTTCCTTCCCCGCGCGGGAGCGCGAGGAGGCGGCAGCTTTTTGCCATCGCGAGGGCATTGCGCAGTTCGAGCTTGAGTCCGATGAGCTGGACATCCCGGGATTTTGCGAGAACCCGCCGAATCGGTGCTATCTCTGTAAAAAAGACCTGTTCACGAAAATCCTGCAGCTCGCTCACGCGAAAAATATTGCTACCGTCATCGAAGGGTCCAACCTCGATGACCTTCGCGATTATCGCCCCGGGCTTCGCGCGATAGCGGAGCTCGGGGTGCGATCGCCGCTTCGCGAGGCGGGCTTTACAAAGGCGGACGTACGCGCGCTCTCGCGGCAGCTCGGGCTGCCGAGCGCCGAGAAACCCTCCGCCGCTTGCCTTGCCTCGCGCTTCGCCTATGGCGAGCCGATTACGCGCGAGCGCCTATCCATGGTCGAGCGCGCCGAGGATTTTTTGCGCGCCGAGGGCTTTTCGCAGTGCCGCGTGCGCGTCCACGGCGACCTCGCGCGCGTGGAACTGCTGCCGCAGGACATCCCGCGCCTTTCCGACCCTGCCTCACGCTCTCGCGCGGCGGCATATCTGCGCGCGCTCGGCTTCGCCTACGTCACGCTCGACCTCGAGGGCTACGTCACCGGCAGCATGAACCGCACTCTAACCGAGAAAGAGCGCGAGGGCGGGGGATAGGGCGCCTCATTCCGGGGAAAAAGAGAAATACAGCAAACCCCCCTCGCAAAGCGAGGGGGGTTATTCTTTTACCACGCTGCATTCCTCTATGCGCTCGTAGGCAAGGCGCGGGAGAGCGGCGGGGGAGATGCGCTCGCCGGGGAAGAGTAGCGGGGTCGCGGGAGGGCAGGCGGCGCTCGCGCGCGCGAGGACGCGCCCGGCGCACCGCGCGAGCGGGAGAACCTCTCGCGGGGCAAAATACGCCTCGCGCGGCGTGAGAACCGCGAGGGCGGGCGAAGGCAGCGGCGGGGGCGGGGGCAGCGGATCGCGGCGCGGTAGAGAAAGGAGCGCTTCGCGCAGCCGCGCGAAATCCTCCGAGCGGTTGTGCGGGGTCGCCATCAGCACGACGGCGCCGCGGTCAGCAAAGTCCGGCTCAACGCCGCGCTCGCGCAGAAAATCGGCGAGCGCCTCGCCCTCATAGCCGAGTGGCCGCGCCTCAATGACAAGGCGCAGAGGATCCTGCCCTGAGGAGGCAATGCCCCTCGCCGTGAGCTCCTCCCGCAGGGCGGAAAGGCGCGCGGCAAGCGGAGGCAGAGTTTCCCGCAGGGCCGGCATCTCGCGATTGGCAAGATCAAGCGAGGCGAGGACGAGGTAGGAGGGGCTGGTCGTGCCAAAGAGCGCGAGCGCCTCGCGCGCCGCCTCGCGAAGGCTCGCGTGGCGCGGCGCGAGGTGAAGGTAGGCGCCGGGCGTGAGGGCGGAGAGGGTCTTGTGCGCCGAGGCGCAGCAGAAATCGGCGCCGAGGTCGATGGGGTGGAGGCTCTCGGGCAGAAATCGCAGCGCCGCCGCGTGCGCCCCGTCGGCGAGCAGCGGGATCCCCCTCGCGTGGCAGACCCGCGCGATCGCCGGGAGATTCGGCATTCTCCCGCGATAATCGGGGGTGGTGAGAAAGAGCGCGTCGGGCGGCGAGGGCAGCGCCGTGAGGAAGCGCGGCAAACTCTCATGGGAGGCGGGCGCGCGCAGGAGGGCGAAATCGAGCAGCACCGCCGCGTCAAGCAGAGAGCGGTGCGGCTCCCCTATCACCGCGATGCGCGGGCGTTCTCTCCCCGGCGCGAGCTTGTCGCCGAGCGCGAGCGCGCACATCGCGCGCAGCGCGTGCGAGGACCCTTCGGTCGAGTAGAGCGTTGGGCAGCCGAAGAGCGACGAGGCGTTCTCCTCGCTCTCGGCGATAATCCCGCTCGCGCGCGAGAGGCAATCGGCGCCCGCCACCTCGGTCAGATCCAGCGCCTCAATGCCAAGGGCTCCGCGCCCCTTGTGCCCCGGCATACAAAATCGCGCGGGGTCGCGCGCGGCAAAGCGCCGCAGAAAGTCGAAAATCGGGGTCTGCATGGGTCACCTCGGGAGGGCGGGTCGCCGTCTATTCCCGCGAAACAGAAAATAGGTGAGAACTTGTGCGGAGCAATCGCGTGAGGCGCGGCGCGGGCGCTCCCGCCGCAGGTAGCGTCCGCCCTCTCGGACACGCTCCTCGCCTGCACGGGCTGCCCCCGGAGAATCGCCTGCGGAATTTTTGCGCTGCCTTGTCACGCGCGGGGAAGCGCGCCGCGGCATTTCGCTTGCGCGGGAATATCGGGAGGGCGGCGCTTTTCCGCAGTCACCCGGAGATGAGCCGGAGGAGAGGGGATTTCCGGCGGCTTTGAGGAAATGAACACTCCCCAAAAGCGAAAAGCGGCAGCTCGGTCTCATAAAAATCGCACATCACGCCGACAGGCGCATCGAGCTGCCGCTCCGACGCGCAAGGAAAGACGAGGTTAGCGCCCCCTCCCGCGCCCCGCCGCTCCCTTTTCCTCAAAGACCCACCCCGAGGGGGTGGGTCTTTTCGTATGTCCCCTCGCGCTCCCCCGGCAGCGCGCCTCGCCCCCTTTTGCGCTTTCACTCTCTTTTCTCGCTCTGCCGCTCCTCCCGGCGAAGACCCAGCTCGGAGAGGGCACTCTCGTCCGCGGGGGCGGGGCAGCCGCTCATCGGCTCGCTCGCGTTTTGCACCTTGGGGAAGGCGACGACATCGCGCAGCGACTCCGCGCCGGTGAGGAGCATCGCGAGGCGGTCGAGCCCCATCGCGGCCCCGCCGTGCGGCGGAGCGCCGTACTTGTACGCCTCAACGAGGAAGCCGAACTTCGCCTCGATCTCCTCCTCGCCCATCCCGAGCGCCTCGAACATTGTCTGCTGCAGGGCGGGATCGGTAATACGCATTGAGCCGGAGAGCAGCTCCACGCCGTTGAGGACGAGGTCATAGCAGCGCGCACGCACGCTGCCGGGGTCGCTGCGAAGGCTCGGTAGGCACTCCTCAAGCGGCATCGTGAAGGGATGGTGCATCGCGTCCCAGTGGCGCGTCTCCTCGTTCCACTCGAAGAAGGGGAACTCGGTAATCCAGACGAAGCGGTAGACCCCCTCCGGCGCGAGAGATAATTTTTTGCCAAGCAGTACGCGCAATTTTCCAAGCACCGAGAGCACGAGCGGCGTGCGGTCGGCGACGAGAAGCGCCACGTCCCCGCGCTCAAAGCCCAAAACCCCGAGAATTGCCTCGAGCGCGCCCTCTTTCAAAAATTTGGAAAAAGAGCAGTTCGGCGTCTCGCTCCCGGGCGCTTGCCGAATGGTGGCAAGACCCCTCGCGCCAATGCCGCGCGCGTGCTCGGTCAGCTTGTCGAGGTCTTTTCGGGAAAGCTCTCCCGCCGCCCCCTTCGCGACGATGGCGCGCACGCTGCCGCCGCTTTTCACCGCCTCCTCGAAGACCGAGAACCCGCAGTCGCGCGCAACATCGGATAAGTCTTGCAGCTCCATGCCGAAGCGCGTGTCCGGCTTGTCGGTGCCGAAGCGCTCCATCGCCTCGGCGTAGGTCATGCGCGGCAGCGGCAGCGGCAGATCTACTCCCAAAACATCGCGGAACACCCGCGCGACCAGCCCCTCGTTGACCTCCATAATCTCGTCCTCGGTCGTGAAGGACATTTCCATGTCGATTTGGGTGAACTCCGGTTGGCGGTCGGCGCGCAGATCCTCATCGCGGAAACAGCGCGCGAGCTGAAAATACCGGTCGAACCCGGCGACCATCAGCAGCTGCTTGTAGATTTGCGGAGACTGCGGCAGGGCGTAGAGGCTTCCGGGGTGCAGGCGCGAGGGGACGACATAGTCGCGCGCGCCCTCGGGCGTCGGCTTAATGAGCATCGGCGTTTCGATTTCAAGGAAGCCTTGCTCAGTAAAATATTCCCGCGCCGCGCGCGCGATTTCATGGCGGACGCGAAGATTGCGCTGGAGAGCGGGGCGGCGCAGATCGATGTAGCGGTAGCGCAGCGCCACGTCCTCCTTCGGGCGGCGCGTGTCGGACACCTCGATGGGGGGCGTGTGCGCCGCCGAGAGAATTTTCAGAGACGAGACCGCCACCTCGATGCTCCCTGTCGCAAGCGCGGGATTAACCGCGCCGCCGCGCCGGCGCACAGTACCGTGCACCGCGAGGACAAACTCCGCGCGGCAGGTAAACGCTTTATCGAAGACCTCGCGGGGGGTGTCCTCGCCGAAGGCGAGCTGAACAATGCCGCTGCGGTCGCGCAGGTCGATGAAAATGAGCGAGCCGAGGTCGCGCTGCCGCCCGACCCATCCCATCAGGCAGACCTCGCGGCCGATGTCGCTCTCGCGAAGATCCCCGCAATAGCAGGTCCGCCGCTCCCCCCTGTCTAAAAATTCCGCCATAAGAACAAGAAAAGAAAAGTTGCCGCGAGGAAGCCCCCGCCTATTGAAAAAGACGATTTCGCCGGCATAGCCACCCCGCCGCCTCGCGATGGCGCGCGCTTTGCGGAGATCGCTCCTCCGCGCCCCCGCAGCCGCTCGTGCGCCGCCCCCGCGCACTCGCGCGCTATGATATTGCCGAATACCGCTCGCGGGGCGATTTCGCGGGAGGACGGTCGGCGCTCGGCGATGAATAGCGACGCGGGGCGCTATTTTGCGCTCGGGGAAGGCCGCCGCGGGAGCGCGCGGCCCGGCGCGCTATCGCCGCGAGAGTTTTCGAGTTTTCACGGAGAGGGACGACGCCGCGCTTGCCGCCTATTCCCCTCGCAGAATAGTGAGCAGATCGTTCACGCTGTCGATTCGCACCTGCGTTTGCGCGGAGGTGGCCATATTTTTGAGCTGCGCGGTGCCGCTTGCCAGCTCCTGCTCGCCAAGGAGGAGAGTGTATCGCGCGCCGCGCTTGTCGGCGTACTTCATCATCGCCTTGAGCGAGCGCGGGATGAGGTCGCTCTCGGCGAAAACTCCCGCACCGCGCAGATCCTTGACGAGCGCCATCGCGCGCGCGGCGCAGGCCTGCCCCATTGGCGCGATGAAGAGCGCGGGCGAGGGGAGAGGCTCTTCCTCTATTCCCTTTGCCGCGCGCGCGAGCAGCAGGCGCGAGAGCCCCATCGCAAAGCCGATTGCCGAGAGAGGCGGGCCGCCGAGCTGCTCGACAAGCCCGTCGTAGCGGCCGCCGCCGCAGAGCGTCCCCTGCGCGCCGGGCGCGTCGGTAATGAACTCGAATACTGTGCGCGTGTAGTAGTCAAGGCCACGCACAATGGACGGGTCGAGCGTGTAGGGAACCGAGAGGTCGTGCAGAAGGCTCTCTAAGCGCGCGAGGTGCGCGCGGCAGTCCTCGCAGAGGTAATCGACCGTCTTGGGCGCGCCCGCCGCAATCGCGCGGCAGGAGGGATCCTTGCAGTCGAGAATGCGTAGGGGGTTAACCTCGAGGCGCGCGCGGCAGGTCGGGCAGAGATCGTTCTCACGCGCGCGAAAGTAATCTTGCAGTGCGTCTTTGTAGCGCGGGCGGCAGCTCTTGCAGCCGAGGGAGTTGATATGCAGCGCCGCATCGCCGAGACCGATTTCCCGCAAATAGGAGCTCGCGAGGTCCAGCACCTCGGTGTCCGCCTCGGGGGTCGGAGCGCCGTACAGCTCGGCACCGAACTGCCAAAACTCGCGCGATCTCCCCGCCTGCGGCCGCTCATAGCGGAAGCAGTTGAGGATATAAAACAGTTTGAGCGGCATCGCGCCGCCGCACCGCCCCCCCTCGATGATCGCGCGCGCGAGCGGCGCCGTCCCCTCCGGGCGAAGCGAAAGCGAGCGTCCCTCGCGGTCGGGGAAGGTGTACATCTCCTTCTGCACGACATCGGTCGTGTCGCCGACCCCGCGCGCGAAGAGCGCGGTCTCCTCGAAGGTCGGCGTGCGCACCTCGGAAAAGCCGTAGCGCGCGGCGACATCTCGCGCGGTCTGCTCGAGGGTACAGTAGCCGCGCATCTGCTCCGGTAGGATGTCAAACGTGCCCTTGGGGCGCCGTATCGAAAGCATAAAAACCTCAAAATGAACCGGGAGCGCCCCTGAAAGAAAATGGCGGCAATGCTCCCCCCCTGCCGCCGCGCGGGGGCGCAAGCCCCTCGCCCCGCGGGGGAAAGTTTGCCCTTTTCCGCGCCGCGCGCGGCGCTACTCCTTTTCGTCCATATCGCGAATGCTCTTGCGGACGGTGTGGCGGATCGGTTTCCAGGAAGGGCGCGTGAAGAGCGCGACGATCGCCTCAGGCAGGTAGAGCATGAGGAAAATCGGGAAGAGGAAGGGGTAGAGCAGCTTTTTCGCGGTCGAGCAGCGAATGCGGCGCCACTCAGTCGCCGTCGCCATCATCCCGAAGAAAAACGCGACGAGGTAGAGTTCGAGCAGCCCCCGCGCGAGCGTCGGAAAGAAGATGCCGTGGCTGTGGGTGATCGCCGAGTAGACGAAGAGAAAGAGATTGGCGAGCGCGCCGATGCCGGTGAGAAAGTAGGCGGGCGCTATCGTCATAATCATATCATAGCAGGCGAGGTGCGGCCCGCGAAAGATCCCGCGCAGCATTTTCCCGCCGTAGCGGCGCAGAATTTGCAGGTAGCCGCGCGCCCAGCGCACATGCTGCCGCCAGGACTGCGAGAAGGTGGTCGGCTGCTCGTCGTAGAGGATGGCGTCGTGGCAGTAGGCGATTCTCTCACCGCGCAGGATCATCTCAATCGTGAATTGAATGTCCTCGATGAGGAGAAAATAGGGCCACCCGCCAAGCTCGCGCAAAATCTCCCCCGAGACGAGAAATCCTGTCCCCGAGACCGAACAGCTCGATTTGAGAAGAGCGCGCGCCGCGTTGAGCTGCCGTGCCTCGCGCATAAACCACAGCGCCGAGCAGCCGGCAAGCCAGTTGTCGCCGCTGTTCTTCGAGTTGCGGTAGCTTGTGATCACGCGGTTGCCGGCGGCGAAGCAGTCGTTCATGCGGGAAACATAGCTCCGGTCGAGCAGGTTGTCGGCGTCGATGATGATATAGGCGTCGTAGTAGTCCTCGCCCTTCGTTTCCCAGACGCGCGCGACAAGCTCCCGCAAGGCGTAGCCCTTGCCGATATGGTCGGGGTCGCACCGCTCGAAGACGGTGGCGCCGCCCTCCCGCGCGCGCGCGGCGGTGCCGTCGGTGCAGTTGTCGGCGAGGACGAAGGTATCAAGGCAGCCGCGCGGGTAGTCCTGCTGCGCGATGCTCTCGAGCAGGTAGCCGATCACCGCCTCCTCCCCGCGCGCGCAGACGAGGATGGCGATGCGCGCTTTCCTCGGGCAGATCGGGTAGCGCGGGGGTTTCTTCACGGCGGTGAGCAGCGTGTAAAGCAGCTGCAGCCCATAGCAGAGCAAAAACAAAAGCCCGCACGCGAGGTTGACCCCCGTCATCACCCGTACAAACATAAGTCTCTCCCGCGGTGGCTGCCCTTTGCGGCATTTCCCGCTTCCCGTTTGGCGGGCGAGGCGCCCGGTTAAGGGTATAGTTTACCACAAACGCGGCGGGGTTTCAAGTTATTTCGCCCTCTCGATTCGGGGGTGTATCCATCCGCGCGGCCGGGGTACCCACCCCGGCGGGAGGTCACCCGCCCCGCATCGAACTTCTTTTCGGGGAAAGCCGCTCTTTGCCGAAATTTCGGCCGCTCGCGCCGCGATTTGGCTTTGCGAGATTCTCCGCTCGCCCGATCGTTTTCCCCCGCGCCGCACCGCGCCGCAACCGCCGCTCTCGCGGCGGGGGCGCCGCTGTGCTGATCGGAGGAGGCGCTTGGTCGCGGGGCCCCTCCCCGGCTCCCTCTCACGAAAATCCAAGGAACGAGGGGGCTATCCCCCTCTTTGCCCCTTCCTTAAGGATTACCTCGCGGTAGGAGTGCTCCCGCTCTCCCTCGGCTTGCCCGCATGAGAAGTGTTTCGGCGATCGGCGCGCTATTTCTTTGAGGAGCGCGCTCGCGGCGCGGGACCCTCACGGGATTTGCCGCACGGGAGCGCTTGCGGATAGGGGCCGCCTCGCGTTTCGCGCCACTTTACTTTTGTAGCTCTCCCTCTCCCGAGACATACACCGCGAGCTCGTCGCGCAGAATTTCCGTGCGCTGCTCGATCCAGTTCGCGAGATAGTCGGCGTGCTCGTCGAAGGAATGCAGGTCGCGCGAGACGGCGTCGGCGACATAGTCGGCGTAGTGCCGCCCGTAGATATGCCAGCGCGCGTCGTTGCGATCCATGAGCGGCCGCAGCGCGCCCTTCATTGCGAGAAGTTCATCTCGCACTTGCAAAATGGTCGGGGTCAGCTCCTCGAGGCGCGCCGCCGCCTCCTCGCAGAACCAGTCGCACTTGAGCAGATTCTTGAACCAGAGGTTGCCGGTCTTTTTCTCGGTGATCAGCTCCTCGATGTTCATCGAAGAGCTGTAAGTCCCGAAGCCGAAATCAAAGTCCCAGGGCGAGGTCAGCGTCAGCTTGCCGCCCGGCGCCTTGTACATATAAAAGGAAGCGAAATTCGCGTCGACATCCTTTGCCATCTCGGTGATGAGGAACATATCGATAAACGAGGGAATGTCGACAAGCTCATCGATTTCCGCGCGCTCTCCCGAGAGGATGGCGCGGTGGCAGGTCTGCATATAATCCTTGATGAAGGCGACCTGCTCGGGGGTGGGGCTGCCGTTTTCGATGGTGAAGGGGCGAAGGGCGTTCGGGTCGTTCTCCCCGTAATATCCGTCGATTTTGAAGTAGTCGACCCCCTCCACGCCGTCCGCGCGCTTGTCGAGCTGAATGAGATACCCGCGGTCGAGCGCCGTGGGGTCATCCCCCTCGATGTCGATGCGGTTGTGCCCCGCGTCGACCTTCTCGCAGAGGGTGTACATCCCGCGGTAGTCGCCGTTGATGGTGAGGTCGACCCAGGTCATGTCGCTCGCGTAGGGCACGCCCGAGAACAGCTCGCCCATGCGAAAGCAGATCCAGTTGCGCAGACCCGTCTCATCGTACTTGTTCGCGTTGAGAACATATTTATGCACCGGGCCGCGCCCGATCCCGAGCAGCTCTGCCTCCTCATCTAAGCGAATGGTGTAGGAGTTCTTCGACTTGTAGTCATTTAGGAGAGTAGCCGCCGAGGGGTGCCAGCTCGAGTTGCCCCGCCCGTGAATGGTCATCGGCACGTTTTGCATATCGTATATGCCGTCCTTTGACCCGGTGACGGTCAGCGTCGCCCCGACCGCGGTCTCCTTGTCGCGCACCGGCTGCCCGTCGGCGGTGGTAATCTCAAGCGACGCCACCGTGATGTCGATTGGATTGTGCTCAAAGACCGCCTCGATCGTTGTGTCCTCGCTCACGCTGTCGCCCGAGCGCGCGTAGTCCCTCACCCCGTCGCTCCATCCGGCAAAGCGGTATCCGGCGGCGGGCTGCGCGGTCACGCGCGTCGAGCTCTCCCCGGCGCGCAGGCTCTGCGAGGTCTGCCCCAAAATTGTCCCGCCGGCGGGGGTCGAGGGGGCGTAGGTCAGCGTCACCGCGCGCGGCTCAAAGAGGGCGATTAGCGTCTTATTTTCGGTCGCGCGATCGCCGCCGCGGTTGGGGCTGCTCTCGCCGTCGCTCCAGCGAAGGAAGACATACCCCTCCGCGGGCTGCGCGCTGACATATCCGCCGCGCTCCCCGCGCGAAAGCGAGTAGGTGCTCTGCCCGAGTACGGCTCCCGCGCCCGCCGGCTCGACGGCATAGGTCAGCGTCGCCGCCTCCTCCCCCGCGCAAGAAAACAGCACGCCGCAGATTGCGCACAAAAAGAGCAAAACGACAAGGCGGGAAAGAGAGCGATGTTTCACGAGAAGTTCAAAAGGCAAAAAGAGGCAGTCAAACACGCCTCAGTGTACCGCAAACCCCGCGCGATGTCAAGAGAGAACGCGCCGCTCGCCGTGGGTAGGGAGCAAGGCAGACAGCTGCTCTCCGCGCAAAACCGAGCGCGCGGGCATACAAACAGGGAGGGAACGCGCCCCATCGTATGGCGCGCGGGAGGGGGAGGGGCGCGCGGCGATATGAGAGCGGGTTGGCGGGGCGCGTCGCCCCCGCGCAAACAAAAAGACATCGGCGCGGCCGATGTCTATTGTGGCTGCGGTACTAGGATTCGAACCTAGGTAATGACGGAGTCAGAGTCCGTTGCCTTACCGCTTGGCGATACCGCACAAGTACAGTATAGCAGAAGCGCTCCCCCCTGTCAAGGGGGAAGAAAGAAAAAATCACAGGAAAGGGAACCACCTCCTCCCGAGGAGCTACCGCGAGGCCGAGGAATGGCTCGGCACTCTCGCAAATCCAGAAAGGGAGAGGGACTTGCCGAGCGATCGTATTCCACCCCTTCGCGCAAAACTTCCCCGCCGCATCCGCGGCGGGGAGGTTTTTGACTGTATTCGGTCT
>CAZYCC010000037.1:0-16984 GCA_964645985.1 uncultured Lachnospiraceae bacterium | reverse complement strand
AAGGGTTCACAAATGCACAGGCAAACCGCCGCCTTCGGGCGGCGGTTTGCTTGCGGGACCGCTCTCTTGACATCCCCCGCCCGTCGTGCTAAAATATCCGTGTATGCACCACTTCTATGGAGGCATCTTGCGCATTCCTTGCGAAATTTTATCGGGGGACGAGCGGCTCGAGCTTGCGCTGCGCGAGCTTTTTGCGCGGCGCGGATACCGCCCGTTTAAGCTGACGCGCTTCGAGCCGTACGATTTTTATCTCGCGCACAAGCCGTTTCTCGCGGGAGAGCGCGTGCTCGCCTTTACCGATGGCAGCGGGAAGCTGAAGGCGCTCAAACCGGATGTTACGCTCTCGGTGCTCAAAAACTATCGCGGCGGGCGGCAGAAGCTGCGCTACCGCGAGAATGTCTACCGCGAGCGGCAAGGTGGGCGCGAGTTTGCCGAAATTCCGCAGGCCGGCGTTGAGTTTCTCGGCGAGAAGGGGCGCGAGGCGGATCGTGAAATTCTCGAGCTTGCCGGGGAGAGCCTCGCGCTGCTCGCGCAAATGACCTGCGAGGGCGCCTACCGGCTCGATGTCGCCTCCGCCGCCGCCGTGCGCGCGCTCCTCGACGCAACGCCGGTCGGCGAGGACAGGCGTGAGGCACTCCGGCATCTCCTGCGCGAGAAAAACACTCACGAAATAGGCGCGCTCGATTTGCCATCGCCTCTCGCGCGAATGTGGAGCGAGCTTATCGCGGCGAGCGGCGACGCGCGCGAGGTTTTGCCGCCCCTCGTCGAAGCGGCGCGCGAGGTCTCCTTAGAGATATGTTCGGCTCTCGCGGAACTCGCAGGGCTTGCCGATGGTGCCGCGGGGCGGTTTGCTGTTGATTTTTCTATAGTCGAGAGCCTCGACTACTACACTGGCGTCGTTTTCAAGGGATACCTGCCGCGTCTGCCGCGCCCTGTGCTCTCGGGCGGGCGCTACGACGGGCTTCTCCTGAGTTTTGGAAGAAGCGAAGGCGCCGTCGGTTTCGCCGTTTACCTCGACGATGTCACAGAAATCCTCCCCGACGAAACCGCCGATGAGCATGCCGACGAGAACGTCTGACGGTTCAATGAAATGTTGCGATTTCGCGACGTTTTTTCCTTTTTTTCCAAGGATGTTCACAAAATCGAGCAAAAAATATTCTCTAACATTTTACAAAGCATTTTTTGATAACACGGCAGAATCTGCGCTTCAGCGAGGTGGTTTTTGGTTAGGATAGCACTGCCGAAGGGGCGTCTCGGCGAGCGGGTGCTCGATCTGCTTGAGCGCGCGGGGTATCCTTGCCCCGCGATGCGCTGCCCTTCCCGCAAGCTCGTCTTTGAGAATCCGCGCGTCGGTGTGGCGTATTTTCAGGTCAAGCCGACCGACGTGCCGGTCTATGTGGAGCGCGGAGCGGCAGATCTCGGCATCGCCGGGAAGGATATTTTGCTAGAGCACGAGCCGGATGTCTTTGAGCTCTTGGATCTGCACGAGGGAATTTGCCGGATGTGCGTCGCCGGGAAGCGCGATTTTCGCGAGAACCCGATGCGCCCGCTGCGCGTCGCGACGAAGTTTCCGCATATCGCGGCGAACTTTTACGAGGCGCGCGGACGCGGGATCGACATCATCAAGCTCAACGGGTCGATTGAGTTAGCACCTCTGCTCGGGCTCTCGGACGTCATCGTCGACATCGTCGAGACCGGGAAAACCCTCGCGGAGAACGGACTTGTGCCTTTTGAGACTATTGCGCCGGTGAGCGCGCGCCTCATCTGCGGAAAAGTCAGCTATAAGTTTAGGACCGCCGAGATCCGCGCCCTCGCGCGCGCAGTCGAGCGCGTCGTAGCAGAGAAACAAAGCGAGTAAAGATACCGGTCCTCCGGGAAAGCGGTCGCTAAGAGGAACGACCTCATTCAAAAAAACTAAATTTGACAAACCTTCGCGAACGAATGCACCGGTACAGACAAACTCTATCCTCATAAAATGATTTCGATTGAAACCTATCGCGGGCAGAGCAGGGAAGAGCTCTTCCCGCCCGCGCCCTCTGCGGCGAACCTCACCGAAACGGTGCGCGCCATCCTCAACGATGTGCGTACGCGCGGCGATGACGCTCTGCGCGATTATGCAAACCGCTTCGACGGCGGCGCGCCCGAGCATTTTGAGGTGACCCCCGCCGAGTGGGACGCGGCGTGCGCCGCGGTCGAGCCGTCTTTCCTTGCCATTCTCGAGGAGGCGGCGCAGCGCATACGCGACTTTCACCGCAACCAGCTGCGCGAGGGGTTCACGCTCCGTCTGCCGGACGGGCGCGTCCTTGGGCAGAAGGTGACGCCGCTCGCGCGGGTCGGGCTGTATGTGCCCGGCGGAACCGCCGCCTACCCGTCTACCGTGCTGATGGACGCGATACCGGCGGCGCTCGTCGGGGTCGGTGAACTGGTGATGACGACCCCCGCGAAGGGCGGGGCTATAATGCCAGAGCTTCTCGCCGCGGCGCGAATCGCGGGGGTGAACCGAGTCTTTCGCGTCGGCGGGGCGCAGGCGATCGGCGCACTCGCCTACGGCACGCGCAGCGTCCCGCAAGTCGATAAAATCGTGGGGCCGGGCAACGCCTTCGTCGCCGAAGCAAAGCGACAGGTCTTCGGGCGTGTCGCGATCGACATGATCGCGGGGCCGAGCGAAATCCTCATCGTCTCGGACGAGCGCGGCGATCCGCGCCTTCTCGCGGCGGATCTGCTCTCGCAAGCGGAGCACGACCGCCTCGCGACCTCCATCCTCATAACGCCCTCCGAACCTCTCGCGCGCGCGGTTGCGCGCGAGGTTGAGATCCAACTCGCCTCGCTCCCGCGCCGGGAAATCGCCTCGGCGTCAATTGAGGGAAACGGCAAAATCCTGCTCGTGCGCGACCTTGACGAGGCGATCGCGCTCGCGAACGAGATAGCGCCGGAGCATCTTGAACTCTGCCTCGATGATCCCTTTCCCGCGCTCGAAAAAGTGCAAAACGCGGGGTCGGTTTTTCTCGGGCGGTCCTGCCCGGAGGCGCTTGGCGACTACTTCGCGGGGCCAAATCATACTCTGCCGACCGGCGGCAGTGCGAAATTCGCCTCCCCCCTCTCGGTCGACGATTTCGTCAAAAAGACGCAGTTTACCTATTATCCTGCGGAATCTCTGCGAAAAGACGCGCAAAAAATTGCCGCTTTTGCCGAAAAAGAAGGGCTCGCGGGTCACGCTCGCTCGGTGCTTGCCCGCGCGCAAAAGCTCGGCGAAGAGGAGTAACCTTGCGCGGGCTCTCCACGAAGTTTCCGGGGTATTCGAGGGATTTTTGCGGGATTTGCTCGCGCTTTGCGCGTGATTCGCCCGGGTTTATCGCGCACTTTCTGCGTTCCCTTGCGTTAGTCCCGCACTTACAGCGCATTGAGCGCGCCCCTCGGATACACTTCGGAAGATTTGAAGAGAGAACACAGTACCGTGAATCCGCGCGCAATATCCGGCGATAACGCCAGCGATTTCGCCTGAGTTCCGAGTGCGTTTTTTCTCTTCCGTTCCTCGCGAGGTGAAGCTGTGCTGCCGCTCGTCCGGTTGATGTCGTTGCAGCGCCCTGGGCATTTCGTACTCCGCTGCGACCTGCGTTTTCCTAAAATTTCTCTATACCGTTTATGTCCATCTTCCTGCGGGAGAAGTTTCACGCGCTCGAGCCGTACACGCCGGGCGAACAGCCGCGAGAAGCGGGGCTGTGCAAGCTCAACACCAATGAGTCTCCTTTTCCTCCGCCGCCGTCCGTCGTTGAGGCGGCCTCGCACGAGGCGGGGAGGCTGCAGCTCTACTGCGACCCCGACTGTACCGAACTGCGCGAGGCGCTTGCCGCACTCCTCGGCAATGGCCTCACGCCCAATTGCCTCGTGATGACGAACGGATCGGACGAGGCGCTCGATCTCGCGTTCGCGGCGTTCGCCGATCATCTCGCCTTCCCGGATGTTACCTACGGCTTTTACCCGGTCCTCGCGAACCTGCTCGGCATCCCGTGCGAGGAGATCCCGCTGCGCGACGATTTCACGGTAGATCTTACGGCGTTCACGCGCCTGCCGCGCGGTGTTACGGTCGTCCTTGCCAATCCGAACGCGCCGACCGGCATCGCCCTGCCGCGCAGCGAGATAGAGCAGCTGCTGCGCGATGACCCCGCGCGCCTCGTTATCGTCGACGAAGCGTATGTCGATTTCGGCGGGGAGAGCTGCCTGCCGCTTGTGCGAGAGTACCCGAATTTGCTGGTAACACAGACCTTCAGCAAGTCGCGATCACTCGCTGGTGGGCGGCTCGGCTTCGCCGCAGCAGATCCCGCGCTGATTGCCGACCTTAATCGCCTGCGCAACGCGAAAAATCCCTACAATGTCAACCGCATGACGCAGGCGGCGGGCATCGCCGCGATTGCCGCGCAGGACATCTTCTCGGAGAACTGCCGCACCATCGCCGTGACGCGTGAGCGTACCGCGCGCGCTCTTGCCGCGCGGGGGTTCGAGGTTCTGCCGTCGCGCGCAAATTTTCTCTTCGCGCGCCACCCCGATTTTGCGGGGAAGTACCTCCTCGCGCAGCTGCGCGAGCGGGGGATCCTCGTGCGGCACTTCGACAAGCCTCGCACGCGCGATTTTTTGCGCGTTACGATCGGCAGCGACGCGCAGATGACTCGCTTCCTCGCCGTGCTCGACGAGATTCTGGAGGGGGAAGGGAAGGGAACCGGCGCGCCGGGATGAAGGCGAGCCGTAAAAGGTTTCGTAAATTCTTTTTGATAAAGTGCCGCGGAAGAGCGCAACTTCTGCAAATTCCGAGGCGAAAACTCCTCCGCGCATCTCACCGAGCGCCCGCAAATCAATAGTTTGCTGTCATTTTTTAGGAAGGATCCTCGTTTGTAACGGTTTTGCGATCTTCTCCGCCGGTGCTTCTTCTTCATTTCCGCGGTAGATTTGACGGCGTGCCGACGGAAGTTTGCTCGACTATGCCTCGCGCGAGCGCGCCGCCGCACTGTGTTTTCGACTTTTCATCTACCAACTTATGGACAACTGCATTTCGCGCGAGCGGATTACATCCGAGACGAGCGTTTCGCTCTCTCTGCGGCTGCGGGGATCGGGCAAGACCGACATCCACACCGGCATCGGCTTCCTAGACCATATGCTGACGCTGCTCGCGGCGCACGCGCGCGCCGATCTCACACTTACCTGCCACGGCGACACGACCGTCGACGATCACCACTCGACCGAGGACATCGGCATCGCCCTCGGCGAGGCACTGCGGCAGACGCTTAGCGACAAGCGAGGTCTGCGCCGCTACGGTAGCGCGCTCCTGCCAATGGACGAGGCGCTCGTCCTCGTCGCGCTCGACCTCTCGGGGCGCGGGTCGCTGACCTATGCCCTCGATCCGCCTACCGAAAAGGTGGGTTCATTCGATACGCAGCTCGCCGAGGAGTTTTTCGAGGCTGTGGCGCGCGAGGGCGCGCTGACGCTACACATCCGGCAGATTTGCGGGAAAAACACGCATCACATCCTCGAAGCGGCGTTCAAGGGCGTCGGGCGCGCGCTGCGCGAAGCGGTGTCACTCGACCCGGGGGCGGCAGGCGAGATCCCGTCCACAAAGGGTATTCTCTGATGGTCGCGGTCGTCGATTACGGGGTCGGCAACCTCTTTTCGCTCACCTGCTCTCTGTGCGCGCTTGGCGAGGAGGCCCTCGTCTCCGGCAGCGCGCAGGAGATCCTCGCCGCCGATCGGGTGATTCTCCCCGGGGTCGGCGCCTTCGGCGATGCCGCTGACAAACTGCGCGCGCTCTCTCTTGATAATGCGCTGCGGGAGGTCGCCGCGCGCGGCACGCCCCTTCTTGGGATCTGCCTCGGAATGCAGCTGCTCTTTGAGCGGTCCGAGGAGTACGGCACGCACGCGGGTCTTGGGTTTATTCCCGGGCGGGTCGCTCCACTGCGCGGCGCGCTCCCAGAGGACGCTGTGATCCCGCACATGGGCTGGAACGCGCTGACAATCACAGATCCACCCTGCCCCCTCCTCGCGGAAATACGCGAGGGTGATTTTGTCTATTTTGTTCATTCCTTCTACGCTGTTGAGTGTGCCGCAAACACCGCCGCGACAACCTCTTACGGTGTCACAATTCCCGCGCTCGTACAGAAAAAGAACATTTTCGGCGCGCAATTCCATCCCGAGAAGAGCGGACCGGTCGGGCTGAAAATCCTGCATAACTTCTGTAAAAATGTGAAGCAGGGCAGGGAAGAGTGTGGATATTTTCAGTAGATTAACAGAAATATCACAATTCAAGAGCTCAGACATCTCATTCTTTTCTTTCGATCGTGGATGATTTCGCCGCTCGCTTCGCGTCCCGTCCTCCATTCGTCTCCTTCGCCATATGATCCTTTTTCCTGCGATCGACCTGCTCGACGGGTGCGCGGTGCGTCTGCTGCGCGGCGACTACGACAAGCGAACTGTCTACAGCGTCGACCCGGTCGCGCTCGCGCAGTCTTTCCGCGAGGCGGGCGCGACGCACCTGCATCTTGTCGATCTTGCAGGCGCACGCGACGGTATGCCGGTTGCCTTCTCGCTCATATCGCAAATTATCGCCGAGAGCGGTCTCATAGTCGAGGTCGGCGGCGGCATCCGCGACGAGGAGACGGTCGCGCGCTATTTGAATGCCGGCGCGTGGCGGGTGATCCTCGGCACCGCCGCCCTCAGGGACGAACCGCTGCTCGCGCGTCTACTGCGAGAATACGGAGAGCGTGTCGCCGTCGGGGTGGATCTACGCGATGGCATGGTTGCGGTGCGCGGCTGGCGAGAGAGCGCCGGGAGCGGTTCTGCCTTTCTCGACCGCTTGCAAGCGCTTGGCGCGTCGAGCGTTATCTGCACAGACATTTCGCGCGACGGCGTTCTCGGCGGCGCGAACCGCGCGCTCTATCGGGATCTGTCATCGCGCTATTCCTTCTCGCTGACTGCATCGGGCGGCGTGTCCACGCTCGATGACCTCGCCGCGCTGCGCGACCTCAACTTGTACGGAGCGATCGTCGGCAAAGCGCTCTACACCGGCGACCTTGATTTGCGCCGCGCGCTCGAGGTTTGCAAAGCGCAGACGAACTAACTCCACGGCGAGGGCGAATTCGACAGAATTGTAAATTTAATATGATACCGCCTATCTTCGTGTAAAGGAATTTGTAGCGACTCCATTCATTTTTTCGCACAGATCCCCACGGCGCCGCTCTATCGTCTCTTTTCTGCAGCATTTTTATGAACACGCTCGCGAAACGCATCATTCCTTGCCTTGACGTGCGAGACGGGCGGGTCGTCAAGGGCGTCAATTTCGCCGATCTCGCCGACGTCTCCTCGCCGGTCGACCTCGCCGAATATTACACGAGCGCCGGCGCGGATGAGCTGGTTTTCTACGACATCACGGCGTCCGCCGAAGGGCGCGCGCTCTTCACCGACATCCTGCGGCAGACCGCGTCTCGCGTCTTCATTCCCCTAACGGTCGGCGGCGGAATCGGCTCGCTTGCCGATTTTGAGCGCGTGCTTTCCTGCGGCGCGGACAAGGTCAGCGTAAACAGCGGCGCGGTGCGTAACCCCGCGCTCATCGGCGAGGCGGCGAAGCGCTACGGCGATCAATGTGTCGTTCTCTCGGTCGATGTCAAGCGCGTCTGCGGCGAGTTTCGTGTCTTTGCGAAGGGAGGGAGGGTTGACACGGGTCTGGAGGCGATCGAGTGGATCCGGCGAGGTGTCGGGTCGGGAGCGGGCGAGGTCGTCGTTAACTCAATCGACACCGATGGCGTCAAGGGCGGGTTTGATCTGCCGTTGCTGCGCGCGGTTATCAAAGCGGTGCGCGTGCCGGTCATTGCGTCGGGAGGCGCGGGATCAATCGGAGACTTTGTCACGCTTTTCCGCGAAATCCCGCAGATCTCGGCGGGTCTCGCCGCGTCGATCTTTCACTTCGGCGAGGTGCGCATTGCCGACCTCAAACAGACACTGCATGATAATGGTGTCTCTGTGCGAATATGACCACAGATCACAAGGATATAACAAATCCTCCCGCGCCGCTTTACTATCGCGGGATTTTTTGTAAAAATCAATAAAACTTATCGCGCCATCTCTTTGGCGCGAGATTTTCATAAAGAACGCATGGCGCGTACCGATGATTCTTTCACTTCGCGCGGCGGCATCAAGATTCTTCGGGAACTCTCGCGATTCTCCAGCGCATCGCGCCGTCCTGTTCGCCTGTCCCTCAGATCACGACGAACCGTGATCCTCGGCGCGGCTCTTTATTTTTCCGGCGCTTCGCTCGGTTCCTGCGCTTCCACGGGTCACGGCGAATCCGACGTTTTCCGAGCACGGCGTCGAGCGACTCACAATCACACCCGCGATTTCTTCATCAGAGCGAGCGGTTATCTCGCTCACTCAGTAGACCTCATTCGATCGACCTCACTCATACCGAAATCCCGATTTTCGCCATTTTCCCTTCCCTCAACTATATAAAATTTTCATTTTATATAGTTGCTACCATCAAAAAATACTTCCCTATTTTGCCCCCGTCCTTCCGACTCACCCTGTCTCTCAATCGACAATCGCCTAGAAAAGTGAATTTCTTGGTAACATTCGATGACAACTCGGCGACAACTCGGCGCTGCCGCCTTAGCGCTTATAAACCGTCAACCCAAGCGAAACGGTCAACAGTATCCCGATAAAGCGTACATCGGTATTCTAAATTTGCTTTGTTCCGTCCGAGATGGTTTTCGCGCGTTCCGCATCGAAAAAGATCGGCTTGATAGGCGATATGTCGCGCTGCTTGTTTTCTCTTGTGAAAAAACCTCAAATCAAATCCCCGCCGTTCTCGGCGGGGATTTGGTTTGCTATGCTGTGCTATGCCGTGCTATACCTCGCTGTGTCGTCCTCGATAAGGTTTGCAGCGATAGTGGGAAACCGAACTCCTGATAAATCCTTATCGCGGCGGAAACAAAGATTCGCTGTGCGCTCGCGGCGACTTTCATGAATAATCGGCGGAGTCGATGGTAATCGGCGAGGGGTTTCCTGCGCCGATCGCACGCCCTCGAGGCATCCAGTCGCAACGATTCCTTTCCACCCCGACTGCGCCTCACTTGTCCCCGGTCATTTTTTCCTGCTTCACCTTGTGGTCGATGATATGACGGCGCGCGAGCTCCGCGCGGATGTCGTCCGGCGAAATGCCCATCTCGACCATCAGCACCATCACATGATAGGCAAGGTCTGCGATTTCGTAGATTGTTTCGGCGCGGTCGCCCGCCTTGCCCGCGATGATCACCTCGGTCGACTCCTCGCCGACTTTTTTGAGGATCTTGTCGATCCCCTTTGAGAAGAGATAGCTCGTGTAGGACCCCTCCTGCGGCGAGCTTTTGCGCCCGCGAAGAAGCTCCATCAGGCCGTCTACCGAGAATGGCTCCGGCTCGTCTCCCTCTGCGATCTCATTGAAGAAGCAGCTGCGCGCGCCGGTGTGGCAGGCGGGACCGTCCGGACGCACGCGCACGAGCAGCGCGTCGCGATCGCAATCGGCGGCGATCGAAACAATGTGCTGATAGTTACCGGAGGTCTCGCCCTTCAGCCAAAGCTGCCCGCGCGAGCGGCTGTAAAAGCAGGTGAGCCCCCGCTCCAGTGAGACGCGAAGGCTCTCGCGGTTCATGTAAGCGAGCGTCAGCACCTCGCCGCTCGCGGCATCCTGCACGATTGCGGGGATCAGCCCGCGTTCGTCAAATCGAAGGGTCTCGATTTTGTCGAGGGTCAAATCATTCATCACACTTCCCTACTCTTTCGCCAATCTGTTGCAAATATTTATACAAAATATGAATATTCAATGGATATGAGGGGTTTTCCAGACAAGCATTCCCTTCATTGCAAGTATTCGAACTCCACGCCGCCGACGCGGACGGTGTCGCCGTCGCGCACGCCGGCTCGCTCAAGCGTTTCGTTGACGCCGGTGTGGCGCAGCGTGCGCTGAAAATAGAGCAGGCTCTCGCGGTCGGAGAAGTTAACCGACGCGAGAAGGTCCTCCAGCCACTGCCCCTCAACAACGAATACCTTGCCCTCGCGGCGGATGTTGAGCGTCATATCGCGCGCCGCGCGCTCGCGCTCTGCGTCAAGATCCAGCTCTCTCGCAAAGACCCGCGCCGGCGGGAGCTGCGCGAGCCGCTGCGCGAGGGCGCGAGTAAGCTCAGGGACGCCTTCCCCGGTTGCGGCAGAGAGGAAAAAAATCTCGCGCCCGCTCTCGGCAGCAAACGTCCGCAGCCTCTCCTGTACGGCGGCTGCCGTTTGCGCGTCAAGGAGATCGATTTTGTTCGCGACGAGAATCTGCGGCTTCCCGGACAGATCTTCGCTGTACGCGGAAAGCTCTCGATCGATCGCCGCGATGTCGTCGGTAGGATCGCGCCCTTCCAAACCCGCCGCGTCGAAAAGATGCAGCAGAAGGCGGCAGCGCTCGATATGGCGCAGAAAATCGTACCCAAGACCGGCGCCTCCCGCCGCCCCCTCTATGAGACCCGGGATGTCAGCCGCGACGAAAGCGTCCTCGTCCGATATTCGCACCACGCCAAGCCCCGGCTCCAGCGTTGTGAACGGATAACCCGCGATTTTCGGGCGCGCGTCGCTCATGCGCGCGAGCAAAGAGGACTTGCCGGCGTTCGGCATTCCGATGAGGCCGACATCGGCGAGAAGCTTCAGTTCAAGCGTCACCTCGCGCTCTTCACCTCGCTGCCCGCTCTTGGCGAAGCGTGGCACCTGCCGTGTCGCCGTCGCGAAGCGGCGATTGCCGAAGCCCCCCTTCCCGCCGCGCGCAAGAACGAACCGCTCGCAGCTCGACATATCCGCGAGGACGAGACCGCTCTCCTTGTCGCGCACGACCGTCCCCGCGGGAACCGGTAGGAGAAGGTCTTCGCCATTTGCGCCGTGAAACTTGGCGGTGCCGCCGTCCTCTCCCCTCGGGGCGACAAATTTTCGCTTGTATTTGTAACGAATCAGAGTATTTTCATCATCCGCGCGCGCAAGAATAATGTCCCCGCCGCGCCCACCGTCGCCGCCGTCCGGCCCGCCCTTCGCAACATACTTCTCGCGTCGAAAGGAGACGCACCCGTTCCCTCCGTCCCCCGCCTTGACGAAAATGTTAATTTTATCGACCAATTATGTAACCTAATATAATATAATTGATGAACTATTCTCGCAGAATGCAGATTCCGGCGCAATAGGGCAGACGTGCGGCGCGGCACTTCCCTGCTCTACCCTATTGTTTTCCCCAATGAGGCGGGTGAGGCAGCTTTGCGAAACCACCCCGATGCGCCGTTTCGACGAAAGATAGTGTCGCTTCTCCGTAGATGTGTGCACGCGCCGCCCCGGGATTTCCCGGCGCGGGGTCGTCTCGTGCGTGGTGGAGAATGCTCCACCGCGAATCGTCCGACGCGAGCGAAATCTCGAACAGATATTCGAAGGTGTACCGCCTTGCGGTGTCACTTGGAAGCGCCCGCTCTCGCGCGAGTGCCCCTCTCTATTATACGCGCGAGAGCCTCGCGCGATTTGCCCCGGTTGCGTATTTCCCTTGCGAGCCCGCACACTCCGCCAGATGGAAAATTAAGTCCCCGGGGTGGGCAGACCTCACGCGACACATCGCCGCGAACTCAGGTTATTCTCCGATCAGGTCATGCAGCTGCTGCTCATCGATTGTCGCGATGCCGAGAGCGCGTGCTTTGTCGAGTTTGGAGCCGGCGTTCGCCCCTGCGACAACGTAATCGGTTTTGCGCGAAACTGAGGACGCGACCTTGCCGCCGGCGCGCTCAATGAGCGCACTCGCCTCCTCGCGCGTGAGGTTTAGCAGCGTCCCGGTGAGGACGAAGGTCTTCCCTGCGAGGGGCACCTCCTCCGAGGGAGATGTCCCCTCGGCGCGCTTTTCCCCCGCGAGGATAACGCCGCGCGCACCGAGGTTCTCGACGATAACGCGGGTCTGCGGATGGGCGAAAGTGTTGACGACGCTCTGCGCCATCACCTCGCCAAAGTCCGGCAGCTCTCCGATTTCGCCCTCGTCCGCGTCGAAGAGCGCGCGAATGTCCCCGAAATGCTCGGCGAGAGAGCGCGCCGCGACCTCTCCGATATGCGGGATCCCCAAACCCACGAGCACCCGTGCGGGTCCCGCCGCCTTAGAGATCTCGATCGCGCTCAGGAGGTTCTCGGATGATTTTTCCGCCATGCGATCGAGCGCGAGCAGATCGTCTTTCTTTAACGCATAAAGGTCATCCACCCCGCGCACAAGGCCCGATGAGACAAGACTCTCGATAATCGCGGGGCCGAGCCCTATGATGTTCATCGCGTGGCGCGAGGCGAAGTGTTCGATCGCGCGCAGGAGCTGCGCGGGGCAGGCGGGGTTGGTGCAGATCGTGCGCACCTCCCCCTCAAAGCGCACAACCGGCTCCCCGCAGGAGGGGCAAACCCGCGGCAGCGCATAAGGGAGCGCGTCTGGGGAGCGGCACGCGAGATCTACCCCGACGACCTCGGGGATAACATCGCCCGCCTTTTGCAAATAGACAGTGTCGCCGATGCGGATGTCCTTCTCGCGGATGAGATCCTCGTTGTGCAGCGTCGCGCGGCTAACCGTCGATCCTGCGAGCCGCACCGGCTCGAGGACGGCGGCGGGAGTCAGCACACCTGTGCGCCCAACCTGCACCGCAATGTCGAGGAGCTTCGTTTCGACCCGCTCGGCGGGGAATTTAAAGGCAACCGCCCACTTGGGGATGTGCGGCAGCTCGCCGATTTTCTCGCGCTCCGAGAGCGAGTTGACCTTGATGACGACGCCGTCGATGTCACAGGAAAGGCTCTCGCGCGCGGCGCCGATTTCCTCGATGCGCGCGATAATTTCCTCGTAGGATCGCGCCACCGTGTGATCAAGGACCGGTAAACCGAGATCGCGCAGGAAGTCGAGCGCCTCGGTATGGGTCGCGAATTGCCGATCGCACCCCTGCAAATTGAAGACAAAGAGCGAGAGGTTGCGGCTCGCGGTCACGCGCGCGTCGGTCTGGCGCAGCGACCCCGCCGCCGCGTTGCGCGGGTTGGCAAAAGTCGGACTTCCCTCGCGCGCGCGGCGCTCGTTGAGCTCTCGGAAGGCGGTGCGCGGCATATACACCTCGCCGCGCACTTCTAAATAACCGTCGTAGGCAATGTTTGCCGGGATTTCGCGGATAGTGCGCAGATTCTCAGTGACATTCTCCCCGACAACGCCGTCCCCGCGCGTCGCGCCGAGCGTGAGAACCCCGCCGCGATAGGTGAGCGCGACCGACAGTCCGTCGATTTTCGGCTCGACACTGACCTCAAGCCCGCCGTCCTCACGGCAAATTCCATTGAGAAAGTCGCGCAGTTCGCCATAGCTGAAGACATCGGCGAGGCTTTTGAGCGGGTGCGCGTGCCGCACCTTCTCGAAGCGCGATGACGGCGCTCCGCCGACGCGGTGCGTGGGCGAGGTGGGATCGTCGAGTTCCGGGTGCTCCGTCTCAAGGTCGGAGAGCTCTCGAAACAGCTGATCAAACGCCTCATCCGAGATTTCGGGCGCGTCGTCTTGGTAATATTTCCGGCGGTGATAGGCGATCTCTCGCCGTAGCCCGAGCACCCTCTCGCGCAGAGCGCTTGGCGTTTCCGCGAGAGAGGGCTCTGCCGGCTTTGCCGTTTCCGGCAAATCAGCGGAGTTCGGGGAGGTGATTTCGGTCATGGGTTGGGCAAGATAAATTTACGAGAAGTTTTCATTGCACGCGCCGCTGCCCTTTCGCGTGAGCAAGGAACGAATCGTCCCATCCTCACCTATGCGAGATTGATCGGCGGACGCGAAAAGCGGCCCAGACAATCACAGCCCGCAAACTTTTACTGCGCAAGGGAGAGTAACAGGCGCGAAACATCTTTAATTGTGACCTTGCCGTCGCGGTCAACATCCGCCACGGTATTTTGCCCGTTTGGCACACTGAGGAACGCGAGCAGCGCGGTGACATCGTCGATGGTGAGATGCCGGTCGCCGTTCATATCGCCGGGAAGATCATCCTCGCGCGGCTCTACCGCAACGCTGCCCGCCACCGTCTCAAACGAGACCGGCTGTAGGGCTGCATTGTAAATCCACGCGTCCTCGGGGTCGTAGGTGACGAAGATGGCCGCCTTGCCGAGCGGCGCATCGCTCTTTACGCGAAAGGAGAACGAACAGATAACCCCGCTCGTCGTGAGGTTTTCGCGCGATGTGTCTGCCGCCCACGAGAGGCGCTTCGGGTTCTTCGAGAGCGCGTCGGCGCTGTCATCCGGCGTTTCGGTATACCAAACGACATCGGGAGAACCCTCTCCCAAGAGGAGCGCGCCGTCCTCTCCGCGTGCGTTGACAGCGGTCAGTTCAAGCGCCGCCGCGTCATAGTGCAGATCGAGCAGGAGGTTAACGATGCCGGGATTGTTTTCCAGTGAGAGGGTGAGCGTGACGCTCTCGCCGCGTGTCGCGCTCTCGTTTGAGACGACTATTCGCGGCGCCTCCTGCGCGGCAGCAAACCCCGCGGAAAAGACCGCGCCGCCAACACCGACGGAGCCCGGGGAAACGAATCCCGCGAGCAGCGTGGCACACAAAAAACCGGCAAGCAGCGCAAGGACGCGAACCCTAATTTTCTTAGCAAAGCATGGCACTTTCAAAGTGAAAACCTTCCTATTTCTTACAAAAACTAACGAAAACAGCTCGCGAGGGATTTATCTAACGCGAGGGGGAAGCAGGATCGCGAGGGAGGGCGGGCGGCAGGCTTGCCGATGTTCGCCCAAACCGAAACTTGCGCGCGTTAGCGCCCTTCCGCCCGGAAGAAATCGCACTCTTTTTCTAACCGAGCCAAAATGCTCGCCGCGAGAGAATGCTGTGCCAGCGCCCGCCGTCGCGCTCTTTTTCCCGCTAAGATAGCAGGCCCACGCGCGCGAATAATGCCGCATCGGAGCACTCGTCATGCGCCGGTTTTGCGCTCCCCGAAAGAGCGTGCTCTTCCCTTCCCCGATTCATCGCTTGGGCAAAATTTCCCGGGGCGGTGCGCGGCTCCTCCCTCATTCCCACTCGACGGTGGCGGGGGGTTTGCCGGTGAGATCGTAGTAGATCTCGTCTACCGCGCTGCCGACCTCCTCGCGCAGAGCACGCGCGGCGCGGGAGAGGGCATCGCCCGGCAATTCTACCCCGGGGGCGGCGGGGCGCGCGGTCATAAAATCGCTCGTGACAACAGCGCGAATAGCGCAGGAGACGCGCGCACTCCCCCCGCCGAAGGGCAGAAGCACCGCGAAATACTGCGCGAGGCGCGGGCTTTGCAGCTCGCGCGTGGTCACCGCGTCAAGGCGGCGCAGCAAATCCGCGCTCTCGTGGCAGATGTGCAGCGGCGCGCGGCGCAATTCTCCCCTCGTCCCCGAGAGGCAATAGGCGACGCGATTGAGGAAAGGAAAGGCGTTCGGCAGATCCGCGGCAAGCGCGAAAAGCTCATCCCACAAGGGCTCGTCCCCCGCTCTTTCCGGAGAAAGGCAGCAGAGCGCGCGGTAGGAGCGGTTGTCTCCCTGCACGCCGACCGAGCGAATCGGCGCGATCTCGCAGCGCAGCGCCCCGCCCGAGCGCTCATTCACAAAGGCGGCGACCCGCGCGCGATCCTCCATTCGAACGTCCGGCAGATCATCTCCCTCCTCATCGCAGCAGAGAATGCGCACGCCGAGACCCGGCCCCGGGAAGGGCTGGCGCGAGGAGATCTCCTCTGAGAGCCCGAGCGTGCGCGCGACGCGGCGCACCTCGTCCTTGTGCCAGTCGCGGTTGGTCTCGATGACCTGGCCCGCGTCCCGCAACGCGCGGATGACGCCGACATCATTGTGATGGGTCTTGATTTTGTGCGCGTAACCGGAGACATCCGGGTTACCTGACTCGATAAGGTCTGGGCGAAGAGTCCCTTGCGCGAGAAAGACCTTGTCGCGGGCAAAATCGAGCCCGAGACGGCGCAGCGCGCGCTCGGTTACCTCAAAGAACATCTGCCCGATAATTGCGCGCTTCTCCTCAGGCGCGACTGTCTCGCAAAGCGGCTTGTAAGGCTTCCCCTCGATGACGAGCGGTGTCGTGAAAAACTCATGCTCGGCGTCGATACGCTCCAGATTGCATAGACCCAGCGAAGCGAGCTCCCGGCAGATTGTGTCCGATTCGCCCTGCCGCATAAGGCCGTGGTCGACATGGACGGCGTAGATCTGGTCGGGGCGCAGGGCGCGTGTCAGCAGCGCCGCCGTGACGGCGGAATCCACTCCGCCCGACACAAGGACGATCACCTTGCCGTCCTCGCCGACACGCGCGCGAATGGCGTCGATCGCCGCGCCGACGCGATCCTCGGGGGCGTAGTGTTCGGTGAAGCCACAAATTTTCCGCAGGAAGTTGCGCAGCATCGCCGTTCCGTTGACTGTTCGCTCGACCTCCGGGTGAAATTGCACACCGAATATCGCGCGCGCGGGGCAGAAAACCCCCGCGACGATCTCACCCGTCCACGCGGCGGGCAAGAACCCTTCAGGCATACGCGCGACGGCGTCACCGTGAGACATTAGGACATTCTCGCGCTCCGCTAAATCCGCGAACAGCGGGCAGGCGGGATCAAGGGAAATCTTAACGTCTCCGTACTCGGTTTTCACGCCCGCCCGCACCTCTCCGCCGAAGTGCTCAACGATCAGCTGCATCCCGTAGCAAATCCCGAGAATCGGGACGCCAAGCTCGAAAATCTCCCGGTCGCAGGTCGGCGCGCCGCGCGCGAAGACGCTCGACGGCCCTCCCGAGAGAATGATGCCGCCGTATCCCGCGCGCCGCAGCTCGTCCGCGCTCACCCCGAGGGGCAGGATGTCGCTCACCACGCCGAGCTCACGCACCTTGCGGTCGATCACCTTTGTGTACTGCCCCCCGCAGTCCAAAATCACAAGTTTTTCCATAAGACACCACTGCCAAAAGTATACCACAAGGCAAACC
>CAZYCC010000036.1:0-17039 GCA_964645985.1 uncultured Lachnospiraceae bacterium | reverse complement strand
CCCCCCCCCCCCCCCCCCCCCCCCCCCCCCCCCCCCCCCCCCCCCCCCCCCGGGGAGGATTGTGAGGTACCACTATCACGGCAAGGGCGGCGTGCCGGAGCGCCTGCGGCAGTTTTGCGTCGCGCGCTTGCCGCGCCGCTCTCCCGCTCGGTTAGATTCCCCTTTGGGATTTTCACTCTTCCTTCGATCTCTCTCGCGCGATCGCCCTCTATGTATACAAAAACCACCTCATGCGAGGTGGTTGGTGCGGGTAAGAGGACTTGAACCTCCATGGAGTTGCCCCCACTAGAACCTGAATCTAGCGCGTCTGCCAATTCCGCCATACCCGCGTACATTTTATTATATCACACTTTTCGCCCTTGTCAACCCCCCTCGCGAATAATTTTCCGCGCCCCGCTCCCGTGTACTGCTTTCCTATGTGCTCCACACCCGCGTCGCCTTTTACCCGTCTGCCGCACCCTCACGGTTTTCTTCATTCTCCACAGCTTTGGGCGACCGCCGCTCGAGATTCGCCTCTCACCCTTTTTAACCTTTCCGATGAGAAACCACGCCGCGCCGCACCCCCGCGCGCTCGCCGCGCCCTTGGTCCCCTCGCCCGGGCTTTCTTCCTGCTCGCGAAGCCCCCTAATCCACTTTGCCCTCTGAAATTACCGGCACAGCGCGTCTCTTCCCTATCCATCGCGCAAGGTAGCCCGCCCCGCGCTCTTTTTGTTTTTGCGCAATCTCCTTCACTTATGGAAGGCGTTTTCGATATGGTTGAGGGAGGCGGGGCCTGCGGGGGAGGTGTTCACCTCGATGACATCGAAGCGCATTTCGCGCACGCCCTCGCAATCGCAGCCCCGTAGGAATTCCTCCGCCGCGCTAATGAGATGTGCGCGCTTTTCGCGCGTGACGGCAGCGGCGGGCCGCCCAAACGCGGCGGACGGCGGCCCCGCGAACGAGCGGGTCTTCACCTCGGCGAAAACGAGCGTCTCCCCGCGCCGCGCGATGATGTCAATCTCGCCGTGCGCGCCCTTGAAGTTGCGCCGCAAAATGTCGTAACCCTTCGCCGATAGATAGCGGCAGGCGGCGTCCTCGCCCTCGTCGCCGAAGGCGCGCCGCGCGCGCGGCAGTTTCCCGTCGGCGGGAAGGGCAGAGCAGCTCTCCTCGCGCGGCGAGGATTTGTCGGCGGGCGAACCGCCCGAATTCCCTTCGCGCGGCGGCGTATTGTCAAGCGGCGCGCTCTCCTTGGCGGGATATTCCCCGCGACGAGCGGTGCCGACCGTCGCTTTCCCGGCGCTCCCACGCTCCCCATCTCTTCCCGGCATAAAATCCTTTCCCTCTCGCAAGAAAAAAGTGTTATGCGCGCTTTGTCCAGACTTCTCTCAATCCCCGCAGGCGATTTTGAGGATCGTTTTCGTGGCGGTTTTGGGAATGTGGCGGGATTGCGCCTCGACCATGGCGCGTGCGGCGGCGGGGTCATCGAGCAGGGAGAGCACGGCGCGCGCCGCCTCCTCGGCAGTCCTCGCGATGCGCGACATCCCGCGCGAGGCAAAGAACTCGGCGTTTTTCGTCTCGCAGCCGGGTATGGTCATCAGGTGGACGAGCGGGACACCGGAGACCGCCGCCTCGGTGCTCGATAGACCCCCCGACTTGGTGATCACCCCGTCCGCCGCGCGCATATAGAGCGGCACCTCATCGGTGAACGGCACGGCGTGCAGCCCCGCCTCGGCGGGATAGCCCTCGACGCGCGCGCGCAGCTCGTCGTTGTGCCCGGTGAGAAAATAGACCGCGACCCCGCCGCGCGCGGCAAAGGCATCGCAGAGCGGCAGCATCGTCTCGCACCCGACCCCGCCGCTCATCACGAGGACGACCCGCCCCTCGCGCGCGATGCCGAGCCGCTCGCGCGCCTCCTCTTTTGTGACGCTCTCGCTGAAGGCGGGCGACACCGGGATGCCGGATGCTGTAATCTTATCCGAAGGGATGCCCTTCGCGACCAGCTCCTCGCGCATATCCTCGTGGCCGATAAAATAATGGTTGAGCCCGGTTTCCTCGGTGAAGGGAATGCAGGTGTAGTCGGTGAGAACCCCGAAGGAGGGCGGCGCGGGGATGTTCTTGCGCGAGAGGGCGGTCATCGCCTCCATCCCGAAAAGATGGGTGCAGATCACCGTCTCGATTTTGTTCTCGTCGATGTAGCCCGAGAGGCTGCCGGTGTAGCTCGCGTTGGCGTAGTAGACCGGCGAGCGCAGACCGGTCGAGCTGTAGATCGCGCCGACCTTGTAGATCGCGCCGAAGAGCTTCGGGCGGCTCTTGATGATGCCGTTGTAGATCGACGAGGCGGCGTTTTTCACGCGGTCGCTGCGGAAGGCGAGCGGGTCGGCAATGTCGCAGCTTTTTCCCTGAGCGAGCGCCTCCTCGGCGATGGCGCGGGCGGCGCGGTTGTGGCCCTCACCTGTGGCGCAGCTGAGGAGAAGAATCTTGGTGGCGGCCATACTACCCTCGGATAATGCAGTTAAAGAGAAGTATACAGGAAACGGGCGAGGATGTCAAGCGCGAGGCGGGTGGAAAGCCTCCCTTTGCGGGATACGCGGGGAAAGCGCTTGCGCTGAATCCTCCCTTTGTGGCCCCTCGCTCCCGCTTCCGCGTGGGGCTTTCCGCGAAGACATCGACCGGGCGGGGATTGGGGCGCTCTTGGCCCTTCCGCTGCCGCCGCGCGGGGTTTTCCCCGGAAGCCGCGCACGGCGGATCTCCCCGCGCATACGCAAAACCGTCCCGCGGTGGGGCGGATCGCGGCGGCGGGAGCGCGGGACCTGCGCGTAAATAGCAAAATCCCGTGCGGCGCGAGGAAGGGAGCAGCCGAGTTGCCTCTCGGGCAGGAAAACATAGAAGGCGGCGTGGGGATTTCGCGCGCCCGGCGCGGCGCGGTGGCGAATAGCCGCAAAAGATCGAGCGGCGGAAAATCGAAATTCGCGTCCCGATTCGATGCGCGGAAGAAAACCGCTGCCCGCATCTCCTTTTATAATCTGCACCCCGCCCCTTGCCGCAAGGCGCGTAAAGAAAACCGCCACTCGCCCTTTTATTATATCCGCGCCCTGCCACCTGTTACAAAGCTTGAAAAAATAGGGGGCAAACGATAAGGCGCGAGCGGCAAACTTCGCTCTCACGCAAAAACCCGGCACGCCTCGCGCCGGGTTTATCGATTTCGATTCCCTGCCGTTCTCACTCCGCCGGAACCTCCTCCCGCCCAGCGCGGTTCTTCCGCTCCCGCGCGCTCATCCCGGAACCCGGATTGTAGCTCCCCCCGAATTTTCGAGAGATTCTGCGCTCCCGCGCGAGCATTTTGCGATCGGCGGCGCCCACTGCGCCCGACCTATCGCCGCCGACGAAGATAGCGCTACCACGTCCCGGTGCGGGATCGGGCACGCCGCCGCATCGGTCACGAGAGCGGCGCAAAGCTATTACATTTTTCGAAAAAGAACGATTTTTCCTTATACCCGCCGGTACTCGGTGAAGCGAAAAGTGAGATTAGGCTCGGGGTCGGTGGGGGCGGCGCGCAGCGGCGTTCCCTCGTCGACGCAGCGCCACGCGGGATCCTCGTCGAGATTGGGGAAGAAGGCATCCGCCGGAAACACTTGCTCGAAGCGCGTGACGTAGGCGAGCTCCGTGTAGGGCAGCAGCTGCGCGTAAACCGACGCTCCGCCGATGACGAAGACATCCTCGGGCGGGTAAGCGCGCGCCATCGCAAGGATCTCGGGCAGAGAGTGCGCGACCGTCGCTCCCTCGGGCGCGAAGGCGGGGTCCGGGTGGAGGACGATGTTCGTGCGGCGCGGCAGGGGCGTCCCTCCGGGGAAGGTGGCGAGCGTGTTACTGCCGAGCAGGACAACCTTCCCTTCGGTGAGCGAGCGGAAGCGGCGCATATCCTCGCGCACGCGCGTGAGGAGCTGCCCACGGTAGCCGATGCCCCACGCGCGGTCAACCGCGACGATGAGACGCAAAAACGCGTCGGTTGTTGCCATAGATCAAAAGAAAAAGAACATCCCGGGGTGTCACTTTTTCAAAAAGCAACATCCTCCGGGATTGCAAAACGTGCGCCGCCGCGCGCTACACCGCAACCTCGAAGCGCGGGATTTTTTCTCCGTGGCGGTAGTTTTCGACCGTGAAGCTCTCGGGGGTGAAGGCGTAGAAGTCGCTCACCGAGGGGTCGAGCGTGACGCGCGGCGCGGGGTAGCTCTCGCGCGTGAGCAGCTCCTCGACGATGGGAATGTGCCGGTCGTAGATGTGCGCGTCGGCGATGACGTGCAGCAGCTCCCCGGCGACAAGCCCGGATACCTGCGCGAGCATCATCAGCAGCGCCGCGTACTGCGCGACATTCCAGGCGTTTGCCGCGAGCATATCCTGCGAGCGCTGGTTGAGGATCGCCGAAAGGACCCCGTCCTGCACATGGAAGGTCATGCTGTAGGCGCACGGATAAAGGCGCATCTCGTGCAAATCCTCAAAATTGTAAAGATTTGTTAAGATGCGCCGCGAGGAGGGGTTATGCCGCAGCTCGAAGAGGACGCGGTCGGTCTGATCAAACTCGCCTTCGGGGTAGCGGTGCCGTACCCCCATCTGATAGCCGTACGCCTTGCCGATACAGCCGTTCTCGTCCGCCCAAGCGTCCCAGATATGCGAGCGCAGATCGCGCACATTGTTCGATTTGCGCTGCCAGATCCAGAGCACCTCGTCGACGGCGAGCGTGAGCGAAATAGGGCGCAGCGTCAGCAGCGGGAAGTCCGCTCGCAGGTCGTAGCGATTGACCACGCCGAAGAGGCGGCGGGTGTGGGCGGGCGTACCGTCCGCCCAGTGCGCGCGCTCATCCTCTCCGCCCGACAAACTGCCGTGCTCGAGAATGGCGCGGCAGGTCGAGACAAACGCGCTGTCGGCTTGGCTCATAGGCGATGGGGGCGAGAGCTGCGCTCAGGGCGCGGGGAGAGCCCGGGGTGCCGCGCGCGCTACAGGCGGCGCGAGCTTTCCCGGGCAAAGATCGGGGGAGGGGGATTACTCCTCGCTCTTGTCATCGTAGCCGCAGTCGACATCGGTGTCGTCAATGTCTGCGGTATCGGAGAGTTCGTCGTCCTCGTCCTCGCAAGTGGTATTGTCCCCAACCGACACCGTGCAGCGGTGGCAGGACTTACATTTCTTGTAGAGGAAGGCGCCGAGCGCGGCGAGCGCGGTCAGCAGACCTAGCGCGAGCAGACAGGCGACGATGATGCGCGCGCAGGTGCTCTTCTTCTCGGGCTTTTCTTCTTTAATGTGCAGGTGCATGGCGTTTTTCTCCTTTCGCTTGACCCGCGGGGCATATCCGCGGAGTTGCGTGTCGTGGGTTATCGATCGCGCGCTCCCCCTCTCGGGAAGGGCGCGTTCCGAACAAAGAAAAGTATATCACATCCGCGCGCCCTTGTCCACCCCCCTCGCCAAAAAATTTCGCTCGCGCACCCCGTCCGCGCCATCGGCGAACCCCACCCGCTCCCTCGCTCCCGTGCCATCCCGCGCCCGCGCGCCGTGGCCTCCGCACATTGCGCGCCCCACCGTTCTCTTTTTTCCCGTCCCTCGGGTGAGCGCCGCGCGCCTGCGTATTATGTACACCATTGGACAGACAGCCGCCCGCGTCATGCCACTGACGCGCCGCGCGCCGCGTCATCTCATCGTTTCACGCGATTTCCCTCGCCCCTCGCAGTCCTTGCCGCTCCACCTTATTTCCGCCCGGAGGGTTCGTGTTCTTTTGCCGCGGCTTTGCCGCATACCGCCCCCCTTCGTCGAACCCCGCCCGTTTGCTCACCGCCCGCATCGTCCCGCGCCCACGCGCCGCGCACGCCCGCGCGATTTTCCCGATTTTCCCGGCGTATTTCGCGCTTTTTTCGCTTGACAAAACCCCCGCCCTGCTCTATAATTTGCTTGATTTTCAAAGGGGAGGCCGCCTCCCCGCTCGCGTCCCCGCTCGTCCCTTTCGCTATGGCTTTCTCCTTTCCCTACAAGATCGCGCTCGCCGGCGGGAGCGGCAGCGGCAAGGGGACGCTTGCCTCTTTGCTTGCCGAGCGGGGCATCGCGACGCTCGACACCGACGCGCTCGTCCACCGCCTGTACGATACGCCCGGCGGGAGTTTGCCACGCGCGCTCTCGCGCGAGTTTGGGCGGGGGATTCTGCGGGGCGAGGTCGTCGACCGGGACAAGCTTCGAGCGCTCGTCTTCTCGCGGGGCGGGGAGGAGAACCTCGCGCGCCTCAACAGTATCGTCCACGCCGCCGTGCGGGAGAAGACGGGCGATTTCTTTTCGCACGAGCGCGCGCGGGGGGCGAGGGTCTGCGCGGTCGACGCGCCACAGCTCTTTGAGGCGGGGATGGAAGGGGACTTTGACCTCGTTGCCGCGCTCGACGCTCCCTTGGAGCTTCGCATTTCGCGCATTCTCGCGCGGGACGGCATTTCGCGCGAGGAGGCGGAGGAGAGGCTGCGTCATCAGTTGCCCCCCGCAGTGGTTCGCCGCCGCGCCGATGTCGTTCTCGCGAACGACAAGGACATCGCCTCTCTTCGCGCGCAGCTCGACGCGCTGCTCTCCCGCGTCGCGCGAGACATCGCCCGCGCCGCGGATTAACGCGCGCCGCTCCTCCCTGCCGATATGCGCTGCTCGCGCTGTTTTCAATAATCCGCCCCGGTACTGCCTTGCCCGCGGCCTCTCCTCGGCGCGCCGCCTTACTGCCCGCGCCCCCTCCCGCGAGGTGGAGATGATCGCCTCCCGCGCCGCGCCCTTGCGCGCAGGGCGACTCGCGTTTCCCACCCCTCCTTTTCCTTCCCCGAGAACCCCCTATGTCCCGTTCCTCATCCCGCGCGCGCGAGGGAAAGGCCTCGCCGCTCGCTACCGCGCTGTTTATTCTGCTCTCGCTCGCGCTCGCGGCGGGATTGGTGTTCGGCGCGTTTGTCGGGGTGCGCGCGATACAAAGGAAGCGCGCCGCAGATGAGGCGGAGCGCGAGCGCCTCGCGCAAGAGGATCGCGAGCGGCGAGACCGCGCCGCCTATCCGCTCGGATATGAGGATCTGCTGCGCGCGGCGGGGCGCACCTATGATCTGCCGTTTGATCTGCTGCTCGCCGTCGTGCGCACCGAGAGCAGCTTCCGCCCGTCCGCCGTCTCGCCGGCGGGCGCGGTGGGTCTTATGCAGATGACCCCTGGCACCTTCGCCTGGCTCTGCGAGAAGCGCGGGCAGACCCACGAGGAGGAGGAACTCACCGACCCCGCGCTCAACATCGACTACGGTGCGTACTATCTGCGTCTGCTGCTCGACTACTACGACGGGTGCCTTGACAACGCGCTTTGCGCCTACAACGCCGGGATCGGCAGCGTCAACGGCTGGCTCGAGGAGGAGGGCCTGCCGCGGGGCGGCGCGCTCTCGCAAATCCCCTTCGAGGAGACGCGCAACTATCTTTCGCGCGTCAAGAGAGCGCGCGCCGAGTACAATCGCATCTACGGCGACGCTCTCGCCGCCGACAGCGGCGCGGCAACGTCGGGCGACAGCGGCGCGGCGAGCGGCAGTTCCTCCGGCTGAGAAGCTCTCCGAGCGGCCCACGGAGCAGCCCGCGCGGTATTCTCGCGGCTTTCATCTCCCTCCCCGAGCTGCCTGCCCAGCGTTTCCCACGCCCTGCGGCGAGCGCCCCATTCTCTCGCGGCGCTCCGAATGGTGCGATTTTCCGCGCGAAATTCTTAAACTTAAAAGAAGCAGTCGATACGGCGCGCTGCGGGTGTCCTCAGAGAAGATCAATCGAGCGCGGACGATTGCCGCAGGCCCGGCGAGCAATTCTCCCGCCCCTCGAGGGCGAATCCCCTCTCGCGGGAGGAGTCCCGCCGCCGCGCACCATCCCCTTTCTCCCTTATCCCAAACCGACCGGGCGCGCCGCTCCCGCGCCGCCCCCGCGTCACCCTACCCCGAATATTCTTTTTCGCTATTCCCTCATTGCACTTTTTCAGGAGGTACTCATGTTCACTGACAAGCCCGACACCCCCGGCGAGGAGCTGCTTCTGCGCCGCCGCAAGGCGCTCTCGGCAATGTCCGCCGAGGAGCGCGCCGCCGCGAATGACTATGCGCGCGGCTATCTTTCCTTTCTCAACGCGGCGAAGACCGAGCGCGAGGCGGTGCGCGAGGGCGTCGCTCTCGCCGAGCGCGCCGGATTTCGCCCTTACGCGCTCGGAGATCCCATTGAGCGCGGCGGCGCTTACTACCTCAACAACCGCGGCAAATCTCTATATCTCTTTCGCGTCGGCGAGGAGAGCCTTGAGCGCGGCGTGCGCATCTCCGCTTCGCATATCGACTCGCCCCGCCTCGACCTCAAGCCCAACCCTCTTTACGAGGACAGCGGCATCGCCTACCTGAGGACCCACTATTACGGCGGGATCAAGAAATACCAGTGGGTGGCGACGCCGCTCGCCCTGCACGGGGTCATTTCGCGCGCCGACGGGGAGATCGTCAGCGTCAGCGTCGGCGAGGACGAGGGCGACCCGGTCTTCTACATCAGCGACCTGCTGCCGCACCTCGCCAAAGACCAGAGCGCGAAATCGATGTCGAGCGGCATCCCCGGGGAGAAGCTCTGCGCGATCGTCGGCATCGACGGCGGCGAGGGGGAGGACGTCAAGATGCAGGTTCTGCGGCTCCTGCACGAGAAATACGGCATCACCGAGGAGGACTTCCTCACGGCGGAGCTCTCGCTCGTGCCGGCGACAAAGGCGCGCGAGGTCGGCTTCGATCGCGCGCTGCTCGGCGGGTACGGCCACGACGATCGCGTCTGCTCCTACCCGGCGCTCACCGCTATTCTCGAGGCGAAGGACAGCCCGCACACGGTTCTCGCCATCCTCGCGGACAAGGAGGAGGTCGGCTCGGGCGGCCCCACTGGAATGCGCTCGGCGCTCTTCACAGATCTGCTTGAGGAGCTTTCTCTTGCGACCGGGGCGAATCCGCGCCGCGTTAAGGCGGCGTCGCGCTGCCTCTCCGCCGATGTCAACGCGGCGTACGACCCCAACTTCGCCGATGTCTACGAGAAGCGCAACAGCTGCGAGATCGGCGGCGGTGTCGTCCTCACCAAGTACACGGGATCGGGCGGCAAGTCGGGCTCCAACGACGCGTCTGCGGAGTATATCGGGCAGATCCGGCGGATTTTCGCGCGCGAGGGCATCGTCTGGCAGACAGGCGAGCTCGGCAAGGTCGACGCGGGAGGCGGCGGCACGGTTGCCGTCTACATCGCGACGCAAAATATCGACACGGTCGACCTCGGTGTGCCGGTCCTC
This sequence comes from uncultured Lachnospiraceae bacterium, assembly GCA_964645985.1. Lineage (GTDB taxonomy): Bacteria > Bacillota > Clostridia > Oscillospirales > CAG-272 > CAZYCC01. The sequence continues at coordinate 7,756 of CAZYCC010000036.1, read as the reverse complement.
TCGATGCACTCGCCCTATGAGCTCATCTCCAAGGCGGATCTCTACGAGACCCACCGCGCCTTCCTCGCCTTCAACCGCGCCTAACCCCGCCGCCTCCGCGCCGCTCACGCGCGACGCTCATCTCGCTAAGCACGGCGCGTGCGGCGCGTGCGGCAAGCAAGCTTCCTTTTCCGAGAATGCCCCGCGCGAGCGAGTTTCTCTTCTTTTGCGAAAGGACAAGATGGCAGTTTACAATCCTTACGACAACGTGCTGCGCACGGTCGAGAACGCGGCGGCGATCCTCGGCTACGAGCCGCGCGAGTACGAGCGCATCAAGTATCCCGAGCGCGAGCTGAAGGTCTCGGTGCCGGTCGAGATGGACGACGGCAGCGTGCGCGTTTTTGAGGGCTACCGCGTGCAGCACTCGACTAGCCGCGGTCCCGCCAAGGGCGGCATCCGCTACCATCAGGATGTCAACATCAACGAGGTCAAGGCGCTCGCCGCTTGGATGACCTTCAAGTGCGCGGTCGTCAACATCCCCTACGGCGGAGGGAAAGGCGGCATCGCCGTCGACCCGCACACCCTCTCGGAGGGGGAGCTTCGCCGCCTGACCCGCCGCTACACCGCGATGATCGCGCCGATTATCGGCCCCGACCGCGACATCCCCGCGCCGGACGTCGGCACGAACGCGCGCGTGATGTCTTGGATGATGGATACCTACTCGATGGTGCACGGCCACTGCATCCCGGGTGTCGTCACCGGCAAGCCGATTGAGCTGGGCGGTTCGCTCGGCCGCTCCGAGGCGACCGGGCGGGGGGTGATGCTGACGACAAGGATGATCTGCCGCAAGAAGGGCGCATCCCCCGCAGACTGCAAGGTCGCGGTGCAGGGGATGGGCAACGTCGGCAGCACCTCGGCGCAGCTCCTTTATGAGGCAGGCTTCCGCGTTATCGCGGTGAGCGATGTCTCGGGGGGGCTATATAACGAGGACGGCCTTGACATCCCCGCCATCCGCGCCTATCTCGGATCGCGCGGGGCGCTGCTGCGCGACTACGACGGAGCGGGGGCTCGCCACATCACCAACGAGGAGCTGCTCGCCTGCGATTGCGACATCCTCGTGCCGGCGGCGCTCGAGAACCAGATTAACGAAGGAAACGCCGCCGATCTGCGCGCGAAAATCATCGTTGAAGGGGCGAACGGGCCGACGACGACCGAGGCGGACGAGATCCTCGAGCGGCGGGATGTCACGGTCGTGCCGGACATCCTCGCCAACGCAGGCGGCGTGGTCGTCTCCTACTTCGAGTGGGTGCAGAACATCGAATCCTTCTCCTGGACAGTGGAGGACGTCAACCTGCGCCTCGGCAAGATTATGAACGATGCCTTCGAGAACGTCTACGCGCTCGCCGAGAAAAATCACGCGAGCCTGCGCACCGGCGCTTACCTCGTCGCGCTCTCGCGCGTCGTCGAGGCGCAGAAGCTGCGCGGCATTTGGCCGTAAACGTGCCGTAGACTGCGCCATAGGTCGCGCCCATCGCGAAATCACGCGAGCGGACGGCGGGGGACGAGGACGGTTCCGCGCCGCTCTCGCGCGCAAGATGCCCTTTCGCCGTGTCCGCCGCCCTCTTTGCGGTCCTCGGCGGCTTTCCCGTCTTTCCGCGCGCCGGAGTCTTCCCGAGAGGGCGGCTTCGCCGAGTGGAGCTGCCCTCGTGCGAGTGCCTCCCGCAGCGGCCTCGCGCGCATCGTCGCGTAAACAAGCAAAACAGGGTCTGCCTCGCAGACCCTGTTTTTGCGCGGGAATGGTGAGCTGCCCCTCCGCCCTCCGCGTGGAGTGCAACCACCACACAAAATTCTTATTCTTCAAACACACGTTCTCAGCTTGCCCCCACGCAGGGGATCGCGCGGCCCCAATGAGCGGGAGAACGCGCAACATCCGCGCAGCGTCTCCCCCCGCGCGGGGGGGAGGGTGTGGCTTCGCGCGATCTGCACGCTTTCCGTGACAAATGTGTGACTCGCCCTCCTCCCGCGAAGCGCTCTCGCGCCTCGGATCCCGCCCCTCTTGACTTTTTTCGCGAAATCATGTAAAATAGAGGTAGTCAAGGGAAAAATAGGGACTGCCGCGCGCGGTGCGCGGTGCGCGCCTGTATCTTTTCATCTCCCTTCCCGGGGGGCTTCCCGCGAGGTCTTATGAGCAACAACGAGAAACAGAGCAAGAAGATCTCCATCGGCGGGCTGCGCCTGTCCGCGCCGGTGGTGCTCATCGTCGGGATTCTCCTGCTCTTCATCCCGGCATATGTGGCGGCCGCGCTCTGGGCGGGCGGCGAGTCAACTTCCCTCGTGACGAAGAACGTCAGCGAGGCGCTGATCACCTTCCCCTCCGGCGGGGAGGCCCGCGCAACCCCCGGCGGGGAGAACGAGGATCTGCTCTCGCTTTTCCTCGCGGCCAACGCCGGCGCGAAGACCCTCCCGTCTCTGCCCGACCCTGATGAGAGCGGCGCCGCCGCCTTCACGGTGCGCTACAATGTCTACGGGCGCGACTCGACCTACACCTACTACCTCACCGAAAATCCCGCCGCCTGCACCTTCTCCTCGCCCGACGGCGGCGCCTATCAAATCGACGACGCGGCGGCTGCGGCTCTGCTCAATCACCCGCGCGCGGAAGTCGTCTACGCCGGCGCCACTCCGCCGACCCTCACCGCAATGGGGCAGACCATCACGCCGCAGGAGGTCAGCTGGAACTACAAGACCTACGGCGGCGATTACCGCGCCTCCTCCTCCGCCTTCGAGAACACCTTCTTCGTCAATGATATGGGCGAGCTGTCACTCAGCTTCTCCTGCAACTTCTCGCGCGCGCCCGACGCCCTCACGGTCACTCTCGCGGATCCGGACGGCAACCAGATTTACGAGGGCACGCTCGCCGGGATGACCGAGGTGGACCTTGACGGCAGCGCCGATGTCACGATGACGCTTACCGCCGAGTGGCTCAAGAACGAGGGCGTCGCCTGCTACGGGCGGGCGGTCTATGCGCTCAAAGGCCTAATGCACGCAATGCCGGCGTTCTATCTAAACCGGGGGGAGGTTACCGAGGGCGGCATGGTCGTCCTCTCGGGCGAGAATGTCCTCGACCCCGCCGCGTGCACGGTCAGTGTCGCGCCATCGGAGCCGGACACCTACGCCGCCTACCCCTATACCCCCGCCTTCTACCGCGACGGCGAGCGCGTGCGCGCGCTCATCCCGGTCAGCCGAGACCTGCAGAACGGCACCTGCACCTATAATGTCACGGTGACGCTCGAGGAGACGGTCTACACGATGTCCTTCACCGCCACGGCGGCGGGAGAGGCATCCCCACCGAGTAAAAACATCGGCAACGAGATTTACGTCCCCGCCGATACCGAGGTCATCGATGACCCTTACGCGGGGCTGTACAGTTCACTTGCCGAGACGATCGCCGGCGCGACCGACTTTACCGCCGTCGATATGGCGGGGGTCTTCGAGGAGGGCTGCCGCGACTATGATGGGCTGCGCGGCGTCTACGGTAGCTATCTCAACTACACCTCCATCGGCAAGACTATTCTCTCGCACGACGAGGTCTATGCCGGCGGCAAGAACACTTCGCTTCACGCAATGCACCGTGGGAAGGTGGTGTATGTCGGCTCGACGCCCTACACCGGCGGCATCGTCGTGCTCGACCACGGGTTGGGTCTACTTAGCTGGTACTGGAACCTCACGGCGGCGGAGAGCAATATCGTCGTCGGCGCGACGCTCGAGACCGGAGACAAGATCGGCAACATCGGCGGCAGCTCCTTCAGCGAGGTCTACAACAGCACCTATCTCTCGGCGCACACGGCGCTGACGGTCTTCGGCAGCCCGGTTAACCGGCGCACGATCGAGGGCGGCGTTGACTTCGCCGACGACTCCGACACCCGCGTCCCCGCGCAAATGAGCGCTTCCGCAGGAAGCAGCTCCGCAGGAAGCGGCTCCGAAGGAAGCGACCTTGCCGCGAGCAGCTCCGCCGCGAGCGGCGAATGAGCGCATAGCGAGCACAAGGCGCGAGGCAAGCGCAGCAGTGAAACCTTAGCGAGGACGTCCTCTCACAAAAAGCGGCGTGGCGGCGTGAGGGGCGCGCGGCCGCCGAGGCGCTCCCGGTCGCCCGCGCGAGGTTTCGCCCGCTCCCCCCGCGACGGAGAGGGAGCAAGGGAGCGCGGGAATTTGTATTATTTTCGCATAACACTATTTTGCTTATCGGAGGGAAAAATGTCTCAGAACAAATACGCGGGGACGCAGACCGAGCGCAATCTGCGCGCGGCGTTTGCCGGAGAGAGCGAGGCGCGCAACAAGTACACCTACTTTGCCTCGAAGGCGAAGAAGGAGGGTTACGAGCAAATCGCCGCGCTCTTCCTGAAGACCGCCGAGAACGAGAAGGAACACGCGAAGCTCTGGTGCAAGGAGCTGGAGGGCATCGGCTCGACCGCCGAGAACCTCGCCGCCGCGGCGGACGGGGAAAACTACGAGTGGACGCAGATGTACGAGGGCTTCGCCGCCACCGCCGAGCAGGAGGGCTTTCCCGAGCTTGCCGAGAAGTTCCGACTTGTTGGCGCGATCGAAAAGTCGCACGAGGAGCGCTACCGCGCCTTGCTGCGCAATCTCGAGGCGGGAGAGGTCTTCGCGCGCGGATCCATTAAGGTCTGGGAGTGCCGCAACTGCGGACATATCGTCGTCGGTGAGCGCGCGCCCGAGGTCTGCCCGACCTGCGCGCATCCGCAATCCTATTTTGAGCTGCGCTCCGAGAATTACTGAGGGATCGCCGAGCGGGAGCCCCGGCGGGCGGAAGTTTGCACTTTTTTGAAAAAGGCAAAACTCCGCCGCGGCTTCTCTTTTCTCGAGAACCAAACAAAAAACCGCCCGGTCACCTGACCCGGGCGGTTTTGTTGTGCGAAAAACCCCTCAGATCGCCTCCACCTCGGCGAGGAGTGGGCGGTGATCGGACGCGATGACCGGAATTACCTCTGCGCGCGTCACGCGCAGGTTGCGCGAAACAAAGATGTAGTCAATCTTGCGGTCGGGCGCGTTCGAGGGGAAGGTAAACCCGTCCCCCGTGAGCGCTCCTGCGCTGTCGTCAAGGCGCGCGCGCAGCGGCTCGAGCAGGGGAGAGTCGGGAGTCAGGTTGAAGTCTCCCGCGAGAATGACCCGCCGCGCGTGAAGTTCCCCGTCGAGAAGGCGAGTGATCGCCTGCACCGCGCGCTCCCCTTCCTCCGGCTGCAGCCCAAAGTGGCAGATGAGCGCGGTCAGATCCCCGAGGGGCGTGCTCAGCTGCGCCTCGAGCAGGCAGCGATCCTCATAGTAGCCCTCGTGCGTGCGCGGCGGGGAGGGGATCTCGGTCGCGCGCACGGAGCGCAGCGGCAGGCGCGTGAGGATGCCGTTGCCATACTCGCCGCCCCGAATATCGATCGCCCGCGCGAACTCCCCGCGCCACGCGTCTCCGGTGCTCTCGCAAAGAAGGCGCGCGAGAACGGCGCATTGATCCCCTCCCTCGCCGCGCAAACGGTAAACTTCGTTGAGCGAGACGAGGTCGGCGCCGCTATCGGCGATGACCTGCGCCATGCGCGGCAGGTCAAGATCGCCGGTGCGGAAGTTGCGCCCGTGCTGAATATTAAAAGTCAAAGCGCGCATAGCTCACCCAAAAGAGAGGAAGGGGCGGTTTTCCCCGAAAAAGGATCCGAGAAGAACACCGCGCGGCGCTCCGCTCGGCAGAAGTGCAGAACTATTCGCTCGTGCGGCGGGGTCTTGTCGGGAAACAGGGGGATTTCGCGGCAAAGCCGATGGAACCGGCGAAGTCGGCGAAGTTAGCAAAGTCGGGCAAGCCGTCTATAGACGGGAAAAGCGGCGTCACGAACGTGTACAACCGAAGTGTCGTGGCGCGTGCCAGTCTTCTCCTTTAGCAAAAAGAGGGCAACGTTTCTCCTCCCCCGAGGGTGTCTTCTCACAGCGCTCCTGCCTTACTCAATTTTACTGCGCGAGCGAGGCGGCGGCGATCGATTGACCGACGCGGCGGAAGCGGTCGCTCGGGAGGAGGATGTCGACCGGCAGCGCGGGATAGTCGCTCGAGAGCACCTGCCGGCAGGTCTCCACGAGAACCTCGCCCCCGCGCCCGGACGAGACGCGCCCGAGCAGCATGAGGTGCCGGATGTCGTAAAAATGCGCATAGGTGCCGATCGCGTGCGCGAGATAGCAGCCGATACTCTCGTAGATGCGCAGCGCGCGCGCGTCCTCCTCCTCGGCGAGGGCTTGAACCTGTTTGAGCGCGTTCGCCGGGGAAATTCCCTCGGGCAGCTCGATTCCCGCGCGTGGGCAGAGCCGCACCACCCCGTCCTGCGAGAGATAGGTCGCGCCGACCCCCGCGTCCCCCGACCACGGGTCGACCGACGCCGCGGGGTTGACGTCGATTGGCGCGAATGCCAGCTCGTTCAGCTGCCCGGTGATGTTGCCGGACGCATCGACATAGCCGACCGCCTCGCTCGTCCCCATCGCAAGGCCGACGAGCCGTCCCTCATGCAGCTCCATCGCTCCGGCGAGCGCCGAGACATCCCCGTCGTTGGCGACGGCGAAGGGCACCCCGGGCGCGACCTCCTCGCAGGCGCGCGCGTAGATGTCGCGTACTTGCGCGTCAAAATCGGCAGGGGAAACTTCTTTGAAGAGCGAGGCGAGGCGGGTATGGTTGTCGACATAAATGCCCGCCGAGGAGATGCCGATCGCGTCGACGCGCGGCAGGTGCTCTTTCGCGAGGCGCATTGCGCTAACGATGTGGCGAAAATGATAGGCGGGGTCGCTCTCGGTCTTCGGAGACCAAACGACCTCCTGCGAGAAGACGACCTCCCCGTCGATCACCGCGCTGACCTTCATATCCGATCCGCCGGCGTCAAAGCCGATGCGGCAGCCCGCGGTGTGCCCGCCGATAGCGCGCGGAGAGGAGCGCGGGACGGGCCGCTCATCGTAGGGAACATTTGCAAAGACGAAGGGCTGCTCGTAGACCCCCGACATCGTGCGCACGTCAAAGTCGCGCGCGCCGCCGGGGGTGTAGTGCGCGCCGACCGCCGCGGCGACGCGGGAGTTCCCACAGACCGTGACGCGATAGCCCCCCGCCGCCCACAGCAAAAACTTGACAATGCGCTCGACATAGCGGCAGTCGCGCGCAAAGGTCTCCTCGCTGCCGCCGATTTTTCCTTCATAGACGGCGACGTTGCCCCCCTCGCGCGCGACGGCAACAGCGATTGGCTCCCGCCCCTCGCTCTCGACCTCGCAAAGAAACCGCCCGAGCGGCAAAAACTCCGGCTCCAGCACCGGCGATGTGAAAGAAAGCGAACTCATAAAACCTCCCGAAATAGACACACTCAGTATAGCAGAAACGCCCCGCCCTGTCAAGAGAAAGCGCATGAGTGGGGCGCTTTCCCGCTATAGCCGGGCGAGCGCGTGTTGTCGAGATTTGAACTGCACCGCTGCGGGGGAAGGGAGTGTGGAGCGAGCGCGCTTTGTCGAAATTTCGACTGCTACCTCTAAGGGTTAGTTTTCGGGAAACTCCACTGCCCTTGTCGTGAGGAGAACTGCCGTTCCTAAATATAGTTTTCGGGGAAGCCCCACTGCCGCACGGTCATTTCCACTGCGGCGAGCCGTATCTACTATTATCGTGGCGGGAGCCGCCACCTCGCGGTCCCCGAGGAGGACTCTTTTCCGAAAGAGCCCTCCCCCGGCTCTCTCGAGAAGCGGCCAAGGATGGGGGGCTGTG
>CAZYCC010000035.1:14397-17421 GCA_964645985.1 uncultured Lachnospiraceae bacterium | reverse complement strand
CGGCGGCTCCCACGAGAAAAAGCCGCCCTTCCGGGCGGCTTTTCTTTTATGCACGGTAGGGCTTCTCTATCCCGGGTGCCGCTCGCCTCGCGCCGCTCTCCGCGGCACCCGCTCCGCCGCCGCCGCGCGCCCTTCCCCGCGCCTCGCCGGCATTTCGCGCCGCTCGCCCGCCGCGCCGCCCCGCGCGTTTCACCGGAGGGCGGTATTTCAGTTGCCTATTTATCCTTCTGTGAAGGTGAGCTCGACCTCTCCCCCGGAGACCTTGCCGGTGAGCGCGTGCTCGGCACCCGCCGCGTAGGTGTACTCGTTCTCGAGAACCGGCAGACCGTTGACCGTGAGCGACGCGTCCTCCATCGTGAGCGAATACCCGATCGGGTAGAGCGCGCTGAAATTTGTCTCATCGAGCGCGAACTTGCACCCGGCAAGATCTAGGTCCATTCCGGCGAAGAGCAGATCCTCCGCCTCGATGCTGCCCCCCGTCGCCTCGAGGCGAATGTGCGAGTCGGTCTTGATCTCCTGCAGCGAGAGGCGGCTGTTCGTTGACTTCGCGATGAGGTCGAGCGAGCTGTCCACGCCGCGCATCGTCGCGTCGCAGTCCTCGAGCTGCAGCTCGATTTGTTTGAGCGGCTCGTCGTTGCTCAGGTAAATGACGACCTTCGTCTTCTTCGTCTCGAAAATGTGAAAATCCATATACTTGCGGATGCCGTCGAACTCAAATCCGCTGCCGCTCGACTCGATGATGTCGGCAAAATCGAGTAGGTTCGAGACGGTCATCACCTTGTTCGCCTTGAAGCAGTTGAAGACCGCGCCGCGATTCCACACCTCAACGTAGGAGCGCTCCTGCCCGCCTTCGATGGTCAGCTCCACTCCCTTCAGCTTGACTTGCAGCTTGAGAATTTCGGGGTCGTCCTCCTTCTCCTTGGTCAGGGGATAGCTGCGGATGCTGTTGCCGTCCTCGTCGGTCTCCCGCTCGAGGAGGTTGAAGCCGTCCGCCTCGGCCTCGCGCGTCGCGCGCGAGCAGATCACAGACCCCGTGATGATCAAAATCAGGCTGAGGACAAGAAAAATAATCGATGCCGGTCTCATTTCGCCGCGAACCTCCTTTGCAGATTGTTGACAAGGCGCGAGAGACCCCGCGCGGCAAAGCGCGCAAGGCGGTTGAGCTGCCGCACGGCAAAGGGCGCGCCGTTGAGCACGAGATTGTAAATGAGAATGGCGACCAGCAGCACCACGCCGCCGATGCGAATGCCCAAGCCCAGCTCATATAGGCCGACATAGGGCGTTTCCGCGCCGGGGAGCATTTTCGTCACGCCGTAGACGATGCCGATGACGGCGAGCAGCACCCCGCCGAGCACGAGCACCACCTCCCCGACAACGAGCGCCGCCGAGAGGAGAAAGACCGCCGTGTAGCCGAGGAGGAACAGCGCGATAACGCAGCACAGTAGGAACCCCCACAAGGGCGAGGTCAGCACCACCGTGAGCAGAAAATTGCGTTTTTGCCGCGCATCGAGCGTGACCTTGTCATCGGAGGATCCGTCGGTGACGGCATATCCGGGCAGGTCAGCGCGTGGGGATGGCGCGGGGCGCGGAGGGCTTGTCTGCGGATAGGCGGAGGGAGCGCTCTGCGCGCTGCCTCGCGCGGGAGCGCGCCCGTTCCCGCGCGCCTGCCCTTGCGGGGAGGACGCGCGCTCGACCGCGCGATCGACCGGGCGGGGTCTCGCGCTTCTCGCGGAGGAAGGGCTGCCTGCGGGGTTTTTCCGGGGGTATTGCCCAGGGCTTTGCCCGGAGTTTTCCCGCGCGCTCTGTCCGTCGCTCGCGCGCTCGCCCTGTGGCCGAGAGGACTGCCCGTCGCGGGGGCGTTCATTTTGTCCGCGAAAGGGCGCGGCGTCCTCCGGGGGCAGCGGCTGCGGCGCGCGCTCGGAGGTAACTCGCCGCGCGGCGTCCGCGGGTGAGGGAGGCGCGCTCGCCGTCCCCACCTTCTCGGCGACCCGCGCGGCGAGATCCTCCGGCCGCCCGAAAGAGGCGATCTTCGCCGCCGCGTCCTCCGGGGAGAGGCTGTCGAGCGCGTCGGTGAATTGCCGCAGAAAGCGATCCGCCGCCGCGGGGTCAATCCCCTCCTCCGCGAGGCAGCTCCGCAGCCGCGCGAGAAAGGCTTCTCTGGATATTGCCAAGCAATCCTCCTATCGGACAAAACGAAGGGGTCAAATGCCGCGCCGCACCCGCGAGCAAATGCCGCCCGCGCGAGCCTTGCACTGTCGGCGTGCCGACGCGAAGACCGCGACGCGCGCCCTCCCTATCCCGCCGCGCCGCGCAAAGCGCCGCCGGAACCCTCCGCGCCGCCGCGCGTGCAAATAGGGGGTGACACGCCGCTCGACTCATCGAGCGCGGACTCCCCCCGCGTGCCGCGCGTGAATATCGCGCAAAGCGACCGCCCTCGCTCCTCCCGAAAGAGCGCGCGAAGCGACCTTGTCGCGCTCCATCCCGCGCGCGGCGTGAACATAGCTGCCGCGAGGCGCTTACCCGACGCCGGGACGGCACCCTCCCTACCCGGGGCGCGGCGAGGGCATATCCGCGATGCGCTGCGGATCCTTCTTGCGTTCGCCTCGCCGCCCCTTCTCGCGCGAGGGCATAGCCGCCGCTCGCGGGGAACCCCGCGAGAGGGGCCCCTGCCGTGCGCTCCCGCCCTTGCAAACCGGGCGCGACTCTGCTATAATGAAGATTCGGTTTTTCCCTTTGAGTGAGGAGACCTTCCGGCGCAATACGGCGCACCGCGGCCCGCGGCGCTCGATGCGGCGCGGCATATTTTGGTAAGGTCAAAAATCATTATACCAGATAACCGGGGGTATTGCAAGATGCGGATGCGAAAAAAACGCCACGCCGCCGAGCGCATGGAGGCCTGCGCCGCCTATCTCCTTCGCGCCGACCCCTCCCCCGCCCCGCGCGGTGCCGCGCCCTTGCGCGATGAAAATACCGCGCCCGAGCCCCCCGTCCTCCCCGGCACCCTCCCGCCGGAAACCCCCGCCG
>CAZYCC010000035.1:0-14297 GCA_964645985.1 uncultured Lachnospiraceae bacterium | reverse complement strand
GGAGCTGCGCGAGAAGATCGCCGCTTTTTGCGCGGGGCGGCCGCTCTCGCTTGAGATAGGCTGCGGCAAGGGCGCGTTTGCCATCGAGGCGTGCAAGCGGTGGCACCCCTTCCTCGCCGTCGAGCGGGTGAGCGATGTTGCCCTCCTCGCCCTTGAAAAGGCGCACGCGGCGGGCGCCGACCCCGCGCTCCTGCGTTTTCTCGTAGCAAGCGCCGAGGATCTGCCGAGCCTGCTCTCGCCTGGCAGTGTCGCGCGGATTTTCCTCAACTTCTCCGACCCTTGGCCGAAAAAGGGCCACGCCAAGCGCCGCCTGACGCACCGGCGCTTCCTCGCGCTCTACGAGGGCCTTCTCGCGCCGGGCGGGCGGCTCTTCTGCAAGACCGACAGCCGCGATTTTTATTTTTTCACGCGCGAGGAGCTTTCCGCCTGCGGCTATCGCGTCGAGCGCGAAAGCGAGGACCTGCACGCGAGTTCTCTCGCGGGGGGCAATATCGAGACCGAGTACGAGCGCGCCTTCCGCGCCGCCGGAAAGCCGATTTATTACCTCGAGGCGACGCCCCCCTCCCCCCCGGCAAGGAAGTGATCGGTGCCTCTTGCTCCCGCGGCGGGTGAGCGTCCCGCGAGATTTCCCGGGCGAGCGCCCCCGCCCCCATATTCCGCGGCTCCGTCTCGGACGGGGCGTTTCGTGATGCAAGGAAGGACTTCGCTATGCCCGACATTTGGGAACTACTTCGCCAAATCCGCGCCGAAAAGGAGCCGGCGGCACCGGTTACATGGATTGTCGCGGGCCTTGGCAACCCCGATCGGCAGTATATCGGCACGCGCCACAACGTGGGGTTCGCCTTTCTCGACATCGCCGCCGAAAAATACGGCGTGCGCGTCGAGCGCGAGCGCTTTCACGCGCTGACCGGGGAGGGGGAGATCGCCGGGGTGCGTGCGCTGCTCGTTAAGCCTCTCACTTACATGAACGACTCGGGAGTTGCCCTGCGCGAGGCAGCGAGCTTTTACAAAATCCCGCCCGAGCGCGTCCTCGTTGTCTTCGACGACATTAGTCTGCCGCCCGGGAGGCTGCGCGTGCGCCGCTCCGGCTCGGACGGCGGGCACAACGGCGTCAAGAGCATCCTCTACCACCTGCGCAGCGACGCCTTCCCGCGCATCAAAATCGGTGTGGGGGAAAAGCCCCGCCCGGAGATGGACCTCGCCGCGTGGGTGCTCAGCCGCTTCACCGACGAGGAGCGCCCGCTCATCGCGAGCGCCGCCGAGCGCGCGACCGGCGCGGCAGAGCTGATCCTCTCGGGCAGTATCGAGCGCGCGATGAACCTCTACAACGGCAAGTGACCGGGTCGGCGTGGCGAGCGCCGCCGCCCTCCCGCGCGGGGTTTTGCAAGTGCTCCCTCGCGCTCACGCGGCGAAACCGTGGCCCCGCGAGGATCGGCTTGCCGCTCGCGCCATTCGCTCCGTTCCCCCCGGGCGCACCCTCATTCCCGCATTCTCCCCGCCCCGCGCCGCGCGGGCGCGGCGGGCATTTTTTCCCCAATGGACAGTTTCGTTCTCGATTTTTCCTCGCAAAAAGAGTACCGCGCGCTGTGCGAGTGCCTGCGCGGCGCCGCAGCGCGACCGATTCTCGTTGGAGGGCTGTGCGAGGGCGCGCAGAACGCCTTCCTCGCGGCGGTAGCCTCCGAGTGGCAAAGCGAGACGGGCGGAGCGCTGCTTCTTCTCGCCCCCGATGAGAAAAAAGCGCGCCGCACGCTCGACGCTCTCACCGCGATGGGTCTGCGCGCGCTGCCCTATCTTTATCGCGACCCGATTCTGCACAATATCACCGGCTCACACGACTTCGAGCACGAGCGCTTGAAGACGCTAAGCGCCCTTCTCTCAGGGCAATTCGACGCGGTCGTCGCAACGCCCGATGCCGCTCTGCAGGGAACCATCCCCCCAGATTTTCTGCGCGCGGCGTCCCTTACCGTTCGCAAAGACTCCCCCCTCACGCAAGAGGACCTCGTGCGGCATCTCACGGCGGCGGGCTACCACCGCGTCGATCTTGTCGACAGCCCGGGGCAGTACGCTCTGCGCGGCGGCATTGTCGACTGCTACTCACCCGCCGAGAGCGCGCCGCTGCGCGCCGATTTCTTCGGAGACGAGCTCGATCGCGCTGGCGTTTTCGATGTGATGACCCAGCGCACGACCGACGCCGTCGATACCTACACTCTCTCGCCCTGCCGCGAACTTCTTTTCGATGAGGAGTCGCGCGAGCGCGTGCGTCGCGCGATCGAGCGGCTGCTGCGCGCGCAGAAGGCGGCGGATCCGGCTGTGCGCGAGGAGCTGGAGGGGGAGCTTGCCGCTCTTGCCGATGAGGGGGAGCTGTCCTGCGCCGACAAATATCTGCCGCTCCTATATCCCGAGGGGGCGTGCCTACTTGACTATCTGCCGGGATGTCTGCCGGTCGCGCTCGAATATGACGCGGTTCTCGCGCGCCAGAAGGAGCAGGACGCGCACACCGCGCTCACCATGGGCGAACTGCTCGAGCGCGGGGAAATTCCCGCGCGCTGCGCCGAGAGCGCGCGCACCGCCGCAGATTTAGAGGAGCTGCTCCTTTCGCGAAAGTCGCTTTTAGTCTGCAACTTCGGCGCGGCCCTGCCCGAGAGGCGGCTCGCGGGAGCGTTCTCCTTCCGCACACGCCCCACCCCCGCGTACAGCAGCGCGGGCGGCGGTAGCCTCGATCTCTTTTTCGAGGATCTCTTGGATTTTCTCTCGCGCGGCTACCGCGTCTGCGTTCTCTCGGGCAGCGAGAAGGAGCGGGAGAACCTGCGGCGAGTCCTAGAGGATCGCGACGCGCGCTTCACCGGCTCGCGTGTGACGCTTACCGTCTCGCAGATATGCGCCGGGTTTGAGCTGCCGGACAGCCGCTTCGCCCTGCTCTCGCTCGTGCGGCAGAGCACGCTGCGCTCAAATTACAAAAGAAAGCGCCGTGCCAAGCGCGAGGACGCTGCGCGCGTCTTCTCGGTGGAGGATCTTGTCCCCGGCGATTATGTCGTCCACGAGGATCACGGTATCGGGCGCTACCTCGGCATAGCGCCGCTCGTTGTCGACGGGGCGCGGCGGGATTTTCTGCAAATTTCCTACGCCGGGGGCGATAAGCTCTATCTTCCCTGCGACAGTCTCGAAAAAATTTCCAAATACATCGGCGCGGGCGCGGAGAACGGGACGGTTAAGCTCTCGAAAATAGGCGGCGCCGAGTGGACGCGGGCAAAGTCCCGCGCGCGCGCGTCGGCGCGCGGGATGGCGAAGGAGCTCATCGAGCTGTACGCCGCGCGCCTGCGAGCGCCGGGTTACGCCTATCCCGCGGACGATGAAATGATGCGCGAGTTCGAGGAGGCGTTCCCCTATACCGAGACCGAGGGGCAGCTCGCCGCCATAGAGGATGTCAAGGCGGATATGATGGCATCGCACCCAATGGACCGCATTCTCTGCGGCGACGTCGGTTATGGCAAGACCGAGGTCGCGCTGCGCGCGGCGTTCAAGGCGGCGGAGTGCGGCAAGCAGACCGCCATACTTGTCCCGACGACCATCCTCGCGATGCAGCATTACCGCACGATGCTCGAGAGAATGCATGGCTTTCCCGTGCAGGTCGATATGCTCTGCCGCCTGCGCACCGAGCGCGAGCAGGAGCTGACCCTGCGCCGGCTCGCGCGCGGCGAGGTTGACATCGTCGTCGGGACGCACCGCCTGCTCTCAGACGATGTGAAGTTCAAAAATTTGGGTCTTCTCGTCGTCGACGAGGAGCAGCGCTTCGGCGTTTCGCACAAGGAGAAGCTCAAACGCCTCTCGACCGGTATCGATGTGCTGACCCTCTCGGCGACGCCGATCCCGCGCACAATGAATATGGCGCTCTCCGGCATTCGCGATATGTCGCTACTGGAGGAGGCGCCAGACGACCGCCTGCCGGTGCAGAGCTTCGTCATCGAGTACGAGGAGGAGGTGATCGCCGAGGCGGTGCGGCGCGAGCTGCGGCGCGGCGGGCAGGTCTTCTACCTGTGCAACCGCATTGAGAAATTGCGCTCGGCCGCCGCGTCTCTTGCGAAAATGGCGCCCGGCGCGCGCATCGAGACGGCGAACGGGCGAATGGACAAGGAGCTGCTCTCGGATATATGGCAGGCGATGGTCGACGGGGAGATCGACATCCTCGTCACCACGACGATCATCGAGACCGGCGTTGACGTGCCCAATGCCAACACGCTCATTGTCGAGCGCGCCGACAAGTTGGGGCTCTCGCAGCTGCACCAGATCCGCGGGCGGGTCGGGCGATCATCGCGCCGCGCCTACGCCTACTTCACCTATCCGCGCGGGATGGCGCTGACTGAGGTATCGGAGAAGCGCCTCTCCGCCATCCGCGATTTTACCGAGTTCGGCGCCGGCTTTCGCATCGCGATGCGCGATATGGAGATTCGCGGCGCGGGAAATCTCCTCGGCGCCGATCAGAGCGGGCATATGGAGGCGATCGGCTACGACCTGTATATGAAAATCCTGCGCGAGGCGGTTCTCGAGGAGAAGGGCGAGAGCGCGCCGCCGCGCGCTGAGTGCACCGTTGAGCTCGGTATCGGCGCGTTTCTGCCCGAGAGCTACATCGAGAACGCGAGCGCGCGCATCGACACCTACCGCAAGATTTCGCTCATCGAGGGCCGCGCCGACGCGCTCGATGTCTATGACGAACTATTTGATCGCTACGGCGATCCGCCGCGCGAGGCGTGCAATGTCCTTGAGGCATCGCTGCTGCGCGCGCTCGGCGAGCGGTGCGGAATGCGCCGCATCGAGCGCAAGGGCGGCGCGATGGTTCTCACTCCCCACCCCGACCGTGCCGATCCGCGCCGCCTCGCCGAGCTCGCCTCGCGCGGCAAGGGCCGTGTGATGCTCAGCCTCGCGGCGGGCAGTCCCACCCTCACCCTGCGCTCCGCCACCCCGCAGGATTTGCCGGACGACACGATCCGCCTGCTCACCGCCTACGAGAAAATGGCGCAGTGAGGAGAGCGAGACCCCACGCCGCAAGTTCTCCCCGCGCCATTGAAATCGTCGCCGAGCGCGCGCCCGCGCAGCGGCGCGGTTTCTCCAATCCTGCGCGGCGAGTCACACGCGGCAAAGCGCTGCGCTCCCCCGTGCCGGACCCCCGAGCGATACGCCCGCGTGGGAAAACAAGAGCGCAAATCCTACTCGAGGGTAACCCTCGCGCGGCGAGGGGCGAGGAGTGCGCAAAATCCCCCGATCACATAGTGGTCGGGGGATTCTTCACGGGGGGGGAAGCGCGCACAAAACTCCCCGCCGCGCGCGCGGCGGGGAGTTTTTTCTGTTTCATGTTGCCTTCGCGCCCGCGAGGTTATCCGCGCCGCGGGGCGAATGTGGGAGTCTCTGTTCGCACTTTTTACCCATCGCACTCCCGGTTATCCTTGCCGTGGGAGCGCAAGCGCGCGTTTCGCGCGCGGGGGATTTGCGGACCTGCCCCTCCATCCGGAACAGCTCCCCGCCGCGCGCGGGGCAGGAGTGGTATCCCCTCTTTCACTTCACCGCCGCTTTCTTCTTTCCGAACTTTCGCTGCAGGACTTTCACCAGCTCGACGATGGGGAGGATGGTCAGCGCGAGGGCGAGCGAGGTCGCGTACTCAGGCAGCGAGAGCGGCGCGAGGTGGAACAGGTTCGCGAGACCCGGCACCTCGATGACTAGCGCGGTCAGCAGCAGCGACAGCGCCGCCGATCCCCACAGATAGGGGTTTTGCCCCTTGACCTCGAAGAGCGACCCGCGCAGAGCGCGCAGGTTAAACGCGTGCACGATCTCCGCCATCGAGAGCGTGAGAAACGCCATCGTCTCCCCGAGCATTTCGGCGTCGTAGTGCCCCGCCGCGATCGCCGCCGCATGGCTGCCCGCTGCGAAGACGAAGCGCCCGAGGAAGTAGGACACCAATGTCAGCAGCGTCACGGCAAGCCCTTGATAGATCACCGAGAACCCGACCCCATCGGCGAAGATGCCCTCGTTTGCCGGGCGCGGCGGGCGGCGCATACTGTCCTTTTCCTCTTTTTCCATCCCGAGCGAGAGCGCGGGCAGGCTGTCGGTGATGAGGTTGATCCACAGCAGGTGCACCGGCTTGAACAGCGTCCACCCGCAGAGCGTCGCGACGAAGATCGACAGCACCTCCGAGAGGTTCGACGCGAGCAGATATTGAATAGAGCGGCGGATATTGTCGTAGATGCGTCGCCCCTCGCGCACCGCCGAGACAATCGTCGCGAAGTTGTCGTCGGTAAGGATCATATCGGCGGCGTTCTTGGTGACGTCGGTGCCGGTGATGCCCATGCCGACGCCGATGTCCGCCGTCTTAATCGAGGGCGCGTCGTTGACGCCGTCTCCGGTCATCGCGGTGATACAGCCGCGCGCCTGCCAAGCGCGCACAATGCGCGTTTTATGCTCCGGCTGCACGCGCGCGTAGACCGAGTAGCGGTCGACCGTGCGCTCGAACTCCTCCTCGGGGATTTTCTCCAGCTCCGCGCCGGTAATCGCCTCCTCGGGCGAGTTTAGAATGCCCAGCTCCTTCGCGATGGCAACCGCCGTATCCTTGTGGTCGCCGGTGATCATCACCGGGCGAATGCCCGCCTCGAAGCACTCCTGCACCGCGGCTTTCACCTCCGGGCGCACCGGGTCGATCATCCCGACAAGCCCCACAAAGACGAGCTCGCGCTCCATCGCGTCGCTTTCGTAGAGATCCGGCTCGCTCTCCCACGCGCGCACCGCCGCGCCGAGCACGCGAAGCGCGTTGTCGGCGAGCTCTTTGTTTTGCGCGAGGATTTCTTTCTTTTTCTCCTCGGTGAGGACGAGGAGCTTCCCGCCCTCAAGAACACTGCTACAGCGGGCGAGCAGCTCGTCCGGGGCGCCCTTTGTGAATTGCAGATAGGGCGGCGAGAACGGGCAGCCGGGGATCTCCGCCCTCCGCTCGTGGACGGTGGTCATCAGCTTGCGAGACGAGTCGAAGGGGATCTCCCCCACGCGCGGGAAGCCGTTTTCTTTGGAAAATCCCTCATCCTCGGCGAAATTGACGAGCGCGCACTCGGTCGGCTCGCCGACCGCCTCCCCCGCCGTGCGGTCAAAGACCGCGTCCGAGCAGAGCGACATCGCGGCGGCGAGCATTGCCCGCGCGCCCTCTCCCTCGCGCGTCTCAACGACCGTCATGCGGTTCTTGGTCAGCGTTCCGGTCTTGTCCGAGCAGATAATCGACGCGCAGCCGAGCGCCTCCACGGCGGTCAGCTTGCGGATGATCGCCCCGCGCCGCGACATATTGGTGACGCCGATCGACAGCACGACCGTCACGACGGTGGAGAGGCCTTCCGGAATCGCGGCGACCGCGAGCGACACCGCGACGAGGAAGGTGTCGAGGATCATCCCGCCGGTAATCCCTCCGGTGAGGCCCCCGCGCAGCAGCGTCACGCCGAAAATGACGACGCAAATGCCGAGGACAAGCCACGTCAGCGTTTTGCTGAGGCCCGCGAGCTTCTTCTGCAGAGGGGTTTTCCCCTCCTCCGCATCGTTGGGGGCGCCGGCGTTCTGGCCCTTCTCGGTGTTCATTCCGGTCGCGGTGATCACCGCGCGGCCGCGCCCGTAGACCGCCGTCGAGCCGGAGTAAACCATATTGCGTCGGTCTCCGAGAGGGATCTCCCCGCTCGATGGCGCTTTGAGCGGCGCGGTACTCTTCTCGACCGGGACGCTCTCCCCGGTCAGCGCCGCCTCCTCGATTTTGAGCGACGCGCACTCGATTAACCGCCCGTCCGCCGGCACGGCGTCCCCCGCCTCGAGCAAAATGACGTCGCCCGGCACGACGCTCTCCCCGTGGATGACCTGCAAGCGCCCGTCGCGCATCACTTTCGCGGTCTGCGGCGCCATTTTCTTGAGCGCCTCGATGGCGTCCTCCGCCTTGCTCTCTTGCACGGTGCCGAGGACCGCGTTGAGAAGCACCACCGCGAGGATGATCAGCACGTCCGAGGGGAATTCGTGGCTGATCGCCGAGGTGACGGCGGAAATCGCCGCCGCCGCGAGTAGGACGAGCGTCATCGGCTCGGCGAGCTGCTTTAAGAACCGCACGAGGAGCGGCGTTTTCTTCTCGCCGCGCAGCTCGTTCTTGCCGTATTGGGAGATTCGCTCCTCCGCTTCGCGCGAGGAGAGACCCCCGCCGTCCTCGGAAGAACCGAGCTCCCGCAGGACGTCTTTTTCTTGCGCGGTGTAAGGCTGCTGTTGCATAGGCGTTCCTTTGATAGTAAAATGATTGGGAAAACGAATGATCGGGGCACATCCCCCCTGTACGGGGCTACTCCGGTTCGGATCTGCCAGGTGTGGAGCCGATTCGGATCGGAAACGAACCGTTTGGGATGGTCCGTCCTTCTCGCACTTTTTGAGGAGCGCCGCCCGCCCGGCGCGCCGCCCGGGGTGCGCCTTTTCGGTGGACGCGCTGCCCGGCGCGCTTTTTTCAAAGAACCCCCTCCCCTGATGATGCCGGGTTGCATTTACCCCCGTCCGCCGGACGGGGGTAAAGCTATTTTTCGGGAAACCGTCCCCCGCCGCTCCCATGCGGGATCGCAGAGAGGGATTATCCTCCCGCACGGTTTGTGCCCGCGAGAGGGGAATCCTCACCGCGGGGGTGTTTCCCGACAGTTCGCGCGGGACTGTCGCCCGGGAAGATTTGCTTGCGGGTGACGGTTCGCGCCGCTTCGCTCAGTCTGCGGGGCGGGCGAGGTGGAGCGGGATAGCGGGGTCGGAGAGGTAGGCGAGGACGCGCGTGACATCCTTCGTTGTGAAGGCCCCGTCGCCCGAGAGGTCGGTGTTGACCCCGGCGGGTACCGGCTCCTCGCTGACAAGATACCCGAGCAGCAGCGTGACATCCGAAATTTCGGTGTCGCCGCTGCCGTCGACATCGCCGACCTTCTTCATTTCGGTAATGCCGGAGATGGCGATCGTCGCGTTGTCGCAGAGGGTGGTCGTGTACACGCCGTCCTTGCCGAGCAGCGGCCGCCCGTTTTTCTTGACGGTGAGCAGGTCGCCGTTATACTGACCGCCGACATCAACCCGGAACGAATAGACCTGCCCGTACCCAACCTCGCCCTCGGTGAGCGGCGTCACCGTGACGCCCTCGCCGTAGGGATTCTCAAAGGTCGGGGTGTAGGTGTCGGTCGGGACGGCGCTATCATCGAAGAAGTAGTATTCGCTCTCTTTGCGCGTCGACATCTTTGCTTCGCCGCTCGCGTCCATTGTCACGCTGTCCTCGCCGCCAAAGCTGAGGGTCGCGAGCACGTCGCCCTTTTGGTTGAGCAGCTGCGCGTTCGAATAGGTGACGCTCGTGCTCTTCGTCGCGCCGACCTTGATGCCCCAGCGGTAGTCGGTTATCTTCTTGCCGACATCGAGATTGTCGCCGACAAGGTCGTTGTAGGAGAAATAGAGCGTTTTCGTCAGGGTTTTCGCGTCCTTGCGCGCGTTGCCGTCGAAATCTATTTTGTTGCCCGAGGTTGTCCAGCCCTCGACTTTGTCGGTGGACGGGTCGTCTTCGAAGGGGGAGCTGCCGAGGTGCGCGGTGATGGCGGACTCCGCGTCTTTGGCGCGCCCCTCGGTCTCGGTGAGCTCTTGGCGCGCGAGCTTGACGATCATCCCGTTGCGGTTGTCGGTCGTCACGTCCATTTTAAGGTAGAGCTCAGGGCGCTCGAGCGTGATGTCGGTGTCCCAATGGGTAAGGTAGAACTCCCCCATCGGGGACACTCTCGTGTAGACCTGCCCAACGCTGTTCTTGATGGTGACAAGCGAGGTGAAGCTCTCCGCGCCCTCCTCGTAGCCGTCTATTACCCAGCTCTTTGCCTCAGGGTATTGGCCGCGATTATGAGACGCAATGTTGACCTCCCGCCCGGGCGAGTTCCCCAAGCCAGCGTCAAGATAGCAGTAGCCGGTCGCGGTGAGCGAAGAGCGGCCCGCAGCGAACAGCCAATAGCTGCCGTTGTAGCTCTCGTCGATATTCTGCGATTCGGTCGCGCCCCACGAGGTAATCGTCTCGTAGGGAATGAGCGCCCATGTGGTGTTGTTTCCCGGCTCCCGCTCGATATGGCAGGTGTTATCCTTCAGATCGCTGACATTGTAGGCGAGGTAGCCGTCCAACGCCTCGCTTGTGAGATTGTAGGTGTCGTATTTTTTGCCGTTGAGACGGATGCCCTTGCCGGATTTGGTGAAGGTTACCGTGAGGTCGCCGGTAGCCGAGTAAACGGGATCGACAAGGACGCTCTTCCCGTCAACCGAGTCGAGCGAGGCGTCGGTCTTGTAGAAATCCTTCTGATTGTACTCCTCAAACTCGGATATGGAGTTGAGCGCGTCGTACATAATCCAGGTGTAGCCGTTCGTGCCGTAGCCGGTACCCCAGGAGTTGGCGATGAGGAAGCCGCCCTTCATCGTTGAATTTCCTACCTTGCAGGTGATTTCGTCGTCGTACCCGACGACCGAGACGCAATGGTTGCCCTGCTGTGTGCCAGAGATTTTGCCGCCGGCGATGATCGCCGCCTCGCCCGCTTTGCCGATCACGCCGTCCCCGGTGAGGTGCCCGTTCATCCAGTAGCCCGAGTAGCCGGTAATGGCGACGACATTGTCGGTGATCAGCGCCTCCTTGACCCGGCGCAGCCCGGAGATACCGTTCACCGAAGTGGTATAGGGACCGTTGCCCGAGTTGATGTAGATCACCTCGTAATCTTTCAGGCGGAAGTCAAAGGTTCTCTCCATGTTGTCGAGGTTCCAGCGCGTCGACTGCGTGTAAAGGACGCCGTCCTTGTGGTACTGCGCCGCGCCGTCACTGTCGCGGAAGAAGTCTCCCGCGCTGAGCAGCCGCCCGCCGTTGTCCTTGAGGACATCGTAGACATTAGCCTCCCATCCGCCGCAGTAGTTGTAGACCCACTGCGCCGCGAAGATCTGATCCGCATTGCCCGAGGACGGGTTCCACGGGGTGAGCGGGTCGGCGGCGTGCAGGAAGTGCGCCACCGCGTTGGTGAACTGCTTATAGGCGATCGCCTCGGAGACGCAGGAGCCGATGCCGCCTTGGTTGGTGATCGGCGACAGCTCGCTCGACCCGACAAGCGAGTAGGCGGCGGGGAGAACCACGTCCTCCTCCGTGCCGTCCTCGGCGGCGGCATAGTCGGCAAAGTCGGCGGGAGCCTCTTCGGTGGGTGCGCCGTTTTCTTCGGCGAGCGCGAGGACGCCGAGCGCCCCTGTCGCCAGCAGCATCGCGAGCAGCAGCGCGATCGTGCGCCGCCACAAACCTAAGCGTGCGGTTTTCATGGCAACATCATCCTTTCGCGAAAAAACAGACCGGAAAAGTCAAAAGAGCGCCGGAGGGGCGGATCGGAAAGCGAGGCGGCGAGCCGCGCGAGCGGCAAAGGGAATCTTGCCGAGGTGGCGCGCGCCGCCGGCGGCTCCCGCCTACAATAAACACCCTCATTTTACACCGAACCCCCGCGCTTGTCAAGGGCAGGGGAAAAATTGCGCGGGGCCGACCATATCGCCAAACCCGGCGAGAGCGGTGCCCACCTCGCGCTCGGGTGTTCCCCGCGCGCAATCCCCCCGCCGCGCGCGTGATTGACGGCGTTACGGTTTGACAGTGGCTCTTCGGTGTTTCCCGCACGCAATCCTCCCTCGGTGCGGCGGACGGGGGATTTTTTTGATCGGACGAGAACGAGACGGGAAAAAGGAACAATCGTATACGATGCGCAAACGAAAGAGGCAGCGCGAAAACAAAACCGCGTGCGGCGCGAAAATCCCGGGCTACACCCCCTCAGAAAATTTCGTGGAAGGAGAAAATCTATGCGTTTGGGCTTTGGTATAACCTTGCGCGAGACAATCCTTGTGGAGCAAAGAGCGGCGCCGGGATCGCCCGGCAAAAGCCGCGGGCAGAGTGGCACCACCCCCGCGCGGAGCGCTTGTCCATCCCATCTGGTGCCCGCTTCCTACCCGGGCCGGGTATCCCTCGCGAGTTTCCCCTAATTCGCGCGCGCTCGCCCTAACAAAAAGAACCCCGCGGGGCGGGGTTCTTTGTTGCGTTTGCCGTGCGAGGGCGTTTTCGCCGCGCTGCCGCGAAGGCAATCACTCCTCGCCTGTCGCGCCGCGCCGTCTCCTCTTGTGGGGAGGTTTCCCCACGGCGGTGCGGAGCGGAGGTGCGGAGCGCGCTTACTCGATAACCTCGTAATCGTCCTCGTTTGGCTTGTCGATTTTGTCCGCCGCCTCGTCAAAGTCGCGCATGGACACCTCGCCCGAGATTTCAATGCTTACCGTCCCGCTCAGCCCGTCGAGGATGTCCCCGCCGAAGTCGCCGTAATCGCCGAAGTCACCATAATCGGAGGCGAAATCATCGCCGAAGTCGCCAAAGTCTCCGAAGTCGCCGAAGTCGGAGGAGAAATCGTCGCCGAAGTCGAAATTAAAGGATGCCGGTTCCGCATTGGCGGCAGATCCCGCGTCCGCCGAGAGGATGTCCTCGAGCGCGGTGGTGTCGAGCGATAGTTCCATTTGAATCTCCGCCGAGACGATGCGATAGGAGCGGTCGAGATGGAGCTGAATCTCCGCCTCATCGAGCCCGTCGAGGAGGCCGAGCAGCTTCTCCGCCGCCCGCCGCGTCTCGCGGTCGATGCCGAGGTCATCCCAGTCGATCCCGTCGACCGCGCCGAAGAAGTCAAAATCCTCCGAGATGCCGGTGAGCGTCAGCAAATGCCCGCCTTTTTCGCTCTCGATTTCCATTTCGACAAACATTTCGGGCGAGAGGCTGAATTTGGCGCTCTTCACCGCGTCAAAGAGATCCTGCGCCTCGGTCGGCGCGTCCGAGAGGTCGACCTTTCCCTTCATCGACTCGTCTCCCCCGTCGACGTCGATCATCAAAATTTCCTCGTCAAGATATAGCCCGAGCCCGATTTTTTGCTCGAGTATGTTCGTCGAGAAGTCGCCCTGAAGGACTTTGCCGGTCTTGTCGTAGTTTATCTCCGCCTCGAGAGGTAGATCGTAGGACACCCCGGCGACCCCTGCGGACAGTTTGAAGTCTGCGTCCGCGCCGTAGCTCTCAAGGCGGTTCATTTCCTCGTTTATGCGCTCGAGCGCCTTCTCGGGCGTCACCCCGCAGGAGGGCAGCGCGGCGAGCACCGTCACGAGCGCGAGCGCGAGGCAGAGAAGTTTTGCGGCAGTGTGTTTCATAAGAAGTGTTCCTTTCCCTTTCCGATGAAATGATGAAACGAGATTGCGAGCCCACCGCGCGGCATTCTTTTTTCGGCAAAACGTTCGCCTCGTGAAGTATAGCACACCTCGCGGCGATGGTCAAGCGAGCGCTTCACGCTTGACCCGCGTCTTTTTCGCGCGATGCGACTTTACCCCTCGTAGGCGTCGCGGTCGACGATGACCGTCACAGCGGGGTGGGTGAGCAAGAGCGTGGCGGGGCAGGCGGTCGTGATTCTCCCGGAGAGCAGCCGCTCGATCACCGCGTGCTTGCCTTTCCCGGAGGCGAGCGTCAGAATTTTGCGCGCCTTGAGAATCGACCCCATCCCCATTGTCACCGCCTGCGTCGGCACGTCTTCGATTTTCTCGAAGAAGCGTGCGTTGGCCTCGATCGTGCTGCGGGTCAGCGAGGTGAGATGCGTGCCGGCGTAAAGTTCCTCCTCTGGCTCATTGAAGGCGATATGCCCGTTCGGCCCCAGCCCGAGCACCTGCAAATCGATGCCGCCCGCCGCCTCGATCGCCGCGTCATAATCCCGCCCCATCGCGGCGGGGTCGGCGGCGAGCCCGTCCGGCACGTGCGTGCGCGCGGGGTCGATGTCGACAAGATCGAAGAGATTCTTGTTCATAAAATAGCGGTAGCTCTGCTCGTGCGTCGGCGCGAGAGGGTAATACTCGTCGAGGTTGTAGGAGGTCACCTCGCGGAAGGAAATCTCCCCCGCGCGGTTCATCTCGGCAAGATCCCGGTACATCCCGACCGGTGTTCCCCCGGTCGCCAGACCCAAAACGCACTTCGGTTTTTCTTTCAGAAGTGCCGCGATAGTTTTTGCCCCCTCGCGCGACATCTCCTCGTAATTTTCGCAGACAATGAGATTCATAAACACCTCCAAACGGTTGCGGCGGCGATCGCCAGATTCGAGAGTTATTGTAGCACAACGCGCGCGCTATTGCAAGGGCACGCGAGATCGAGCGGCGAAATTTCGTGGGCAAGGGGCGCCGCGTCGGCAAGATGGCGTGCCGTTTTCGGGGAAACGGGAAACGCGTCGGCCCACCCCGCC
>CAZYCC010000034.1:6091-17759 GCA_964645985.1 uncultured Lachnospiraceae bacterium | reverse complement strand
CACAAAAACCCGCCCCGTTGGGGGCGGGTTTTTCGCGGGGGAGCGGTGCGCCTCGGGAGGCGGGCGAGGTTTATTTCACCTCGAGGGACTCGCTTGCGGGGACGGTGACGCTCTTGTCATAGCAAGCGAACATCTCATCGACGCCGGAGGGGCGGGTCTTCTGCGTTAAGAGGCTCACCACCGGGACGATGACGAGGCCACAGAGCATCGCGATGCTGCCCGAGTGCAGGCTCGTCTTAAAGACGAGATTGTCAAGGAAGGAGACCCCGAAGGAAAAGCCGGTGAGGGACTTGATAAGCTGCAGCACGCTCATCCCGACGCCGAAGGCGAAGGAGGTGAAGCACGCCGCCTTTGTCGTCTTCTTCCAATATAGACCATAGAGGAAGGGCGCGAGGAAGGCGCCGGAGAGCGCGCCCCACGATACGCCCATCAGCTGCGCGATGAAGAGCACGTTTGACTTTGCCTGAACGATGGCGATCAGCGCCGAGACGATGATGAAGAAGGCGATGAAACAGCGCATAATGACGACCTTCTTCTTTTCGCTCAGTTCCTTTTTCGCGGCGGGGGCGATGAGGTCGAGCGTAATCGTCGAGCCAGAAGTGAGCACCAGCGAGCTCAGCGTCGACATCGACGCGGAGAGCACGAGGACGAGGACGATGGCGATGAGGAAGTCCGGCAAGCGCTCGAGCATCGCGGGGATGACGGCGTCGTAGCCGTTCGCGGTCACCTCTTCCTGTGTGAGGAAGGCGCGGCCGAATCCGCCGAGGAAGTAGCACCCGCCCGCAACGATAATCGCGAAAATCGTCGAAATGACGGTGCCCTTCTTAATATCGTCCTCACTGCGGATGCTGTAGAATTTGCCGACCATCTGCGGCAGGCCCCAGGTACCGAGCGAGGTCAAAAGGACGACGAAGAGCAGGAACAGCGGATCCGGCCCCAAGAAGGAGGCGTACTTCCAGCCCTCGCCCGGGACCATCTTGTCCGCCTGCTGCACCACGGCGGTGAGCGAACCCATGAGGCCACCGTTGAGGTTGAGCACCGCGCCGATCACCGCGATGATGCCGACGAGCATAATGATGCCCTGCACGAAGTCGTTGACCGCGGTCGCCATATAGCCGCCGACGATGACATAAACGCCGGTGAGCAGCGCCATCACGATGACGCAGACCGCGTAGTCGATGCCGGGAAACGCCATTGAGAAGAGGCGCGAGAGCCCGTTAAAAAGAGACGCCGTGTAGGGGATGAGGAAAACGAAGACGATCACCGAGGCGATGATCTTCATCGGGTTTGACTTATAGCGCAGGCCAAAGAAGTCGGGCATTGTGCGGGAGCCGAGAGACTGCGTCATCACGCGCGTGCGGCGCCCTAAGATCACCCAAGGCAGAAGAGACCCGATGAAGGCGTTGCCGAGGCCTATCCATGTGGAGGCGACGCCGAAGTTCCAGCCGAACTGCCCCGCGTAGCCGACGAAGATGACCGCCGAGAAGTAGGATGTGCCGAAGGCGAAGGCGGTCAGCCAAGGCCCCACGCCCCGCCCGCCGAGGACGAAGCCCTCCACGCTCTTCGCGTGGCGGCGGCAGTAAATGCCGATGGCGACCATCAGGGCGAAGAAGATCACCAGAATACCGATTTTCAGCGCGAACCCCATAATCTTGACTCCTTCCGGGAAATGAGATAGGATAAAGGCGGTGCCGGGCGAGCGCGCGCTCGCTCGGGATTGAGCGAAAAGGGGGAAGCCGACCGGGCGGGGCCGGCGAGTTTATAAGAAAGCAAAAAGCCGCCAGGGCCCCCTCGCGCGTGAAAAGAGCGGGAGCGGGGCGCGGGTTTGCACCATTTTCTTTGCGCTATGACAGTAATCGATTTTCACACGCACGCCTTCCCCGGCAAGATCGCCGCGCGCGCCATCGCCTCGCTATCGGCGACGAGCGGCGACAACCCCGCCCACGACGGGACGGTCGCGGATTTGCTGCGGCTCGAGCGGCGCGCGGGGGTGGAGGAGGCGGTTCTGCTGCCGGTGATGACTCGCCCCGCACAGTTTGAGAGCGTCAACCGCTTCGCCGCGCAAATGGACCGCCTGCCGGGTCTGCGCTCCTTCGGGGGGATCCACCCCGACTGCGAGAACCTAGAGGAAAAAATCGCCGCGATTGCCGCGATGGGGCTGCGCGGGGTGAAACTTCACCCCGATTATCAGGGAGCGTTTATCGACGACCCGCGCTATATCCGCATTGCGCGCGCCGCGCTGCGAGAAGGGCTCGCCGTCCTCACGCACGCCGGGCGCGACCCTGTCTCGCCGAATCTCGTGCACTGCCCGCCGGAGCGGGCGGCGCGCTTTTACGAGGAGGCGACGGCGAGGCTGCTCCCGCGCGAGCGGGAGTCGGCGGTCGTCATCTTCGCGCATCTCGGCGGCGCCGGGATGGACGGCTCGCGCGCGACAGTCGAGGAGATAATTTCGCGCCTTGCCGGGAGCGGGGCGGTCTTTGATCTCTCTTACGCGCTGACGCGGCTTGATAGCGGCGCCGCCTTGCGCCTCATCCGCGCGATGGGGGCGGACCATGTCCTTTTCGGCAGCGACGCGCCCTGGGGGGATCCGGCGGCGACGCTCGCCGCGCTTGACGCGCTGCCGCTCACGGCAAATGAGCGCGCGCTCATCCTCTCGGGCAACGCGAGGAGAATCCTCGGATAAAGGGCGCGGCGGTCAAATAAGCAAAGCGCGACCGATCGCCCCGCCATATCTCGCAGGCGCGGGAGGATCTATCGTGAAGTGAAAGCTGCGCCGATGAGGAAGAAAGGCGCAGGGCTATCCCGCGGCAGGCGCGGGTGCGTGGGCGCTTTGATTTTGAAGTTCCTCCGCCGCGCCCTCATCACCCCGCGGCAGGCGCGGGCGCGCGGGCGCTTTGGACGAGGAGAAAATAAAACGTGACCGACCGTTCTACAATATATCACAAAACCGTGACGCGCGCAAGGGGGCGCAGCGCACGCGGCGGCAGCTCGCGCGGGGGAACATCTGAGGCGGCGCGCGGGCGCGAAAGGCGCGTCTTGCCAGTGACGCCCCCCGGAAACATCCGCGATAACGCGCGGGCGCGGGGGAGTTCTCGCGCGGAGAATAACGGCAGAGGACAAGGAGAACGGCGGGGCGGGCGCGGAGGGGCGGCGCTTCGACGCTCGCGGAAAAGTCTTTCGGGCGGGGGAGTTTTCTCCCGGCGCGGCGGTCAAGGGGTGGGTGCATTATTCCCCTGACCGGGCCGCTCTCACATCTTGCAGGGCCAAGGGCACTCGCGCTCGCCCCCTCGCTCCCGCGAAAGCGGGGCTTTTTTCATATCCCGTGTGATTGGGGCTGCCGCGCGATCGCAGCGGGTGCAGCCCGCGCCGCTACTCGAAGAGGAACATTTTTATCATCGCCATATACTCGCGCACAAGGCTGGTGAAGAGGTGGAAAGCGCCGTCCGAGGGGGCGGAGACCGTCTCCACGCCGCAGATGCCTATGAGGCGGGCGAGCAGGGCGATGCGCGGCGTATGAAATTCGCTGGAAACGCAAAAAAGGCGCGCGGGCGAAATGCCGCTCTCTCGCAGGAGCGAGAGCGAATAGCGCAGGTTCTGCGCGGTATCCCTGCCCTCCCGCTCGAGGAGGATGCGCTCTTTTTCGATACCGCGCGAGCGCGAAAGATAGTTCGCCATCGCGTCCGCCTCGGGCATGGTCTCATTCGACCCCTGCCCCCCGCTGACGACGCAGAGCGCGCGCGGCATTTCGTCGAGCAGGTCCGCCGCCGTATCGAGGCGATTTTGCAGAGTTTTTCCGGGAACGTCGCCGTAGGCGCGGCAGCCGAAAACAAGGACGACCGCGCCCTCGCCATCATTTTCCGGGCGAATCTCCCGCGCGCTGCCGCCGCTCGCGGCGAGAACCGCCGCCGAGAAAATGAGGAAGGTCGCGGTGTATAGGCACATCCCCGCGCAGAAAATTCTCTTGAGGACAGGGAAGGCGCGCGGGAAGCGGGCGCGCAGCGCGCGGCGGAAGGCAACCGGCAGCAGGACGAGCGCGAGCGCAGTAAGCGGCACGGCGATGGTCGAGAGATCTCCTAACGTGAGGATGGAAATGAGGTAGCTCGCGTAGCAGACGACGATGAACGCCCCCGAGATAGCATAGAGGATGTCGATCGCGCGCGGCAGGTGAGAGCGCGCGGCACTGTCGGGGGAATTCTCCCCGGAGGGGGAGGGGGAAGGCTCCTCGGACGGGACGGCGGGAGAGTTTGATCCGCTCGCGGGAGGGCTATCGGCAGGCGGGGCGGCGGGGTCGGCAGAGCCTTCGGACTTTTCCTCCTGCCGTGCGGGAGAGCTCTCCCGGGGGGAGCGTGAGGCGGGGGGCTCATTGGGGCGCGGAGCGCACGCCCCTCGCGCACCATCGTTACCGGAGCCCTCGGGAATTATCGCGCGCGAGGCGCGCAGTTCCTTTGCGCAAAGGTCGCCGGAGGCGGCGGGAGGCGGGTTCCGGGGCCTAGAGGGAAGGGGAGTGAGGTCGTTCACGGGGATGTCAGGAGCGGGGCTTGAGGTAGTAGGTGTAATAAGCGATGATTTTGCGGTGCGCGCCGCCGTGGGCGAGATCCTCCCCCTCGAGGATAACCCCCTCCAGCGACATCAGCTCGCTCATCGCGGTGTCGGCGACCTTGCCGCGAAAAAGCTCCCCGTCCCCCGCGACGACGAGAATTTCATCGCCCTGCAGGAGAATCTCTCCGACGTGCCCGATAACGAGGTCGCTGTCCTCGCCCTCCCGCCGCTCGGCGACATACTTTATCGCTCGCCGGTCAAGCGAGCGCGCCATTTCGAGGCGGAAGCGGCGGCTGCCCGGATTCTTCGGGCGAAAGAGCCGATTGAGGAAAGATGGCATAAGCAAAAGGGAGCGGCGCGCATATCGCGAAAACATCGCCCGGGGGTTCCGCGGGAAGGAGTTCCGCTGCCCGCGCTCCGTCGTTTCGCGCGGCGATCCCGCGCAGCGTGGTGACGGGCGCTTTTTGAAAACAGGGCGCGGGGGTTTCCCTTCCCCGCAAGTTATATCGGCGCGAGGGGCACCGCCCTCTCGCGGGGGAAATTCCCCCATGGCAAGGGGCGAGGCGGCGCCGCAGTGATGCTTCCCCTTGACGCGGGGCAGGGCGCGCGGGGGTTTTCCCCGCGAAAACGCCGCGCCCGCCGCGGGGTGCGCGGCGGGCGCGAGGAGTCGCCAAAGGGGATTACAATCCCCGCTTGACGTAGGTTGTGTGGAGCAGCTCGTGCGCGCGGTGCGAGCCGGGCGCGCCGAGCAGATCTGCATACAGCTCCTTTATCGCGGGATTCTCGTGCGAGTGACGCAGCGGCATATTCTCATCGAGCCGGTAGAGCACCGCCGCGCGCAGGGCGCGCACATCGGTCTTCGCGCGCACGCTCGCGCGGACAATCGGCTGTCCGCCGCCGTTGACGCAGCCGCCGGGGCAGCACATCACCTCGATGAAGTGATAGTTCTTCTCGCCGGATTGAACGGCGCGCAGCAGCGCCGCGGCGCTGGCAAGCCCGGACGCGACGGCAACATTGACGGTCGTTCCCGCGACCTTATAGGACGCCTCCTTCCAGGGGGCGGTGCCGCGCACCTCGTGAAACTCGGGCCTAGGGGGGTTTTTGCCCGTGAGATAGTAGACCGCCGTGCGCAGCGCCGCTTCCATCACGCCGCCGGTCGCACCGAAGATGACGCCCGCGCCGGTCGAGATGCCGAGCGGCTTATCGAAGGGCTCATCCGGCAGGGAATCCCAATCGATACCGGCAACGCGGATCATGCGCGCGAGCTCGCGCGTGGTGATGGAGATGTCGACATCCGGTACGCCGTTCGCCGCCTCGCCGTCGCGGCGAATCTCGAACTTCTTCGCAATGCAGGGCATCACCGAGACCGAGACGATGTCGCGGGGGTCAAGACCCTTTTTCTCGGCGTAGTAGCTCTTGAGGACCGCGCCGAACATCTGCTGCGGGCTCTTGCAGGTCGAGAGGTTTTCGGTCATCTCGGGGAAATAATGCTCGCAGTATTTGACCCAGCCGGGCGAGCAGGAGGTGATCATCGGCAGCTTTCCGCCGTTCTTCAGCCGCTCGACGAACTCGTTCGCCTCCTCCATAATGGTCAAGTCCGCGCCGAAGTCGGTGTCGAAGACCTCATCGAAGCCGAGGCGGCGCAGAGCCGCCACCATCTTGCCCTCGCCGTCTGTGCCGATCGGCGCGCCGAATTCCTCGGCGATGGCGGCGCGCACCGAGGGCGCGGTCTGCACGACCACAACTTTCGCGGGGTCGGAAAGAGCCGCGAAGACCTCCTCGGTGTTGTCGACCTCGTGCAGGGCCCCGGTGGGGCAAGCCTCGATGCACTGCCCGCAGTTGACGCAGGAGGTGGAGGCGAGCGGCGCCTCGAAGGCGCAGCCGATCTGCGTGTCAAAGCCGCGGTTGTTCGCGCCGATAACGCCGATTCCCTGTACCTTGCGGCAGGTGGCGGAGCAGCGGCGGCAGAGGATGCACTTGCTGTTGTCGCGCACGAGCGCGGGGGAGGAGGTATCGGGTTTCGTCTCGGTTTTCGCGCCGGCGAAGGCGTCCTCGTCGACACCGTACTCCACGCAGAGCTGCTGCAGCTCGCAGTTGGTGCTGCGCGGGCAAGATAGGCACTTTTTGTTGTGGTTGGAGAGCAGCAATTCGAGGTTCATGCGCCGCATTGCGCGAATGCGCGGCGTATTGGTGAGAATCTCGGTGCCCTCTCGCTCGATGGGGTAGACGCAGGCGGTGATGGGGCCCTTCGCGCCCACGACCTCGACGAGGCACATCCGGCAGGCGCCGATCTCATTCACGTCCTTGAGATAACAGAGCGTGGGGATGTCGATGTCCGCCATGCGCGCCGCCTCGAGGACGGTGGTGCCGGAAGGGACGGTGTAAGGGTTGCCGTTAATTTTGATATGCAGCTGTTTGGTTTCCATTGCGCGTATCTTCTCCTTTCGCCTGTCCGCTCACTGCTTGGAAATGGCGGAGAATTTGCAGTTCGAGGCGCAAACCCCGCACTTGACGCACTTGTCGGGGTCGATCACCGCCGAGGGCAGCTTGTGCCCGGGCGCGGTGTAGTCGCTCTTCGTGATGGCTCCGGCGGGGCAGTTGCGAATGCATAGGCCGCAGCCGATGCACTTGTCTTTGTCGACAACATAGCGCAGCAGCGCCTTGCAGACGCCCGCGGGGCATTTCTTGTCGACGACGTGGGCGACATACTCATCGCGGAAGTAGCGCAGGGTGGAGAGCACCGGATTAGGAGCGGTCTGCCCGAGGCCGCAGAGCGAGGCGGACTTGATGTAGTTCGCGAGCTCCTCAAGGCGGTCGAGATCCTCAAGGGTGCCCTTGCCGTCGATTATTTTGTCGAGGATTTCGAGCATCCGCTTGGTGCCGACGCGGCAGGGCGTGCATTTGCCGCAGGACTCATCGACCGTGAAGTCGAGGAAGAAGCGGGCGATGTCGACCATGCAGGTGTCCTCGTCCATGACGATGAGGCCGCCCGACCCCATCATCGAGCCGATCGAGATGAGGTTGTCGTAGTCGATCGGGATGTCGAGGTGCTCGGGTGGGATGCAGCCGCCCGAGGGGCCGCCGGTCTGCGCCGCTTTGAACTTCTTGCCGTTCGGAATGCCGCCGCCGATCTCCTCGATGACCTCGCGCAGCGTGGTGCCCATCGGCACCTCGACAAGGCCGGTGTTCGTGATCTTGCCGCCGAGCGCGAAGACCTTTGTCCCCTTCGACTTTTCGGTTCCCATCGAGGAGAACCATTCGGCGCCGTTGAGGATGATCTGGCAGACGTTGGCGAGCGTCTCGACGTTGTTGAGAATAGAGGGCTTGCCAAAGAGACCCTTGACCGCGGGGAAGGGCGGGCGGGGACGCGGCTCGCCGCGGCTGCCCTCGATGGAGGTCATCAGCGCGGTTTCCTCGCCGCAGACGAAGGCGCCCGCGCCGAAGCGCAGGTGAATATCAAAATCAAAGCCGGTGCCGAAGATGTTCTTGCCGAGCAGCCCCCGCTCGTGCGCCTGAGAGATGGCTATTTGCAGGCGGTGAATGGCGATCGGGTACTCGGCGCGCACATAGATGTAGCCCTCGTCCGAGCCGATGGCGTACCCGGCGATCGCCATCGCCTCGAGGACCGCGTGCGGGTCTCCCTCGAGAACCGAGCGGTCCATAAAGGCGCCGGGGTCGCCCTCGTCGGCGTTGCAGCAGACATATTTCTTGCCCTTCGGCTGATTGGCGGCGAACTGCCACTTCGTGCCGGTGGGAAAGCCGGCGCCGCCCCGCCCGCGCAGCCCGGACGCGGCGATCACATCGATCACCTGCTGCGGGGTCATCGTCGTCAGGACACGCCCGAGCGCCTCGTAGCCGTCGCGGGCGATGTACTCGTCGATATTCTCCGGGTCGATAACGCCGCAGTTGCGCAGCGCGACGCGGTGCTGCTTTTTATAAAAGGTCGTGTCGCTGAGGCGCGTCGCCACGTGCGTATCGGTGTCCGCTCTCTTCTCGTGATAGACGAGGCGCGTCACAGGCCGATTATTTTTGAGGTGTTCCTCGACAATCTCGGGGACGTCCTCCTCCTTGACCATCGAGTAGAAGGTCCCCTCGGGGTAGACAATCATAATCGGGCCGAGCGCGCACAGCCCGAAGCAGCCGGTCCCGACGACGCTCACCTCGTCCGATAAACCCGCTTCTTCCACCGCGCGCGTCATCGCGGCGCGCACTTTCTGGCTGCCGGAGGAGGTGCAGCCGGTTCCCCCGCAAATGAGCACCTGGCGCTTCCCTTCCCCGCCAACGCGCGGGGCGAGCGACCCCTTTGTGCTCTCCCGCAAGGCGGCAAGATCCGCGGGACTGCCGATGACGGCGCTGCAACAATCTTTCATTGCTTTGTTCTCCTTTTCACTTGTACTGCTCAAGGATGCCGGCGACCGCGCTCTCCTGCAAGCGTCCGTAGACCTCACCGTTGACCGTCATGACCGGGGCAAGGCCGCAAGCGCCGATGCAGCGCGTTGCCTCGAGGGAATATTTCCCGTCGGAGGTGGTGGCGCCGGGAGATAGGCCAAGGGTCTCACTGACCTTTTCGATAATCTTTCCGCTGCCCTTGACATAGCAGGCGGTGCCAAGGCAAACGGCGACGGCGACCTTGCCCTTCGGGTTGAGGGCGAACTGCGCGTAGAAGGACGCGACCCCGTACACCGTTTCGAGCGGCTCGCCGGTCTTTTCGGCAACAATCTTCTGCACTTCGACCGGGAGATAGCCGTAGATCTCCTGCGCCTCCTGCATGATCGGCATGAGCGCGCCCGGCTCTCCCTTGTGCGCCTCGATCGCGGCGAGGAGCTGCGTCTCCTGCTCGCGCGTCCCGGTGAAGGTGACCGTGGTGAGATTTTTCTTCATCCTGAACTCCTATTGTGACCTAGCCCCAAAACCCGGGGCAGCATTCCTCTCACAATTATACACGATAGAGGAGGGTTTGTCTATACCCGCGCGCGGCGCGCGCGCGATTTTTTTTCGCGGCATAGCGCGCTTGACACGCCGCCGTGCGCGGGGTATAATGAGAAAAAAACGAGGCGGGGTTTGCGGGAACCCCCGCGCGGCCCTTCTCTCGCCCCGCGCGCGAGGCGGCGCTCTTTCTCTTTCCGGCGCTCTTTTCTTAAATGGCAAAGTCGGTTGTGTATGTCTGCGACGCCTGCGGATACCGGGCTTCGTCGTTTTACGGGAAATGTCCGCACTGCGGGAAGTGGAACTCGCTTCGCGAGGAGGAAGTGCAGCCGGAGGAAACCCCTGCTCGCGCGAAAAAGCCCTCTCCCCTCGCGGGCCTGTCGAGAGCGTCGTCGCCCGAGCGCATCACCTCGCTGGAGCTGCCCTCGTATATGCGCTCCTCGAGCGGGAGCGGCGAACTTGACCGCGTGCTCGGCGGGGGGTTCGTCCACGGGTCGGTAGTTCTGCTCACCGGAGAGCCGGGCATCGGCAAATCGACCATTCTGCTGCAAATCTCCTCCGCCCTCGGCGAGGAGGGGAAAAAAGTCCTCTACGTCTCGGGGGAGGAGTCTAAGTGGCAGCTGCGCTACCGCGCGAAGCGCCTCGGGGTCGCGAGCGACAATGTCTTTGTCCTCACCGAGACCGATGTCGGGCGCATTCTGCGCGCCGCCGAGCAGATCTCCCCCGATTTTCTCATCGTCGACTCCATCCAGACGATGGCGAGCGACAGCAGCGCCTCCTCCCCGGGCAGCGTCTCTCAGGTGCGCGAGTGCGCGATGCGCTTCATCGCCCACGCCAAGAGCGAGGGCGCGACCATTTTGCTCGTCGGTCATGTCAACAAAGAGGGAGGCATCGCGGGGCCGAAAGTGCTCGAGCATATGGTCGATGCCGTCATCTCCTTTGAGGGGGAGCGCTTCTCCGACTTTCGCATTCTGCGCGCGACCAAGAACCGCTACGGATCAACCGATGAAATAGGGGTCTTCCGCATGAGCGAGGAGGGTCTAATCGAGGTGGAGAACCCCTCGGCGGCTCTGCTTGAGGGAAGACCAAGCGGCGTGTCCGGCGCTTGCGCCGCCTGCCTTTTAGAGGGGACGCGCCCGCTTCTCGCCGAGATGCAGGCGCTCGTCACGCCGACCTCCTTCCCTTCCCCCCGCCGCACCTGCGGGGGGGTCGACGCGAACCGCGCCGCGCTCGTCCTCGCCGTCCTCGAAAAGCGGCTCGGGCTGCGCTTCTCGGCGATGGATGTCTATGTCAACGTCGTCGGCGGGCTGCGGCTCGATGAACCGCCGGGCGACCTGCCGCTCGCGCTCGCGCTCATCTCGGGGATAAAAGATGTTCCGCTGCCGGACGATCTCGCCGCCTGCGGGGAGGTGGGTCTCGCCGGCGAGGTGCGCGCCTCGCCGCACATCGAGCCGCGCCTGCGCGAGGCGGCGCGTCTCGGGTTCACGCGCATTGTCCTGCCGGCGGCAAACGAGCGCAAGCTGCGCCCCGCCGACCGCCCGGAGGGTGCGGAGCTTCTGCCGGTGAGAACGCTTTACGACGCGCTGCGGGTGCTAACCTGAGGGCGGCGGGTCACCGAGAGATAAGAAAAAGACAAGCGCGGGGGATAAGCGGAGTGGCGCAGGGTGAGGATTTACAAGAATTGCACGAGGCAGGTGCACGATGGCAGATGAGAAAAAAGAGGGAGAAAGCTCTGGCGTAGCCCCGCAGGAGCGGGAGGGCACAGCGCCCGAGGTGATACTCAACCCGGACGAGAACGTCGTGCGCAACATCCGCGAGGGGCTCGCGCGCACCGGCGGGTACTGCCCCTGCCGGCGCGATCGCACGCCCGAAACGCGCTGTATGTGCGCCGAGTTTCGCCGGCAAATCGCCGACCCCGACTTTCACGGGTACTGCCACTGTATGCTCTATCTCAAAAAATAGAAGATACCTAGGGGAGCGGCGCGAGTGCTCTGCCGCGCGGGGGTCATCGGGGAAAAGCGGCGGGGCGGATTCGCGCGCGCCGTCCGGCTGCAAACGCTCGCCCGCGCGCGGAGAGTGCGCGGGGGGTGGGAAACGCGCGCTACGGAGTGTGATATTGTCACCGAGAGCGCGGGGCAGATGTGGTAGAATGTGGGGAGAAGCATCGCCAATAATTGGCGAGGCAGGAAGCTGAGCGCGGGGG
>CAZYCC010000034.1:0-5991 GCA_964645985.1 uncultured Lachnospiraceae bacterium | reverse complement strand
GGGAAGAGATTTTTCGGGAAAGGGGATTTCGATGGAGGGAATAGATATGTCAGAGCAAAACATTGTCGATGTCGCCTCGGAGGAGGCGTTCGCGCAGCTGCTTGCGGGGGAAACGCCGGTTCTCGTCGACTTTTATGCCGACTGGTGCCAGCCCTGCCGGATGATGGCGCCGATCCTTTCGCAGATTGCCCTCGAGCGCGCGGGGAAGCTCACCGTCGCGCGCGTCAGCACTGAGGATCTGCCGGATCTCGCCAATCGTTACGGCATCACGGCGATCCCCGCGCTGCACCTATTCGAGGGCGGGGAGCAGCTCGACCGCATCGTCGGCTATCGCGAAAAGAGCCAACTCGACGCCTTCCTCGACGAACATCTCGGGAAAGACGCGCAGTAGCGCCAAGCGAAATTCGCGGGAATAGCACAAATTCCGCTCCGCACCCGCAGCCACGCCGCGCGTCATAAAAGAGGCATCGCGGGGGACGA
Organism: uncultured Lachnospiraceae bacterium; assembly: GCA_964645985.1. Lineage (GTDB taxonomy): Bacteria > Bacillota > Clostridia > Oscillospirales > CAG-272 > CAZYCC01. Next base: position 5,511 of record CAZYCC010000034.1, on the reverse strand, counting down.
GGGCGAGGGTTCTCACGCCAATTCGTCCTCGCCGAGAAGCGCCCGGGAGCGCGCGCTTTCTTCGCTCGCCGCTGTGCGCGGCACGAGGAGGCGCGGGGGCATAGCGGCGCGGGCTTTGGCAATATGAGGAAGCGCGCGGGCTTGCGACCGATGGCGCGCTCCTCGCTATCCGATAACGGCTCCGCGTCATCGGCGCGGCGGTATGAGAGAGAAGATTTCTTTGCCGGGGGAGGGGCTGTTCGCGGCACTCTCGCCCGAGGCGCGGGGGGAGCTGTCGCGCGAGGCGCGCCGGGGGAGCTATCGCGCGGGCGAGCCGCTGCATATCCACCGCTCGACCTGCCTCGGGGTTCTGCTGCTCACAAGCGGACGGGCGCGGCTGACGCTGCTCTCGGGGGACGGGCGGGAAGCGGTGCTCGCGCGGCTGCTGCCGCACGAGGCGTTTGTCCTCGCGTCTGCCTGCCCGCTGCGCGGGGCGAGATCCGGGGCGCGCGTTGAGGCGGAAACACCCTGCGAGGCGATTCTGCTGCCGCGGGAGGCGGTCGACCGGGCGGGAGAGCGCAACCCCGCCTTCCGCCTCGCGCTCTACGAGACGGCAAGCGCGCGCGCCTCCACCATCCTCGATCGGGTGAGCGGTCTGCTCTTCGACCGCGTGGAGAGCCGTCTCGCGCGGTTTCTCCTTGAGGAGCGGCGGCTGTGCGGCAGCGACACCGTGCGCGCGACCCACGAGGTCGCGGCGATGTATACGGCATCGGCGCGCGAGGTGGTGACGCGCGCGCTCGACCGATTCGCGCGGGAGGGCTATGTGACGCTCGCGCGCGGACAAATCACGCTCACCGCGCGCGGCATCCCCGCTCTGCGGGAAATGGTGTAGCGGGGCGCGACAGGAAAACCGCGAGCGGCGCGCAAGCATCATATTCACCGAAATTACCGAAAACCACGGCACTTAAAATCACGGCACTTTTGGGGATAGTTCCCGCAAAAAACGCGGGTCGAGGAGACGCGAGCGCGAAGGAGGGGACGCGGGACGGCTCACCTCTGGGCGAGCGCACGCGAAGTTTACCCAAATCGCAAGCAAGAGGGCGCGATGGCGCAAGCGCGCATCGTAGGGCTCGCGCCCTTGCACGAAAGAGCCGCCGCGACTTTCTCCCGACAAAGGATCGCCCCGCGAGAGCGGAGAACGAAGGCCCACCCCGCGAGGGCGGGGCGTGCACTCTTTGCGCGGCGTGCGGAGAGCGCATTGCGCGGGCGCGGGGCGAGGGGAGCTGCGTCTGCCCCAATAAAATCGCAAGGGAGGGCACCGGCGCCGCGAGGGGCTTGCTTCATTTGCGAGAGATAATGAGGCGGGGGCGCGCGGGGCTGCTCCCGCGACACATAGATTTTCTCATCTTTCCCATATTCGGAGGATTTTATGAAAAAGTGGAAATGCAAGATCTGCGGCGAGATCGTCGAGTCGGAGGAGCGCCCGCAGGAGTGCCCTCTCTGCAAGGCGGGCCCGGAGGCGTTTGAGCTCGTTGAGGACGAGCCGATGACCTGGGCGGCGGAGCACACGGTCGGCGCCGCGGCCGGCGCGCCGGAGGAAATTCTCGAGGGGCTGCGCGCCAACTTCAACGGCGAGTGCACCGAGGTCGGGATGTATCTGGCGATGGCGCGAGTCGCGCACCGCGAGGGCTACCCCGAGATAGGTCTGTACTGGGAAAAGGCGGCGCTCGAGGAGGCGGAGCACGCGGCGAAGTTCGCGGAGCTGCTCGGCGAGGTCGTTTCGCCCTCCACCGAGGAGAACCTCCGCGCGCGCGTCGCGGCCGAGAACGGCGCGACGGCGGGCAAGTTCGCGCTCGCAAAGAAAGCGAAGGAGCTGAACCTCGACGCCATCCACGACACCGTTCACGAGATGGCAAGAGACGAGGCGCGCCACGGCAAGGCCCTCGCCGGGCTGCTCGCGCGCTACTTCGGCGAGAAAAAGTAGGCAGCGCGAGGCGGCGCTGCCCGCGCGCAAGCTCGAGGGAGCGGGGGTGTTGTTTGTATGCCGAAATGCCTCCGGGCGCCGCTTCCTTTCGGGTGACCGCGCCCGCGTCTTTCGTTTGGAGTAGTCTTGCTCACGCTCCTTTTCGCCCGCACCGAGGATTTCTCGCGGGAGGAATATCGCGCGCTCTTTGATGAGCTAAGTGAGGAGAGGCGCGCGCTCGTGCGCTCGATCGCCTCGCCGATTGAGGCGCGCCTCGCGCTCTTAGGGGAGGGCCTATCGCGCCGAGCTCTGGCGCGGCTCCTTCGCGTGCCGCCGCGCAGCGTCCCGATCGAGCGCGAGCCGGGCGGCAAGCCGGTGCTGACGGGCGAGGCAGGTTCGCGGATCGCGTTCAACTATTCGCACACGGTAGTTTGCGGGAAGGGGCGGCTCCTCCTCGCGATAGCGACCCCGGGCGGCGCGCTCGAGGACGATCCGCCCGGCCCCGCCCCCGGGGCGCCGCCCATAACGGTGGTCTTCCCGGATGGGACACCGGTGCGTGAGGCGCGCACGCTTGTTCTCCCGGAGGTGTGGGCGGCGGCGGGAGAACTCGCGGTCGGGTGCGATATTCAAGCGCCGCGCGCCCCGCGAGAGGCCCTTGCGCGCAAGGTCTGCACCCCCGCCGAGCGGGTTTTTCTCGATGGCAGGGGCGAGGACGAGCTGCCCATGCGCTTTTCGCTCGTCTGGAGCGCGAAGGAGGCTCTCGCCAAGTGCACCGGCGAGGGCCTTGCCCGCCCCTTCCGCGAAATCGAGACCTGCGCGCCAAACGGGGATCCTCTCCCCATCGTCGCGGGGCTCCCGCGCGCGAGTCTTCTTCTCGGCGGCTGCGCCGCGAGCGTCGCCTCGCGCGGGATGTGAGGCGAATGAGCCTCGCGAGCTATCGCGCACGACAAAAGAGCAAGGTGCCTCGGATAAGAAAACGCGCAAAAACTCCCGCCACTGCGGCGGGAGTTTTTGATAATGCCGGTGTACCGGTATGCCGGTTGCAGGGGAGCGCGGCAAACGGCGCTTCGCGAAAAGAACCGCAGGCGGGGCGATCGCGCTCTTTCCCCTCTTATTCCTCGTCGGCGCGGGATTTGGCTTCGGCGATGATCTTCTGCGCGACGTTCGCGGGAACCTCGTCGTAGCGGATAACATAGAAGGTGTACGAACCCTTGCCCTGCGTCATCGCGCGCAGGTCTATCGTGTAGGATGCCATCTCGCCCTTCGGGACCTCCGCGTCGATGGTGGTGTAGCCCGGGCGCCCCTCGGCGGGGGCGGAGCCGAGCACCATGCCGCGCCGCTTGCTGTTGATGTCCCCCATGACGGCGCCGACCATCGCGTCGGGGATGGTCACCTTCAGCTCGCCGACAGGCTCAAGGAGGACGGGTTTCGCGAGCGGCAACCCCGCCTTGTAGGCGAGCGATGCCGCCACTTTGAAGGACAGCTCGTTCGAGTCGACCTCGTGATAGGATCCGTCGTACAGATCCGCCGCGAGACCTACGACCGGGTAGCCGGCGAGCACGCCCTTCTGCATCGCCTCGATTAGGCCCTTCTCGACCGCCGGGAAGTAGTTTTTCGGCACGGCGCCGCCGACCACCGAGGTCGTGAAGGTAAGGCCGTCGCCCTCTCCCGGGGAGAAGGTGATCTTGACGTGGCCGTACTGGCCGTGCCCGCCCGACTGCTTCTTGTGCTTGCCCTCGACCGAGGCCTTGCCGCGAATGGTCTCGCGGTAGGCGACGCGCGGCTCGGAAGTGATGACCTCCGGGCAGCCGCGCGCGCGCATCTTCGACAAAACAACATCGAGGTGCATATTGCCCATCGTCGAGAGCAGCATTTGCTTTGTTTCGGGGTTGTTCTCGAAGCGCACGGTCTTGTCCTCGTCGAGGATGCGCGCAATGCCGCCCGAGATTTTGTCCTCCTCGCCCTTGTTCTTTGGCGAGAGCGCCATCGTGTAGAAAGGCTCGGGGTAAACGGTCGGGGCGTATTCCTTCTTGCCGGACAGGGAAAGAGTGTCGCCGGTCGATGTCGCGGCGAGCTTGGTCACCGCGCCGAGGTCCCCGCAGGATAGGGCGCTCACCTCGGTCTGCTTTTTGCCAACGAGCGTGTAGAAATGAGCGAACTTCTCGCTGCCGCCGCGCGCGTTTTGCAGCGTCAGGGTGTTATTCAGCGTCCCGCTCATCACCTTGAAATAGGAGGTCTTGCCGAACTGATCGACCGCCGTCTTGTAGATGAAGACGGCGGGTTCCCCCGCGGGGTCGATCTCCTCGCGGGTCGTCGGCGCGGGGAAGCACTCGGCGATACTTTCGAGCAGGAACTTGACCCCCCAGAGCTTCGTTGCCGCGCCGAAATAAACCGGGGTGATGCTCCCCTCGCGAATGCCGCGGTTGAGAGCGGTGTGCGCCTCGGCGGGGGTGATCTCCTCCCCGTCGAAATATTTCTCCATCAGCGCCTCGTCTGTCGCCGCGACAGACTCGAGCAGGCTGTCGCGATATTTGGCGACATCGCCCGACGGCTCGATCGGCGTCTCCGAGCGGTTGCCCTTCGCGTCGTAGGTGTATTTCTTCAGCTCGATGAGGTTGGCGAACTCGCCCCCGCCGACCGGGATAATCACCGGGCAGACGGTCGTGCCGAAGGTCTTGATGAGCGAATCGAGCACGGCGGTGAACTTCGCCTCGGGATCATCGGATTTATTGACGAAAATCGTTTTGGGGATATTCGCGGCGCTCGCGCGCTCCCAGGCGAGCTCTGTGCCGACCTGCACGCCGCTCTTCGCGTCGACCGTGATGACGGCGGCGTCGGCGACGCGCAGCGCGGTGATCACCTCACCGACGAAGTCGAGCGTGCCGGGGGTGTCGAGCAGATTAACTTTCGTGTCCTTGAAGATGAGGTTCGCGCTCGAGAGCGAAACAGAAAAGCCGCGCCGCGCCTCCTCCGGGTCAAAGTCGAGGGTGGAGGTGCCGAGGCGATCGGTGTTGCCGGTGAGGAAGAGCATCGCCTCGGCGAGCGAGGTCTTGCCGCTTCCGCCATGCCCGAGGAAGCAGATGTTGCGAATCTTGTCGGTTTCGATGGGAACAGCCATAGTGTGCCTTCTTTCGTTTGGAGAGTGCCGCATGCCGCGGGAATTTTTCCTATACGAAAACAGTATACACCATTTCCCGGTCTCTTGCAAGAGGGGAAGAAGGAGGCGGGGAAAAATTTACGGGGAAAATAAGGCGGAAGGGGGGAGTAGCGCGCAAATCCGCGCCGCGCGGGGTTTTGCGCGCGCCGTCGCGAACCGGGGCAGTAGAGGGAGAGGGATACCTCCCCACGAGGGTGAGCGGGGCAGCGCAAAAGTCCGCTAATCCTCACCCCGCCACCCGAAAACACTCCCACCCCGAAGGGCAGAGAAAACCTTTCGCTTCCGACAATCCTATCAATCTCTTTGTGCTTCCCCCCGCGTCACGAAATCCCTTACCTGAGGAGAAAACACCCCGCACACCGTAACAGTTCGTTATGTGGGGGTTCCAAGGGGGAGCGCAGCTCCCCCTTGG
>CAZYCC010000033.1:11843-17957 GCA_964645985.1 uncultured Lachnospiraceae bacterium | reverse complement strand
GCTTCTTTGCCGCTTTGGAGGATCTCGCCCGTTGCGATGGCGACCTCGTAGTCGTACTCATAGCCGCCGGCGATGAATTCGATGTCGTACACCTGCACACCGTTATCAACATCGGTCTTGCAGACATAGTTTGTCACATCGCTTGCCGAGACGCCGGCATGCGCGAGAACGATCTCTTTCGCCTGCGCTTCGGTCACCGAGCTGTCGGGAGTCGGGGTAGGTGTCGGGGTAGGATTGGGGGTCGGTGTCGGCGTGTCGCCGCCGGTGTTGCCGCCACTGCCGCCGGTGTTGTTGTTTGTGCCGTTGTCAACGTTGCTACCATTCCCGCCGGTGTTATTGTTCGTGCCATTGTCGACGTTGCCGCCGTTGCCACCGGTATTGTTGTTTGTGCCGTTGTCGACGTTGCCGCCATTCCCGCCGGTGTTGTTGTTTGTACCGTTGTCAACGTTGCCGCCGGTGTTGTTGTTTGTGCCGTTGTCGACGTTGCCTCCTGTGCCACCGCCCTGCAGCCACTTGCGGCCGGCGCTGATGATGTCGCCGTTTCTCGCGTTGACATCGTAGTCGTACTTAACGCTGCCATCGTTGAACTCGATTTCATATACCGGGCTGCCGTTCTCGGTTTCGAGCTTGCAGCTGTACGCCCGCACGCTCTCGGCGGAGACACCGGCGTGTGAGAGGACGATTTCCTTCGCTCTCTCCTCGCCGATATTTGCCGTGCCGGTCGAGGTGCCGTTATCGGGGGTAGGCGCGGTGGTCGCACCGATCTTCTCCTCAACGATGGCGCCGTTCTCGGCGTTGACCTCGTACTCGTATTTTTTTTCGCCGGAGGTGAATTCGATGTCGTAGACCGCGACGCCCTCGTCGCTATCGAGCCGGATGACATAGTTTTGAATGTCGCTCTCGGCAAGACCCGCCTGCGCGAGAACGGTCGCTTTGGCGCTCGCCTCATCGACGGTGACGGTGGGAGCTCCGCCCGCACTGCCGCTTGTGGTATCGCCGCTCGTTTGCGGGCGATAGTGCTCAGACGCTTCCTCATCGAACTTGACGACCTCGCCGGTCAGAGCATTGACGTCGATTTCGTACTCCATTCCGGCGGCGTCGAACTCAAATTCATAGGTCATCACGCCCTTCTCGTGCTCCATTTCGCAGCGCAGGTTCGTGACATCCTCCTCGGCGACTGATGCCGCGGCGAGGGCGATTTCCTTCGCCTTCTCCTCGCCGATGTACGCTTTGTCGCTCGCCTTGCCGGAGGAGGAGACGTTGTTGAGCTTGAGCCCGCCCGATGCCGAGAGGAGGTTCAGCTCATTGACCGAGAGAGGCGCAAGCTGCGCGACCGTGTAGAAGCGGTTTTGCGAGGCGATTTGCCGGATGAGCTGCGCCTTGCCGAGCGAGATGTGGTACTGCTCGGCGAGCGCGGTCAGCTCGTCGTCCCGCACGATGGTTTGCGCGAGCACCGCGCCGGAGAAGCCCTCTCCGCCGATGCCGTCGAGCACCGCCTGCGAGATCTGCTTCTGCAGCGCCTCGGCGCGCGCACTGTCGCCGCTGTCGATCGAGACGAGGATGGAGTTGGCGAGATCTGTGAGGTACCCGCCGCGCAGCATCGAGCCGATGAGGGCGTTGACCGTCTGGTCGAGGCTCTGCCCGTCGAAGTCCATATCGCCGATGATCGCTTTGCCGTCCTCGTTAAGGGCGTTTACTCGCAGGACCTTGTCCTTGCGGTTGAGTTCGATTTCAACGCTCGGGTTGACATCGAGTGTGGCGGTAGAGACCACCCGGTGATTGTTGACGTAGCCTCCCGCGGCGAATCCGCCGATGCCGACGAGGAGGAGAACCGCTGCCGCGATGGCGAGAATCTTAGGGAGCAAACGCGGTTTGCGGGAAGGGGTGGTTTCGGGGGTCATGTTCCGGGGTTCGGTCATGGGTGGGACTACTCCTTTCTGCGAGTTTGGGCCGGATTCACGGGCGTGAAGGTCGGCGATGAGGTTCGCGGGGCGGACAGGAGCAAGGCGGTCAAAGGACCTGCGCAAAGACTCCTCGATGTCCCCCTTGTAGTTTGCCATTTTTACTCGCCTCCTTCCGGGGTGTCGGCGGTGAGCTCGCCGGCTGCTTTCGATGTGGGTTGTATGTCGGATGGGTCGGGGTCGGCGGCGCTCCCGGGAGAGCCGCCGAGCGCGCTATCTGTCTTTGCCGCGCCGGAGGATGGCTGCTTCGCCGCGTCTATTTTGCGGCTCCCCCCGCCCTCGGCGGGCTTGTCTTTGGGTTTGACGGGATCGGCGGGGGGATCGGATGATCTGTTCATTTGAAGAATCTTGCCGCCTGCCCTCTTGCCGGGCTTTGCCCTGCTCCCGCCGCTCTCGAGGATCGCCCTCATTTTTTTGAGCGCACGGCTGTACTTGGAGAGAACCGTTGAGAGAGGTTTGTCAAGAAGTCCTGCGATTTCGCGGTGCCGCAGACCGCTCACCGCGTGCAGCAGCAGTATCTCGCGCTCCTCCTCGGTCAGCTCCCGCAGACAGATGCGCAGGATCGCCGCGTCCTCGGGGTTGCTCTCCTCGGCGGGGAGCGCCGCCTCGATGTCCTCCATCGGGGTGTCGCTGCCGTGAGAGCGCTCCCGCAGCTTCATCCTCGCGAGGTTCTTCGCGATGGTGAGAATCCACGCCATCGGCTTGCCGCGGCTCTCGTAGCTCCCCGCCGACTGCCAGACGGCGAGGACCGTGTCGTGCAGGACATCCTCCGCGTCTTGGCGGTGGCGCAGTAGCGAGAGCGCGTAGGCGAACACCGGGACGCGCACCGCGTCGTAGAGCTGCTCGAGCGCTCTCTCGCGCTCGCCTTCGGCGGGGGCTGCGCCGCCGCGCTCTTTGCCGGCGATGGTGAAGAGAATCTCATCGAGCGCCTCGCACTCGCCGCTCTCGCGCTCGTTGGGGAGCGCCTCGCGCGCGAGGCTGCCGTCGTTTGCCGGTACCATACAAAACGTCAGCATATCGGTCTCTCCATCGTCCTTTCAACCAGTTAATGCGCGAGCGGCGCATTTTATCGCACGGAAAAAAATATTTTTCGAAAAATTTTCCGGGATGGGAAATCCGCCTAGCGCGCGAGCGCGCTGCTGCGGGTTCGCGCGGGCGCGAGGCACTCCGAGAGAGGGCGCGTGCCCATCCCGGGAAAATGAGACGCGCCGCAAAGCAGCCGCGCAGCCAAATATTTCGCGGGATGCGCATCTCCTTAATTATCCCTAAATAATAATGTAGTATAGTGCAAGTGGGGCGAATTGTCAAGGAAGGACAGAGCATTTTCCGCGCAGAAAAAGCGGCACGGAGACCGTGCCGCTTTGGTGGGGGAAGATGGATTCGGACCATCGAAGTCAGAGACAACAGATTTACAGTCTGCCCCCTTTGACCGCTCGGGAATTCCCCCATTGGAGCTGGTGATCGGAATCGAACCAACAACCTGCTGATTACAAATCAGCTGCTCTACCGTTGAGCCACACCAGCATTCTCACCGGCGAGGGGTATTTTACCACACCCCCGCGCGCTTGTCAAGCCCCCCACGCGATTTTTTTCGCGAAAATGCGGGGAGCGGCGCGGCGGGGCGGGCGACGGACTCCCGGCGAGCGCTCACATGAGGCTTTGGTGGCGCCGAGGCATCGGCGCGCATCTCGCGCGCCCCTCTCGCGCAAGAGGGGGTGAGGCGGGCGGGGGCGCTCTTTTCGGCCGGGGACTCGTGCGGCGAGCTTGCGGGAATGCGCGTAAACAAGCGGAAAGAAGACACCGCGCGGAGCCTTTAGATCGGAGTATCGCGCGGCTTTGTGCGAGGGGCGCGCGGCGCGCGGCTCTTGCAATCTTTTGTGCGCTGTGCTATACTAAATAGAAAACGAAGCGACGGATAATGGGACAAGCAATACGCCGGAGGGAGAATTGAAAATCGAAGCAAAAGCCTCTCCCGGCAAAATTTCCTCCCGCGCTCCCGCGCTTTTTGCAAGCGAGCCCTGTGGCGCAATCGCCCCCGCCGCCGCGCCCCGAGAGGGGAGACGCGCGGCGCGCTTCAAATCGGCGAGCAAAGAGAGCGGTTTTTCCGTGACCTCGCCCGATGAGGGGACGCTTTGCGCCTCGCCGCCTGCCCCGGAGGAGGGCGCGCGGAAAGTTTCTTCGCCCGGCGGCGCGGGTGAGACCACGCGCGCTATTTCGCCCGAGCGGCTGTTTTCTTTCTTGCGCGGGGAGAACTCTGCGGGGGACGAGTGGCTCATCCTTTGCCACCGCGCGCCCGACGGGGACGCGGTGGGGTCTGCGGAGGGGCTGCGGCTGATGCTTTGCGAGATCGGCGCGCGCGCGCTCTGCGCCTGCCCGGACCCGCTGCCGCAGGATCTCCTCGCCCTCACCGAGACACCCTTTCTCACGGTGCGTGAGCTAGGAGACATTCCCTCGTCTGTCACCAGACTCATCGCGGTCGACACCGCTGACCCCGCGCTCCTCGACGATCTTCTACCGCTCGCGCCGCGTTTTTTTCTCAAAATCGATCACCACCGCACCGGGCGCCCCTTCGCGCGCTACACCTGCGTCGATCCGGACGCCTCCGCCACCGGTGAGATTCTCACCCGCGCGGGGCGAGCGGCGAACCTGCTCACCCCCGCGGCATCGCGCGCGCTCTACGCCGCCATCGCGGCGGACAGCGGCGGCTTTCGCTACGCCAACACGAGCGCGGGAACGCTCGAGGCGGCGGCAGCGCTCCTGCGCTCGGGCGCGGACAGCGCGGCGGTCAACCGTCTGCTATTCGAGAACAAACCTCTGCGGCGCGTGCGCGCAACCTCGATAGGTCTACTGAAAACCGAGCTGCTTGCGGGCGGTGCGATCGCGCTTGTCGCGCTCTCGCGCGAGGAAACGGCGCGCGAGGGTCTTGCGCGCGAGGATTTCTCGGAGCTCTCGTCGGCGATGCGCGAGATTGCCGGGGTGGAGCTATCTCTGCGGCTCCTGCAGGACGAGCGGGAGGACCTCGTTCACCTCTCCTGCCGATCGAAAATGTGGTTCGACTGCACCGCGCTCGCCGCGCGCTTCGGCGGCGGAGGGCACCTGCGCGCTTCCGGCGCGACCCTCGCGACACCCTCTCTTGTGGACGCGACACTTCAAGTGCGCAAGGCGGCGGTTGCGCTCTTCGCGGAAGGAAACCCTCGCGCAGGGATGGATAAGTAAAAGTTTACGGAAAAGTTACGTTTGGTTCATAATCTTTCGCGTAAGACAGACGTGGTGCGAGAGTCAACACCGGAACGCCGGGTTTCGGGAAGAGCCGGAACCGGGAAACCGCGGCGAGGTTAGATGCGGGAGCAAGGGGGTGGTACGCCGAGCGCGCGAACGCTGGCGAGACGGCGGGCCGGGGAGTATCGCGGCGAGGGGAGACTGCGGCAGTTCTGGCCGAGCCGAGCGGGAGTGGGCAAGATTTAGGAACGCTTTCTTACTTTTCTGATAACACATTCACCGATGTCCTCAAGCGAGTCGGCGGTCTGCGGGCTGCTAGTGGTCGATAAACCGGCGGGATGCACCTCGCACGATGTTGTCAACCGCGTGCGGCGGCTCTTCGGGACGCGGCAGGTCGGGCACTCCGGCACGCTCGATCCGATGGCGACCGGGGTTCTGCCGGTGCTTATCGGTCGGGCAGTCAAGGCGGCGCGCTTCCTCACGGCAGAGCGCAAGCGCTACCGCGCGACGCTGCAGCTCGGCATCTCCACCGACACCGAGGACACCACCGGGAGGGTCCTCCGGCAAGCCCCCGCGGAGGATATTCCCCCCGTTGACGCGGTTCTCGCGGCGGCGCGGGAGGTTGCGGCGCGGCGTACGCAAATTCCGCCGATGGTATCGGCGCTCAAGCGCGACGGGCAGAAGCTCGCGGACCTTGCGCGGCGGGGGGTCACGGTCGAGCGTGAGCCACGAGAGGTGACGGTCTTTTCGCTCGACATATCGCCCGCCGAAGCGGGGGCGCGCCCGGTTCTTTACAACCTCGCGCTCGAGGTCTCGGCGGGGACCTATGTGCGCAGTTTCTGCCGGGACGTGGGAGATCTTCTCGGCTGCGGCGGGGCGATGGCGTCGCTGCGGCGCACGGCGAGCGGCCGCTTCACCGAAGGAGATGCCCTCC
>CAZYCC010000033.1:0-11743 GCA_964645985.1 uncultured Lachnospiraceae bacterium | reverse complement strand
CTCCGTGCCCCCCGAAGCTCTCGATTTCGATTTGGTTTTGCCAAATCGAATTTCGCGCTCCTGTCTCCTCCCGCAGCGCTCCCTTTCCTCCCGTGACCCTATCTCCCCCAGCGAAAGCGCGCGCGGTGGCGCAGGCGCTCGCAGAGTTTTACCCCGAGAGCGGCTGCACGCTCGCGTATGGCGGGGAGCCGTGGAAACTGCTCGTGATGGCGCGGCTGTCGGCGCAGTGCACCGACGCGCGCGTCAACGAGGTCTGCCGCGTCCTCTTCGCGCGCTATTCCACCCCGGAGGCGCTCGCGGCGGCGGATCTGAGCGAGCTGGAGGAGCTCGTACGGCCATGCGGGCTCTTTCACGTCAAGGCGCGCGACATTCGCGAGGAGTGCCGCGTCCTCGCTACGGAATGGGGCGGGGTGCTTCCCTCCGATGAGGAGGAGTTGCTGCGTCTGCCGGGGGTCGGACGGAAAATCGCGAACCTGCTGCGCGGCGATCTCTTCGGCATCCCGGGCATTGTCGCCGACACGCACTGCATTCGGGTCTCCGCTCGCCTCGGGCTAACCGCCCCCGGGGAGAGCTCTCCCTCCCGCACCGAGCGCGCGCTCGGTTCGCTCCTGCCGCCCGAGGAGCAGACCGCCTTTTGCCACCGCGTCGTCGATTTCGGGCGGGAGATCTGCACTGCGCGCGCCCCGCGCTGCGCCGCCTGCCCGCTCGCCTCTCTCTGCGACACCGCCGCGCGCGCGGGAGAATGAATCCTCTCGCCGATTTCCCCTAAAACCCGGCGCCAAGCGATCACGGCAATCCTCGCCGCGCGAGAGGAGAGTCCCCGCGCCGCCGCGGTTTTCCTTATCCCGCGCAATCGCGCCTGTGCTGTCAAAACTTCATGGAAAGGAGGTAACTCCCATTAAAAACTTATTCAAACGGCTCTTCTCGCCCAACAAGGGCGACAAAAAGAAGCGCGTCATCGCCTTCGTTGACTTTGAGCATTGGTACATCTCGCTCGAGCGCGGCTACCGCCGCAAGCCGGACGTAGTCGCCTTCCGGGACGAGCTTGCCGACCGCTACGAGATTGTGGACATCAAATTCTTCGGCGACTTCTCCAACCCCGGTCTGCGCGGCGAAATCTCGAACATTCGCCGGGTCTCCAACACCATTATCGACACGCAAAACGCGTCCGACAAGGTTGTCAAGGATTTTACCGACTTCATCATTCTCGACCACATCTACCAGAGCGCGATGGATCGCGATGCCGCCGACGCCTACGTTCTCTTTACGGGAGACGGGCACTTCTACTCCGCCGCGAGCTTTCTCGTCACCAAATGCCGCAAGGAAGTGGGCATCTACGCGGTGCGCGGCGCCGCGAGCACGCAGCTGATGAGCTGCGGCACCTACACCCGCCTCGTCCCGGACGAGGAGAAAAAAGTCTCAAGCGACGGAATCGAGGCAACGATATTGCGCAATCTGCGCGACTATTACAACAAAAACAAGCGCAAGAACGTGCATCTCACCTTCTGGGCGACGGTTGAGGCGGTAGTCAAGCATCACGGCACCGACCGCGAGAAGACAGCGGAGGCGCTGCGCACGCTCATCGCCGAAGGCTATGTTACGCAGGACCGCGAAACGATCGGCAAAAAGAGCGTCAAGGTTCTCCACGTCGACTGGAACAAAGTCTCCCGCGACGGAATTCTGTAGCGCAAGGGACCCGCGTGACCCCCCGCACATACGCAGCACCGAAAAAAGCCGCGACATCGTCGCGGCTTTTTTGTATTCGGCGAAAAAGAGGGGGATAGCTATCCGATGGTGTAGCCATTCCAACCGGCAAGTGCCCGCGCGAGCGTCGTGCGGTCGGCGGCGTTGACGCTGCCGTTGTGGTCAAGGTCTGCGACCGACGCGTCGGGGATGGTGTAGCCGTTCCACCCGGCAAGTGCCCGCGCGAGCGTCGTGCGGTCGGCGGCATTGACCGTTCCGTTGCCGTCGATGTCGCCGAGGAGTGCGGGCGGCGCGACGTTAAACCGGAGGGCGAATTCAAGCAGGACGTTACCGGTTTCCACCTTCACGTTCGCGTTCCACTCATCGCTTGAGCCGGCGTAGTTCGCCGCGGTCAGGGCGTAGCACCCGTCAAAGGCGTTCACACCGATCGTCGTGATGCTGCGCGGGAGATAGATCTCTGTCAAATTCGGGCAATCCCGAAATGCGCTATACTCCAGCTCGGTGACACCGCTCGGAATGGTGATGCTCGTTAGATCATCCAACCATTCAAAGGCGGAGTCGCTGATTTTGGTGACGCTGCCGTCGCTCGGGATGCTGCTGTTTGCCGTTCCCAAAAGGACAGATTTTCCCGCTTTGTCGATAAGGCAGTTGCCGCTCACCGTGAAGTTGAGGTTCTGCGGGCTGACCGTCAAGCTAGAAAGAGAGTTGCCACAGCCGCCAAGGGCGCTTATTCCAATGGTGGTCAAGGTCGAGGGAAGGGAAATATTCGTCACGCCTGTATCCAACCAAAACGCACTTTCCTCAAGTTCTGTCACTCCCTCCGGAATATGAATACTCGTGCGGTAAAGGCTCGAGAGCGCCCATTTCCCAATTTTAGTGACGCTACCATCGCTTGGGATGTCGCTCTCCGGCGCGCCCAAGAGAAGCGTGCCGGTCCGCTTGTCGATAAGGCAGTTGTTGACAACCGTATACACGGGGTTTCCGGGTGCGACCTCGATGTATTTGATGGACGAGCTCATCAAAAATAAGGCGTTATCTCCGATGTCTGTCAGCGTACTCGGCAGCGAGAGATACTCCACTTTGGATAAGCCGTAAAACGCGTTGTCCCCGATTCTTGTGATTCCCTCATCAACGCCAACGGAAAGAACACTGGTTTGAACAGTATACCAAGGGGTTTCGTACTCGCTTGCGAAATCTTGTATTCCGCCGGTTCCAGTAAAGACTAAAGTACCGGTCGGGCTGTCATATCCCGCTAGGACATTCCGCCCCCCCCCCCGCGTCTCCGCAGTAGGCGGTTGACGTGATCGCATTTGCCGGGGTGACAAAGCAGGGGATCAGCAGCGCCACCGTCAACAACAGTAGCAGAGCCTTCTTTGTGAGTTTTCTTGCTTGTTTCATCATAAACTCCTATCGTGTGGAAAAAAATTTCCGCCGAACACACATAGAATACCACACTCCCCACGCTCGGCGCAAGAGGAAAACGCCATTTTTTGGAAAAAATTTCGCTTGCTGGCGCGGGATGGGGCAAAAATAGGACAAGGGGACGAGAAGACGAAGAAAAAAGCGTGGAAGAAGCAAGACCCCCCGCGCGAGGACGAGCGTTCTCCCCTACCCGAAATCACTTCCTCTCACGAGCGGTAGTTCGGATTACGATAATGGCAGTGGAGCTTCCTCAAAAACAACATCCCAGAGGGATCACTCAAAATCTCGACAAAGCGCGCTCGCCCCACACACCCTCCCCCCAAACGGGGCAGCTCGCCCCACAACAGAGCCGCGCGGCTCGCCCGGCACCCCCTCGCGGGGCAAACTTCTCACATCACGATGCCTTCCCAACCGGCGAGGGCGCGGGCGATCGTCGTGCGGTCTCGGGAGGTAAGGGCGCCGTCGGCATCGACATCCGCCGCGACGGTGGAAATCGCGCCGACTCCCTCCCACCCGGCGAGGGCGCGCGCGAGGAGAGTACGGTCGACAGCCGTAAGTGTGCCGTCTCCGTTGACATCGCCCGGCAGATAGTCGTGCGAAAGACCGCAGCGTGAGCAGGTGAAGACTCCGTCTTGCGCGACATAGTCGTGACCGAGGGGCGGGGCGGGTTCGGTTACCGTTTCGCCGCAGAAGGAGCAGACCCGCTCGCGCAGACCCGCCTCGGTGCAGCTCGGGCTCTGCAGGACGTTCCACGGCGCGTCGAAGGTGTGCGCGGTGCTCGTCACGGTGATCGGGAGAGAATAGCTCCGCCCATCGAAGCTCGCCGTAAGTGTAGTTTCCCCGGCGAGGTGCCCGATGGCGCGCCCGTCGCGCAGCTCGACTACCTTGCCGCCTCCGGCCCACGCGGGGTGGATGACGAGCTCGGGAACCGACCAAGAGTTCGCGAAGGAAATCCTCCCGGTGAGCGTCGGCAGCGCCGCGCTCTCGCCGCCCGCAAGCGAGATCTCCGATAGGGAGGGTTCCCCCGTGATTTCAAGCGAAGTTACGCGCGCAAGCGACACCTCGGTTAAAACGGTCTGCTCGCCATCCGGGTTGGGCGTCCCCTCCTCAAGCCCGAAGCCGAACTCCTGCGCCCAGTAGTTTGTCCCGTTGACGATGACGTGACCGATGCCGACCTGCTCGTGATTGCCGAGCATATTGCGCCGGTGCCCCTGCCCCGCGTAGCCGGCATTCTCCTCGCAAAATCCCTCAAAGACGCTCGCCGCGTCGGCGTAGCCGACCGCGATGTTTTCCCCGCCGACAAAGCCGTTTGTCACGCCGAGATCCTCCGCCGTCGTGAAGCAGGATGTGCCGTTCGGGCGGATGTGCTCGAAGGTGAGAGCCGCCTCGGCGGCGCGCTGCATCGCCACCCGCTCAAGCTCGTAGCTGTAGGACAGCGCCGGGAGCGACCCCACCGGAACTCTCGCGCTGTCGCTCTCGTTCCAGACCCAAGCCTCCCCGCCTGTGCGAAAAGCGTTGATGTCGTCGAGCATTCCCCGCGCGTCTCCTTGCGCGAAGGTCACCTCGTACTCCACTTGGACAAGATCCCCTCCGCCCCCCACGGGAGCCGCCCCCGCCGCCCCTGCCGGCAGCACCGCCGCCACCAAGCTCACCGCGAGAACCACCCCCACGACGCGGAGAAATTTGCAAAATGAAGAAGAAAACATAGAAGCGTCCTTTCGAAGAGAAGTATCACCTGATTCGACGGGAGAGAAAGACGGGAGAAAGTAGCGCGCAAAACCGAGCCGTGAGGGGGGAGGATAAGACGCACCCCGCTCACTGTAAACACTTTCTCCCGCGAGCGGGAAATTACTATTGAGGCAGTAGAGCTTCCCCGAAAACTAAACCGAGAAACGGCAGTACAGATTACGAAAGAGGCAGTGGAGCCTCTTCAAAAACAGTATCTTCGGAGGAACAGTCGAAATTTCGACAAAGCGAGGTAACCCGACTCCTTCCCCCCCCGAACGGCGCAGTTCAAATTACAGCAGAAGCGATGGTGTTTTCTAAAACCGAAATTTCAAACCGGGCAGGATGCTTCCCCAGACAAAGTGGGGGTTACTCCGCAACCTGATGAGGTGGCAGAATGCCGCAAACCCTCTCGGCGATTTGCACGGCGTTGGTGGCTGCCCCTTTGCGCAGCTGATCGCCGCAGCAGAAGAGCGATAGGCCCCTCTCGCAGGTGAGATCCCGCCGCAAGCGCCCGACGAGCACCGCGTCCCCGCCCGACGCATCTCGCGGCATTGGGTAGACACCCCTCGCGGGGTTGTCGACGAGCCGGCAGCCGGGCGCGGCGGCGATGGCGGCGCGCGCCGCGTCCGGCGAGATGGGCTCGCGCGTGACCACCGTCGCGGAAATCGAGTGCGAGCGAACGATCGGCACGCGCACGCAGGTGCAGGAGACGCGCAAGCTCGGCGCGTGCAGGATTTTGCGCCCCTCGTTTTGCAGCTTCATCTCCTCGGCGGTGTAGCCGTTCTCACGAAATTCGCCGATTTGCGGGATGAGATTGTAGGCGATAGGGTAAGGGAAAACTCGCGACTGCGGAACGCTGCCCTCCGGCAAAGCTACTTGCTCGCGCAGCTCGTCGATGCCGCCCGCTCCCGCCCCCGAAACCGCCTGATAGGTGGCGACTGTCATCGCCTCAATCGGAGAGATGCGGTGCAGGGGCGCTACCGCGACGAGCGTGATGATGGTCGAGCAGTTGGGGTTGGCGAGGATACCGCGATGCGCGCGCACGTCCTCCGGGTTTATCTCGGGGACAACGAGCGGCACGTCCTCATTGAGGCGAAAAGCGCTGCTGTTGTCGACAAAAATGGCGCCCGCCGCCGTAATGTGCGGCGCCATTTCCATCGCTACCTCGTTCGGCGAGGCGCCGAGGACAAGATCAACCCCGCGAAAGGCGAAGGGGGTCGCCTCCTCGAGCGGGATTTCCTCCCCGCAAAAGGGAACGGTGCGTCCCGCGCTGCGCGATGACGCGAGCGGCAGCAGCCTCCCCACCGGGAAGCGCCGCTCCTCAAGGATGGCAATCATCTCGCGCCCGACGGCGCCGGTCGCGCCGAGAACGGCGACGGTGTAAGTTCGTGACATAGCGTTTTCCAAAAAAGACAACCGCGGGAAGCCCGCTCTCCCACGAAAATAAATCAGGGAAAATCAGGGCGAACCCCGTAAGCTCTCGCGCCTCCGCGCGATTTTTCTCCCCTCGAGGATACCCGTCTTGCCGCGGGCTTTTCCCGTGATAAAAAGAAAAGAACTTTGAACGCCCTACCTGCGCCCTTTCCCGCGTGAGCCCCCTCCCACATCGCATGATCTCAATTCCCTGCGGCCAAAGTAAGGAAGAACCGCGCGCCCTCGCGCTCTTTCCCCGCCCGGGGTGCTGCCCTTGTAACGCCCCGCGCGAGCGCCTCCCGCGAAAACGAGGAGATTTCTTCTCCTGCCTCGCCTCCGCTTTTACAGCAGCCCCGCCCTGACAAGACCCTCGTAGAGAGCGCGGATGGCGCGCTCGTGCAAATTGTCCGGCACGCCGATGATCACGGTCAGCTCGTCCGGCGCCTGCGCGATCATGCGCACGTTGATGTTTTCCTCGCCAAGGATGGAGAAAACTGCGCGGCAGATGCCGGGATGTCCGACCATCCCCCGCCCGACAACGGCGATTAGCGACAGGCCCCGCTCGACCTTGACGCTCACCCCGGGGATCGCCTCGAGATCGGCGGTCACCGCGTGCAGCAGCTTGCCCTCCCCCTCCGCAACGATGACGCTCAGCCGATCCATCCCGCTCGGCGTGTGCTCGACGCTGATATTGTACTTTTCGAAGATCGACAGCACCCGCCGCAGAAAGCCGACCTCGCTCGACATATGTTTTTTGTAGATGGTGAACGAGACGAAGCCGCGTTTGCCGGCGATCCCGGTGATAGGTGTCGCCGCCTCCTCCCGGCAGGCGCCGCAGGAGATGATCGTCCCGGGGTGGGTGGGATCCTCGGTGTTACGAAGGTGGATGGCGATGCCGCGCTCCTGCACCGGCAAAATGCTCTCGTCATGTAGAACCCCCGCGCCCATATAGGATAGCTCCCGCAGTTCCTCGTAGGTGATGGTCGCTATCGCGTGCGGGTGCGGGACGATGCGCGGGTCGGCGGCGCGGATGCCCGAGACATCGGTCCAGTTCTCGTAGACCTCCGCCCCGAGGAACCGCGCAAGGTATGCGCCAGACACGTCCGACCCGCCGCGCGGGAAGAGGACGATGTCCCCCGCGCCGCCCCCCTCCCCGGGGTAGGCGCCGTAAAACCCCGGCAGAACCATCGGCCCCGCCGCATCGTACGCCTCGCGCGCGAGGCGCTCGCTTTCGGGAAGGTTGAGGCTGCCGTCGAAAGAGAAGCGCAGGATGTCGGCGGCGTCGACAAAAGTGAAGCCGAGGTATGCGGCGAGCAGCTTTGCGCAAAAATACTCCCCGCGCGAGACGAGAAAGCTCTCGTCGGTCGAAGGCGAGAGCTGCGCCGACGTCTCCTCAAGCATCTCGTCGACGCCCGGGAGCGACAGTTCCTGCCCGATCTCGCGGTAGCGCGCGGCGACCGTCTCCCAGATGCCCTCATCCGGCACGCCGTGCAGGAGGTGGCTGTGCAGGGTGTAGAGCAGATCTGTCACCTTCGGGTCATCGGGCGAGCGCCGCCCTGGCGCCGAGACGACGATGACCGTGCGGCGCGGGTCGGCGCGGACAATCGAGGCGACCCGTCGAAACTGCTCCGCGCCGGCGAGCGAACTCCCGCCGAATTTGCAAACAATCATAAGAAAAAACCGGGAAAGACGATCCGCGCGCCGCGTCCGGGAAGTCGCGGCGAGGAGATGTTGCGTCGCGCGATGCGGTTCGGACAGACGCGAGCGAGGACAGTGTGGTGAAGGAAGAAGCGCCGGGCGGTGTGCTTCGGAAAGGCGCGACCGGGGCAGTGCAGCACGAGAGGAACGCCTAAGGCGGCATGGGCGGGGAAGCCTTGCCTAAAAATTCGCATCAGGAGGCGCGCGCAAGAGCAGCGCGCTCGCGGCGCGGCGTGCGCGGAAGCAATGCCGTGGCCCTAGGGCGAGCGGTGCCGCGCGCCGAAAAGGAACGCGCCCGCCCATCTCATTATAGCAGAAAAAGGACGGCGCGGCTACCCGCGCCGGCGAGGACGATAAAGCGCGGTGCAAAGTGTGCGCATCGGGAAGGCCGAAAAGCCGTGAGAGGAGCAATCCCGCCGCACGCGAGGGCGCTATATAAATGAGGCCAAGCGGGAGTGGGGCGCGGCTGTTCTCCCCCATCGGGGCAGAGAAATCGGCGAGAGCGGGGAAGGCCGCGATACTGCAACCGCACGGGCGGGCGAGCGCGGAAGGTTGCGGAGGAGTAACTCCGCGCCCAAGCGCCGCCTCCCGCCCGAGTAGTCGGAACGCAATCGGCAAGCGCACCCTCCCCACCGGGGGGCGGGGATGTTCTCTAAAAAAGAAGACCTGGCGCGGCGGGCAGCGTGTGCTTACGATAATGCCTGACGGTTCGGCGGGCACGGGCATGTGCGAGGAGCAAGCAAGCCGCGTCATAGGTCATAGCGCAGGAGATCCTCGTCCGTCTCGCGGCGGATGGCGAGGCGCGGGACGCCGCCGCGCAGAAAGACGACCGGCGGGCGCGGGACGCGGTTGTAGTTGCTCGCCATCGCGTAATTGTACGCGCCGGTGACCGCGGCCGCGAGGATGTCCCCCCGCCGCGGGCGCGGGAGCGTCACCCCCTCGCCGAGCAGATCGCCGCTCTCGCAGCAGCGCCCGCCGACCGTGCAGACAAAATCGGCGCGCTCGCTCGCGCGGTTCGCAAGGAAGAAGCTGTACGCGGACTCGTAGAGCGTGTAGCGCGGGTTGTCGGTCATCCCGCCGTCGACCGAGACATAGTTTTTGACCCCGGGGATCTCCTTGACGCTGCCGACCGTGTAGAGCGTCATCCCGGCGTCGGCGACGATGCTGCGCCCCGGCTCAAGGAGCAGCGCAGGCAGCGGATAGTTCTGCGCGGCGCAGCGCTCGCGAAGGTGCGCCGCAATACGCGCGATATTGGCGGCGATGTCGATTTGCGGGTCGCTCTCGACATAGCGCACGCCGAAGCCCCCGCCGAGGTTGAGATAGCGCGCGGCATAGCCGGTTCTCTCCCTTATCTGCGAGAGAAAATCGAGCATGAGGTCGGCGGCGAGGGTGAAGGGCGCCGGGTCGAAAATCTGCGATCCGATGTGGCAGTGGAACCCGTCGAGCTTGACGTGCGGGAGAGCGAGCGCCGCCTCCGTGATGCGCGCGGCGGCGCCGGTGGCTATAGCCGAGCCGAATTTGGAGTCGACCCCGCCGGTTGAGATTTTGCGATGGGTGTGCGGGTCGATGCCGGGCGTAATTCGCAGGAGGATCGGCTGCACGTTGCCGCGCGCCGCGGCAATCTCGTTAAGGCGCGAGAGCTCCTCCTCCCCGTCGACGACGATATGCCCGACACCGCACTCGAGCGCGCGGGAGAGGTCCTCATCGGTCTTGTTATTGCCATGGAAGAAGGCGCGCGCGAGCGGGAAGCCGGCAGCGCGCGCGGTCGCCATCTCCCCGCAGGAGACAAGATCGGCTCCCATCCCCTCCTCGTTCATTACGCGGTAAATTTCCTTGCAGCAAAACGCTTTCGACGCATAGAGCGCGCTTGACTCGCCCCCCTCCTCCCGCGAAAGCGCCTCAAGATACACGCGGCAGCGCTCACGCACGCGGTCCTCGTCAAGCAGCATGACGGGCGTACCGAACTCCCGCGCGAGCGCAACGCAGTCTACCCCCGCGAAACACAAATTTCCCCCCGGTGAGAGGGTGATGTTTGAGTGTAACATAAGAAAAAAGTACTACCAAAATAGAAGACTTTTATGGAAGAGATGTTCCCGGTGAAACATCGAGAAATGCAAAACGCAAATAAAGAAAGGAGCAAAAGCGATGCGCGAGCGGCGAATTTGCCGAGGAGAAAGCGTGCGGCAGCGTTTTGTCGGCTACGCCGGCAAAACGCGGAGTAGCAATACTCCCCCGCGAAGCGGAGAGTGTTACGGGAGGGTGACTAGCAAAACCGCGCCGTATCCACGGCGCGAGAGGGTCGCCCGTGTGTCGGGCAAAGCCCGATAGGCGCGCGTCCCGCAGAGACGCACGCCCACTTTGCCCGCGAGGGCGCAGGCAAAGCACGCGCGAATCTCTCCCGCGCTGCGCGCGGGGTTTTGCGCGCCACCGCGAACGGGGGTAGTAGAGGGGGAGGGATACCCCTCGCGAGGGCGAGCGGGGCTGTGCAAAATCACGATGAAAGGCACCGACCTAACCGCAGCACTACGCTCGCGAGGGAGCAGTGAAAGTTTCGACAAAGCGGGGTAGCCCTCGCGTCTTCCCTTGAGCGGGGGGAGCGCAAATCTCGACCGAAAACTTGGGCTTCCCGAAAACTTCGCCTAAGAGGCAGCTCCACAAATTACGACAGGGTTGCTTCGTTTCCTCAAAACCACATCTGAGAGGTAACAGCGAAAATTTCGACAACGCCGGGTCACCCTCGCGTCTTCCCCCCGAACGGGCAGTTCAAATTACATTAGGAGCAGCGGGGTTTTTTCAAAAGCAAAACCGTGCCCTGAGCAGTATGCTCCTGGCCGAAAAAATGGGGTTTCTCGAAAATAAATTACCACCCGAGGCAGGACGCCTCCCTTCTCACAAGTTGGCTTTCCCCGCAAAACGAGGTGGCTAAATGCCGCAAGAAGGGAAATTCTTTATCAAAATGAGGCGAGAAAATCCCGCAAGACCGCTTTTATGTGAGGAAATCGCGCAGCCGCCCGACCGCCTCGGCGGTATCCTCCTGTGTTCCGAAGGAAGTCAGCCGAAAATACCCCTCGCCGCACGCGCCGAAGCCCGCGCCGGGCGTTCCGACGACGCGCGCGCCGGCGAGCAGCCGGTCAAAGAACTCCCACGAGCTCACCCTGCCCGGGCAGCGCAGCCAGATGTAGGGTGAGCAGACCCCGCCGGTGAAAAAGACGCCCTTCTCGCGCAGCAAACTCGCGATAGCGCGCGCATTTTCCATATAATACGAGACGAGCTCCGCGCACTGCGCCTCACCCTGCGGCGAGAGCGCCGCCTCCGCCCCGCGCTGCACGATGTACGGCACACCGTTGAACTTGGTCGCTTGCCTCCGCTCCCAAAGCTCGTGCAGAGGGACGCCCTCCGAGGCAAGATTTTTCGGGATGACCGTCCAGGAGCAGCGCGTCCCGGTGAACCCGGCGAATTTAGAAAAAGAACAAATCTCAATAGCACAATCTCGTGCTCCCTCGATTTCAAAAATCGAGTGCGGATAGGGCTGGCCCTCCGGGATGTACGCCTCGTATGCCGCGTCGTAGAGAAGAAGCGACCCGGTCCGCAGCGCAAAATCGACCCACGCGAAAAGGCCCTCCCGGTCGTAGACGGCGCCGGTCGGGTTGTTCGGAGAGCACAAATAGATGACAAAAGGATCGCTTGGGAGGCCATCGGGCGTTGGCAGGAAGCCGTTTTCCTCGCTTGCCGGAAGGAAGCGCACGCGGTGCCCGCTCATGCGGTTGCTGTCGAGGTA
>CAZYCC010000032.1:0-18302 GCA_964645985.1 uncultured Lachnospiraceae bacterium | reverse complement strand
GTTCTCGCCGACATCGTCTCTTTGCTCGCGCCGCTTGCCTCGCTCGCACTGCTTGGTTTTTTACTTTGGCGAAATTGCCCGTGCTTGCTGCTCTTGCCGTGCTTGCCGGGTTTGCGATGGGCGCAGTCGAGGCACTCGCCCATTTCGGCGGTTTTCCTTCTCCACCGCGCACGCGCGGCGCCGACGGGGCACAGGAACTTCCGCTTGCCGCTCCGGGTGCCAATGAGCTGAGGGGTTACGATTTCCGCGTACCTCCGGCTCCGCCTCCCGCGCGGCGAGCGACGGTTTGAGCGCTCGCCGCGGATTCGTCCTCTCAGTTATGCGCCTCGAGCTCGCGCGAAACGCTCGGCGAAGCTTTCGGTGGGTTCCGCGGCAATGCGCTCGTTGCGGCGCGAGTGCGGCGGTTCAGATTACCGTACATTTATCGCGTTTGCCCGCAATCTGCCGATAATGCCGCGCGAGGAGCGTATCCCTCCCGCTCGGCAGGATTCGCAGCGCCGGGTTGCCCGGCAGAGCAACCTGCGCCGCCGCTCGCCGCTCTTCCGCTCGAAAGGGGCCTTGGCGTGCCGATCGCGTGCGCGACCTGTCTCGCCATCGCTTCCCGCGAGGCTTACGGCCGCGCAAAAGAGAAAAGAGAGGGACGATAAAAGAAGATGAGGGAGAACGGGGGAGAAGGGTAAAAGGCGGGGTTGTCAAACACAATAGTAAAGAAGAAATGCAATCGTGATCGGGGTGCAGATATAGAGCGCCCTATTTCCGGGGCTGCTTATTGCGCAAGCTCCATGGAGCGCGCCTTGATGAGGGAAAATTGCGCAAAACCTCCCCGACCATGCGGTCGGGGAGGTGCGTTTTTTGCACAAAGTCCCTTCCCTTGTAAAAACTCCCTCACGCTATTGCGCGAGGGAGTTTTTTCTGTTTTTCACTTCGCACTTACCCCGCGATTTCGCGGATCCAGCCTGCGGGGGCGGGGATTTTGCCGAGCTGAATGCCGGTGAGGGTGTCGTAGAGGCGGCGGGTGACCGGACCCATTTCGGACATACCGGCGTCCATCTCAATGATCTCGCCGTGGTCTACGATGCGGCCGACAGGCGAGATGACCGCTGCCGTACCGCACAAGCCGCACTCCGCCATCCCATCCTTTACCTCATCGAGCGTGATTTCCCGCTCCTCGACGGTGAGGCCTAAGTACTCCTTCGCCACATAGAGTAGCGATCGGCGGGTGATCGAGGGTAGAATGGAGCTTGACTTCGGCGTCACCACCTTGCCGTCGCGCGTGACGAAGAGGACATTCGCGCCGCCGGTCTCCTCGATTTTCGTGCGCGAGGCGGGGTCGAGGTAAAGGTTCTCGTCGTAGCCCTCTCGATGGGCGTCGACAATCGCGTGCAGGCTCATTGCGTAGTTGAGCCCCGCCTTGATGTGGCCGGTGCCGTGGGGCGCGGCACGGTCAAAGTCGGACACGCGAATGGTCAGCGGCTTTGCGCCGCCCTTGAAATAGGGGCCGACGGGCGTAACGAACATTCGGAAAAGATACTCATCGGCGGGCTTGACGCCGATCACCGCGTTATACCCTATCATGTACGGGCGGATGTACAGGCTCGCGCCGCTGCCGTAAGGCGGGACATAGGCAAGATTCGCCGCGACGACGCGATCGACCGCGTCAAGGAAGCGATCCTCCGGGAAGGGCGCCATTTCGAGATACGCGGCGGACGCCGCCATGCGCGCGGCGTTTTGGTCGGGGCGGAAGGTGACTGTGCGCCCGTCCTCCGTGGTGTACGCCTTCAGCCCCTCGAAGCAGGACTGCGAGTATTGCAGGACGCAGGCACACTCGTTGAGCGTGACGTTCGGGTCGGTGACGAGGGCGCCCTCGTCCCACGCGCCGTCGCGGTAATAGGAAACATAGCGCGCGTCGGTCGGGATGTAGGAAAAGCCGAGCGAACCCCAGTCGATGTTTTTCTTCTCCACTTTATTCGCGAAGCTCATATCAATCGCTCCTTTCGGGAAATGATGGGGTAGTTTTGGTGAGAGCCGTAACGGGCTTGCGCCGCCGGCGCGGCGTGGGAGAGGGCGCGCTGTGATCTATCGCGGCGCAGACCTGCAAAGGCGCACGGCAGTGCGAGAGGCAGAGGGCGGCCGGGCGGAGGCGAGGAACCTCGGCGACGCGTATTCGCATTTGCAGAAAATATACCACATTCGCGCGGGAGTGTCAAGGGGGAAACGCGGGCGGGGCATTCTCACGGCGGAAAGGCGCGGGACGAGCGGGGTGCGGCGTGAGTGGGGTGCGGGACGAGCGGGGCGCCTCGCGAGGGAAACCGACCGAGGGGAGCGCTGCCGGGAAAAGACCGCGCGGGGGGCGAGGAGAGCCGAAAAAACGGTGGGCAAAATATCGCCCGAGCCGGGGCGAAGCCCTCGCACGGGAGAGATAACTTGCGAGGCGACGAGGCGGGAACGAGATAGGGAGCAGCCCCCTCGGAAGATGACGCTCGGGCGAATATGATCTTATCCCCTTGGACAAGAGCAGAAGCAACTCTCGCGGGGGGTAGTCCGTTAGCCGCGAGGGAGAGTGCGCCAAGAGTCGTTTGGCGAAAAATGCGGGAGAATAGGCGTGGCGGCGGCGCGCGCGGGAGAGGGCTGCTTTCGTCGGGTTTTCTCCTCCCGCGAAAATTTTTCGCGAAAATCGCGCGCTGCCCCTTGACAGAGGGGCGCGGATGTGTTATCATGACTTTGGTTGGGGCTTTGCATCGATTTCATGTTGGAAGAAGCTATGTCGCGCACCTTCGGGTTTCCCTTCGCCTTTTACTTTTACGGCTATCGTAAAAGTTTTTTGCGGCGCGAGGGCTAACCCGGAAGAACCCCGAGAGAAAACCCCGCCGCGGCGGGGTCTTTTTTGAAGGAGAACCTCATGCGACCGATCCGTCGCTCCCCGGAGCGCAGGGGCGCAAATCGGCGAGCGGCGCGGGCGCACTTCTCCCCGCCAAAAAGCGGTCTTGCGGCGAGGGGATCTTGCGGCGCAGGGGTCTCGCGGGGGGGGGGGGGGGGCGGGCTGCGGGAATCTCGGGGGAAAATCACAGGTGGGGCAGGGCGGCGCGCCGCCCCAAAGAGGTCCCCCGCGCGGGGTCACGGAGCGCGGGGTCCGGCATATCCCGCCGAAGGGGCGCGGGGGCGAGCGGCGCGGGGTTTTCTCCGTTCTATTGTTCGGCTATCACTTCACTTTCTTTTATTCTCTTTTTTGCGAGGTTTTTATGGTTGTCATTCTGAAACAGGGGAGCACCGAAAAGCAGCTGCAGGATCTGGTGCAGTGGTTCGAGGATCAGAAGCTGCAAACCCACGTCGTCAGGGGAGCCTACCAGACGATCATCGGGCTTATCGGCGACATCAGCCATGTCGACACGGATCTGCTCTGCAGCCTCGATATGGTCGACTCGGTGCGGCGCATCTCCGACCCCTTCAAGCAGGCGAACCGCAAGTTCCACCCGGACGATACGGTCGTCTCGGTCGGGGAGAGCAAGGTCGGCGGGGGAAACTTCGCCCTCATCGCGGGGCCCTGTTCGGTGGAGAACAAGGCGCAGATCACCGAGGTGGCAAGGGCGGTCAAGGCGTCCGGCGCGACCTTCCTGCGCGGAGGGGCGTTCAAGCCGCGCACCTCGCCCTATGCCTTTCAGGGGCTGAAGGCGGAAGGGATAGAGCTGCTCCTCGAGGCGAAAAAGGAGACGGGCCTGCCCATCGTCACCGAAATCATGAATACAGAACATCTGCCGCTCTTTGAGCAGGTCGATGTCATTCAGGTCGGCGCGCGCAATATGCAGAACTTCGAGCTGCTGAAGGAGCTCGGACACGTCGACAAGCCGATTCTGCTCAAGCGGGGACTCGCCAATACCTTGCAGGAGCTGCTGATGAGCGCCGAGTACATTATGGCGGGCGGCAACAATCGCGTTATCCTCTGCGAGCGGGGTATTCGCACCTTCGAAACCTACACGCGCAACACGCTCGATCTCTCCGCCGTGCCCGCGCTCAAGGAGATGTCGCATCTGCCGGTTATCGTCGATCCGAGCCACGCGACCGGCATCGCGCGCATGGTCAAGCCGATGGCGCTCGCCGCCGCCGTCGCCGGAGCCGACGGCATTATGGTCGAGGTGCACAACGATCCGTCCAAGGCGCTGTGCGATGGCGCGCAGTCTCTCACGCCCGCACAGTTCGACGACCTCGCGCGCGCCGTCTCCCGCGTGCGCGCCGCCGCGCAGCAGTAAGGCGCTCCCGCGAGAGCCTAAACAGGCGGGGCGCGATGACGGGGGCGATCCGCCGCCACAGGCGTGTCTTCTCTTGCGCGGGATAAAACCAAAGAGGACGCACTCACCGACGAGGCGGGCGAGAAGAGCGGCGAGATGCTGAGAAACTAAGAATCGGCGAAGCGGCGCGCGCTCTCCAAGCGGGCGTGGCTATCCCCACGGGGGGCGCCGCTCAAAAAAGAGAAGGGCGCGCGCCTTGCGGGGCGGTAAGCGCCCGGGTCTTTCGGTTGCCGGGCGAAGCTCCCGCGGGGGCAAAAAAGGCGCGCGTATTTTTGCAAACGAGGTTTTTAGTGATGACTGTCGGGATTTTGGGCCTAGGGCTGATCGGCGGATCGCTTGCCAAGGCGTACCGCGCGGCGAGCAGCGATGCTGCGCCGATAACCGTCTACGGCGATGACCGCGACCGCTCAATTGAGGGGCTTGCCGCGCTCGCCGGGGATATTCAGGCGGCGCTCACCCCCGAGAACCTCTCGGAATGCGACCTCATCCTGCTCGCGGTGCCGCCAACCGCCGCTATCGACTATCTGCGCGAAAACGCCGACAAAATTGGCACGAGGCCTATCGTCATCGACTGCTGCGGCGTGAAGGGGAAAATTTGCGCCGAGGTCTTCCCGCTCGCGCGCGAGCACGGGTTTACTTTTATCGGCGGGCACCCGATGGCGGGGACGCATCACGCGGGGTACAAGGCATCGCGCGGAGATCTCTTCGCCGGGGCGCCGATGGTGTTAGTGCCTCCCGCCTTCGATGACATCGCCCTCCTGCAAAGTGCGAAGGAGCTGCTGCTGCCCGCCGGGTTCGGGCATTTCGCCGTGATGACCGCGGCGGAGCACGACCGGCGCATCGCCTACACCTCGCAGCTCGCGCACATCGTCTCCAACGCCTATGTCAAAAGCCCGACGGCGGCGGAACATCAGGGCTGCTCCGCCGGCAGCTACCGCGACATGACCCGCGTCGCCAAGCTCGCGCCGGATCTGTGGACAGAACTCTTCCTCTCTGATCGCGAGCCGCTCCTCACCGAGCTGCGGCGCCTCATCGACTCGCTCGGGCAGTACGAGCAGGCTCTATCGGCGGGGGATGGCGAGGCGCTGCGGAGTTTGCTCGAGGAGGGCAACCGCCGCAAGCTCGCTATCGACGGGGAGGAGGGGGAGAGCTAAGGCGGGTGGTCCCTTTTCCCCCCGGCGTTGCCGCGCCGCACGCAAGCGCGCGGGCGAGGGCATTTTGTCGCGTGTCACACGGGGGGGGGCGTTGACGCTCTTATTGGCACAAAATCATCTTTTCGCCTCTTTCGACAAACACCGCCGGGAGCGAGGTTGCAGAGAAACAATACCGGGTGAATTAACCGCGCGACGAGGATCGGGAGAACGCGGGGGAGAGGCGCGGTTCGGGAGTTTTTCGTCACTCTCACCGGCGCAGGATTTGCGCGTTAGTTTGTAAAAAATCGGGTTTTCTCCCCCTCCGGCGAACATATCTGCCGGGGCAAACGGGAGGGCGAGGGTTTTCGCCTCGCGCCCGGCGCGGCGCAGGTGGGCTTTTTGAGGTAGCTTATGCGGAAAATTCGGGTGACGGCTTCGGGGGAGTATGAGGTCGCGGTGGGGCAGGGGCTGCTTTGCGAGGCGGGAGAAACCCTCGCGCCGACTTTACGCGGGCGGCGCGTGATGATCGTCTCGGACAGCCATGTCTACCCGCTGTGGGGCGAGACGCTGCGCGCATCGCTCTCGCGGGCGGACCTTTCCTGCGAGAGCTTTGTTTTCCCGGCGGGCGAGCGCTCGAAGAACCCCGAGACCTATCTCGCGCTGCTGCGAAAGCTTGCGGGAGAGCGCTTTACGCGCGATGACGCGATCTTCGCGCTCGGGGGCGGAGTGGTCGGGGATCTTGCCGGATTTGCCGCTGCGACCTATTTGCGCGGGGTCGACTATGTCCAGCTGCCGACAAGTGTTCTCGCGGCGGTCGACTCGTCGGTCGGGGGGAAGACCGCGGTGGACCTGCCCGAGGGGAAAAATCTCGTTGGCGCGTTTCATCAGCCGCGCGCGGTGCTCACGGATTTGAGCACCTTCGCCACGCTCCCGCCGGATATTGCGCGGGAGGGGTTCGCCGAGGTCATCAAGTGCGGAATACTATCGGGGGAGGAGCTGTTTTCCCTGCTCGAGGAAAAGGGTTCGCCGGATGTGCGCGACTCCTCGTGGGTGGAGGAGGTCATCGCGCGGTGCGTCACGCTGAAGCGCGACATCGTCGAGCGGGACGAGTTTGACCGGGGCGATCGCGCCCTGCTCAATCTCGGGCACACAATGGCGCATTCGGTCGAGGCGCTGAGCGGCTACACCATCCCGCACGGAGCCGCGGTCGCTATGGGGACGGCGGCAATCGCCGACGCCTCCGCGCGCGCGGGGTTCTGCACGGAAAAGACCGCCGCGCGCATTCGCGCGCTTTTGCTCTCGTTTGGGTTCACGCTCGATCTGCCCTACCCGCTGCCCGCCCTCATCGAGGAGATGGCGCACGACAAAAAGCGCGCGGGGGAGGAGATCACGCTCGTCATTCCCGCCGATATAGGCGACTGCCGCCTCCTCCGAATACCGACATCAGATCTGCCGCGCTTTTTCGGGGGAGAGTGAGCAAGCGCCTATGGCCCCGCGCGCGGCTGTTTTTTTCGCACAGCGCGCGCTTTTCCCGGAGCGAGCGCGTTTTTTGATATTTGTATGATTGCGACAGTTTCAGGAGAAGAACTGCGGGGGGAGATCAAGGCGATCTCCTCTAAATCTGTGGTGCACCGGTATCTTGTCGCCGCCGCGCTGGGGAGAACACCGGTCACGCTCACCTATCGCGGAGGAAGCGAGGACATCGCCGCGACGGCGGGCTGCCTGCGCGCGCTCGGCGCGGGGATCGAGGAGAGGCCCCTCCCCTCGGGGCAAACGCTCTGCCGCGTGAGACCTATCGCCGGCGGGAGCGCCCCCGCGCGCCCTATTCTTGACTGCGGGGAGTCTGGCTCAACGCTGCGCTTTCTCCTGCCGGTCGCGGCGGCGCTTGGCATTCCCTGCGCCTTCACCGGGCACGGGCGGCTGCCCGAGCGGCCGCTCTCGCCGCTCTACGAGCTGCTTTCGGAGAAGGGCGCGCGCCTCTCGGCGCAAGGGAAAATGCCGCTCACTCTGGAGGGGCGGCTGCGCCCGGGAGAATATACCATCGCGGGGAATGTCTCCTCGCAGTTTGTCACCGGGCTGCTCTTCGCGCTGCCGCTCCTGCCGGGGGAGAGCCGCCTCGAGGTCACCGGTCGGCTCGAATCGCGCCCCTATGTCGAGGTCACCCTCTCGGTTCTGCGCGAGGCGGGGATTCAAGTGGATGTGCGCGAAAATCCGCTCGTTTTCACTATTCCCGGCGGGCAAAATTACCGCCTTCCGGAGGAAGTTTGCGCCGAGGGGGACTGGTCGAACGCGGCGTTCTGGCTCGTGGGGGCGGCGCTCACGGGGGAGGTGACGCTCTGTGGGCTTGACCTCGATTCTCCGCAAGGCGACCGCGCCATCCTGCCGCTGCTGCGCGAGTTTGGCGCGCAAGAGCGCGCTTCGGGCGATCGCGTTACCGTTCGGAGAGAAGAGCGGTGCCCCTTCACGGCAGATGTCGCGATGACGCCGGATCTGCTTCCGGTTCTCGCCGTCGCGGCGATGGGGGCGGAGGGCGAGAGCCGCATCACCGGGGCGGGGCGGCTGCGCCTGAAAGAAAGCGACCGCCTCGCGAGCGTCACCGCGATGCTGCGCGCGCTCGGCGGGGAGGTGAAGGAGCTGCCGGACGGGCTTATTCTGCGAGGAAAGGGCTCTCTTCGCGGCGGAGTGGTCGACGCGGCGGGAGATCACCGCATCGCGATGGCGGGGTGTATCGCGTCGCTGCTTTGCGCGCGGGAGGTCAAAATAGTCGGTGCGCAGGCGGTCGACAAGTCCTACCCGCTCTTCTTTCGCGACTGGGAAGCGCTCGGCGGCAGCGCGGTGATTTCCTAAAGAATAGTAGACGCAGCAAAGCGAAAAAGAGGCGGTGGTTATGGGGAGTTTGGATGAGTATCGGGCGGAGATTGACCGCATCGACGAGGAGATGGTGCGGCTCTTTGTGCGGCGCATGGAGATTGCCTGCCGCGTTGCCGAGGCAAAAAAGGCGGAAGGAAAACCGATCTTTGACCCCGCGCGCGAGCGCGAGCTTTTATCGAACATTGCGAGCCTTGCCGGGGAGGAGTACGGCCCGGATGCCGAGACGCTCTACTCGATTATTTTGGAGCTGTCCAAGTCCCGGCAGGGGCGGCTGATCTATCCGCCGTCCGCCGCTCGCGGACTTATAGAGAAAGAAATCGCCGCCCCGCCGAAGATGTTCCCGCGCGGGGCGAGCGTCGCCTGCCAGGGGGTGGAGGGCGCCTACTCGGTCGCCGCCGCGGAAAAGCTCTTCGCGCACCCCGAAATTTCGCTCTGCCGCAGCTTTGCCGATGTCTTTGACGCGGTCGCGCGCGGAGAGTGCCGCTTCGGCATTTTGCCGGTGGAGAACAGCACGGCGGGCAGCGTGCGCGAGGTCTATGACCTAATGCAGGAGCGGCGGTTTTTCATCGTGCGCAGTGTGCGCATCCGCGTCGACCACTGCCTGCTCGCCGCCAAGGGCGCGCGCCGCGAGGACATTCGCGAGGTGATCTCGCACGAGCAGGCGCTGCGCCAGTGTGAGGGCTATCTCTCGGCGCTCAACGGCGGAGTCGCCACGCGCGCGGTCTCCAACACTGCGCTCGCCGCGCGCACGGTCGCAGAGAGCGGGCGCACCGACCTTGCCGCGCTCGCCTCGGGCAGCTGCGGAATGCTGTACGGCTTATCGACCCTCGATGAGGCGGTGCAGGACTGCGGCAGCAACACCACGCGCTTTATTTGCATCTCGCGCGAATTTGAGATCTACCCCGGCGCTGACCGCACGACCATCCTCGCGGTCATCCCGCACAAGCCGGGTTCGCTCTACCGTATCCTGTCGCGCTTCTACGCGCTCGGGATGGATCTGACCAAGCTTGAATCCTCGCCCCTGCGCGGGCGGGACTTCCTCTTCCGCTTCTGCTTCGATTTGCAGTCCTCGGTCTACGATCCGCGCCTGCTACTCCTGCTCGACGACCTTGAAAACTCCCTGCAGGAGTTCCGCTATCTCGGAAGCTATCAGGAGATTGTCTGAGAGGGAGCGGGCGGAAGCTCGTCCTTCCCCGCTTTGGGAAAATGGCTCATTTGTTTGAGGATAGTATGAAGAAAACCGGAAAATACGGGCTCATCGGCGAGCGGCTCGGGCATTCCTGCTCGCCCGAGATTCACCACGCGCTCGCGTCCTACGATTACGACCTTGTGGAGCTAGCGCGCGAGGATCTGCCCGGGTTCTTCGCCGACTGCCCGCTCGACGGGTTCAATGTCACTATTCCTTATAAAAAAGAGGTCATCCCTTACCTGCGCGACCTCTCGCCGACCGCCGCGCGCATCGGGTCTGTCAACACCGTTCTGCGGTGCGAGGAGGGCTTTTTCGGCGACAACACCGACTACGAGGGGTTTTTGCATCTGCTCGATCGCCTCGGCGTGCCGGTTAAGGGGAAAAAGTGCCTCGTCCTCGGGTCTGGCGGGGTGTCGCTCACCGTGCAGACCGCGCTGCGCGACCGCGGGGCGCGCGAGGTGGTCGTCATCTCGCGCAGCGGCGAAAATAACTACGGCAACCTCGGGCGGCATTTCGACGCGCAGATCCTCGTCAACGCGACGCCTGTCGGAATGTTCCCTTGCAGCGAGCAGTCGCCGCTCTCTCTGCGGCGTTTTACCGCGCTCGAAGGGGTCGCCGACCTCATCTTCAACCCGCGCAGCACGGTTCTCGTCGAGGAGGCGCGCTCGCGCGGCATCCCCGCCCTCTCGGGCATGCCGATGCTCGTGGCGCAGGCGCGCGCCGCGGCGGAGATCTTCACCGGGCAGAAAATTTCGCGCGAGATCGCCTTGCGCGTTGAGGCGCAGTTCGAGGAGAGGTTTTAAGCGCGCGGCGGGGCGGGGCTGCTGCGCGCAAAAGCGCAAAAAGAGGGGCAGCGCGCGCCGCAGGGCGGCGCGAGATGGCACGCGACGGGGGCTATCCAAAAAGCGAAGGGCGGTGCTCCGCCCTTTTTCTTTAGGCAAGGCAGCCTCCGCGCGCAGCTCACGAGGGTGCGAGGGCGCAAGGGATGCGGGAGCATGGTATCGGGGCACGCAGGGGGGCGCGGAGCTCGGGGTCGTGAGGGAGAGCGCGAGGGGTGGGGAATTTCGCGGAATCGTTCGGGCGGGGAAAGTGCGCGAAATCTCTTGACATTCCGCGGGAATCGGGGTATACTTGCGGCGGGGAGGCGGGGTGCCGAAGGGGAGCGGCGGCCCACATCACCGGCGCTCGATCCCCACGGTTTTTCCATCTTCATTTTCTCGGGGCGGCTCTTGCAAGGGAGGTTTTTATGAAAGATTCATCTCCGCATTGGCATATCCGCAAAGACCCGCCCCCGCGCGAGAGCGCGCTGCGCGTGCTGCCGCCGGCGTTTTCTCTTGTCGGGACGAACGGCCTGCCGCCGATCGACAACCAAGGAGGCATCGGCTCCTGCGCCTCGCAGGCGATCACCTATATGCAGACGACAAACGGGTTCTACCGCTATCTGCAATCCTGCGGGGCGGCGGCGCCAGTGCCGCGCGAGGAGGAGGCGGGGCGCTTCGCGCCGCGCTTCACCTTCAACTTCTCGGGAGCGGGCACCGCGTGGGTCTACGAGACCCTGCGCGACCACGGCTGCCTGCGATTGCCCGACTGCCCTTTTGAAAAGGACGAGAAGGGCGCCTCGCAAAAGACGGTGGACGGGAAGGTCGCGCGCAAATCTGCCGCTTGGCCTACCGGTCACGGCCAAATGAAGAAGGCGCTGCGCACCCGCGTTAAGGGTTGGGAGCAGATATGGTTCACCAAGCCCCCCTACAACGAGGCGCTGACGACGACCCCCGAGGGGAGGGGCTTGCTGCGCAAAATCAAGGCATCGCTGCTCGAGGGAAATGCCGTCGTCACCGGGGGGTACCCCGCGCGCTGGGTGTACGGGCGCGTCAAGGGAGGCGGCAGCTACGGCAAACCCGGGCAGAGCGCTGTCGTCGCGTCGGCGGGGAGCTCGGGGGGCGGACATCAGGTGACAATCGTCGGGTACGACGATGACATAACCGCCGAGATTGCCGGGGTCACGCTGCGCGGGGCGTTTCTCATCGCCAACTCCTACGGCACGCTCTGGCAAAACGACGGCTATGTTTTTATGATGTACGACGCGGTCAATACCGTATCGGAATACCCGGCGCTCAATAACCCCGAGCTCTTCGCGGGGCCGCTCTACCTTACGCCTGGAGAGGGCAACCGTATGCTCTCCCCGGCTCTGACAAAGGCGAATCAGTCTCTGCGCTTCACGGCGGCGGGGGAAATGAACATCGCGGGAGTGCGGCACACCTTGTACGACATTTTCGATCCACAGACAAAACAATATCTCGCCTACTGCGCTGACCCGAGCGACCGGTCGGTTTGCCTTGTGGGCGAGCCGGGCGAGAGGACCAAGTGGGCGCTAATCCCCTATGAGGAGCTGCGCTCGTGGGAGGGCTTTTCGCCGGATGAGCATAAGGAAAGCTTCGCCGGGAGCCGCTGGATCTGGGCGGCGGGGAGAGGCGATGAGCCGGAGGGCGGCGCGCGATTCCTTGACGCGGGGGTCAATCCCGCCGCAAGCGGGCGGGGCGTGGGTCTTGCCACACTCAACAGCGGCAAATATCCGCAGGCGAAGAGCTGGGCCGTCGAGGGCGAGAGCGAGGATGAGTTTACCGGGCACCTGTCGATCGCCGTGGAGATAAAAGCGGAGGACTGCGCGCGCGTCTGGTCGCTCGATCAGTTTTGCTTCACCGATTGGCGGCGCGACTATGTGCGAGGTCTGCCGACGCTCTACGCGGTAATAGAAATCGAGGCGAAAGACCGCGGCGACTTCCTCATCACGATGAATCGCACCGAGCGCGAAAGCGGCGCGTATGAGCGCGAAATGCCGCCGCTCTTCCGCTATCGCGACGTTCACCCCGGCTACTGCAAGAAGGATGAGAAAATTTCCTTCTCCGGGAAGGTGAACGGAGAGCCGGAGGTCGGCGAGTTTGCCCTCTCGTTCGGGGGGCTGCTCGATCTGCCCGCCGGGCGCGACTGGGGCGACTACACATGGGGCTTCGAGGTCGAGACGCAGGGCGGCGCCACCGTCACCGTGAAGAGCGCGACGCTCTATTTCGGCGGCAGCGAGACCCCTCTCGCCGCGATTAAAGGGGAAAAGCTCGTTAAGCACTGCGTGAAGTTCAAGTTCTAAAGCGAAAGAGCGCTCTCACGCGCGCAGGTCCGCCGCTGTGCAGCCGGGGTGCGCGTGCCTTGCGCGCGGGCGGTTCGCACGGGCAGTCTGTGCGGGCGGTTCACGCGAATGGCATGCGATGGCAGTGCGCGCGGGCGTTCTGCACGAACATTTCGCACGAGCATTTTACTCGGGCAGTTAGCACGGGCGGTTTGCGCCGTGCGGCGCGAGCGCGGCTTGCCGGGGC
Organism: uncultured Lachnospiraceae bacterium; assembly: GCA_964645985.1. Lineage (GTDB taxonomy): Bacteria > Bacillota > Clostridia > Oscillospirales > CAG-272 > CAZYCC01. The sequence continues at coordinate 5,458 of CAZYCC010000032.1, read as the reverse complement.
GGCGATCCTCGCGGCGCGCGGGGGGTCTTCGGCGGGCGGGGAGCTACACAGCCGCACCTCATTTTCCACCATAGCCCCCCGCGCGGGGGAAACCCGCGCGGGGAGGAAGTTTTCCGCAAATCGGGGAGAACCCCGGGAAAGGATTCCGCGGCAGCCATGCCCGGAGAAAGGAACACACATATGAGAAGAGCACCGAAAACCGCTCTGCGCGCCCTCGCGCTTCTGCTCGCGCTGATGACGCTGCTGCCGCTCGCGGCCGCCTCGAGTTTTGCGGCGGAGGACTATTCTGTGCGCACGCCGAAGGACTTCGGCGGGACGGCGGAGCCCGGCACGCGCGACGGAAAGGAGCTGCTCTCCGCGTCGGTTTACGGCAGCGGATTTGAGTATTGGGATAGCGGGCACAAGTTCCAGCTCTGCCTGACGATCTCCCGGGAGGATGTCAATATGTCCACCGGCGTCGGCTACCCCTACCCCGAGACCTACCGCTTCACGAGCGTCCTCTCCTACCGCGCGGCGGACACGACCGACGACTGGACCTATATCATCACCAACCCGTGGTCGGTTTACCCGACCGCCGACGGCGCGATCTACCGCTACAATGTGATGGACTGCGGGCTCAACAACCTTGCCGCGGGGCAGGAGTACGAGTTCAATCTGCAGGTCTACCGCGGGAACAACCCGGTCGGCTGGGCGCAGTTCTGGATCACCTACAGCGCGGATAACGAGGCAAAGGTACAGCAATACCTCGACTATCTCGCGGGCGAGGGCAAATCGCTTATTACCTATGAGTACGGCGACTTCCGCACGGCGCAGATTCTCGACACCGGCGCGTCGCCCGCCTTCCCCTTCGAGGCGACCGAGTCCTTCCACAAAGCGGGCAAAGAGTATCGCTTCGACGGGTGGGATAAGCCCTTTTCCGATGTAGTAGAATCCACCACCTACGCCGCGACCGGCGAGGAGCTGGGCGAGTGGGTGGCGCATCTGCCGGGGGACGCCAACGATGACCGCACGACCGGCATCGGCGACGCAACGGCGCTGCTTGGGTATCTTGCCGGCGAGGAAACGAGCATCAGCCGCTACACCGCCGACACCAACGGCGACTGCGTCATTACAACGAAGGACCTCGCGCGCCTGCTCGCGCACCTTGAGGACGACAGCGTACCGCTCGTTGTGCACGACACGACAAGTTACTCCCCGGACAGCAACATCGACGAGTGGAAGACCTACGGCGTGAAGGGCGGGATGACCGAGGAGGAGCTCGGCGTGCGCCCGACCGGGCAGTACAAAATCTCCTTCAAGGACGGCGGCGTGGAGAAGGTCGTCGGCTTCCGCGAGGAGGACGGAACGCTTGTCGCGGGGAGCGGCGAGGGCATTAACAACGTCTTCGGGATCCTCTATCAGGTGGCGCACGGCGACTACCCGTACTACATCATTTCACCGGGCGATGAGATCATGAACGTCCTCTCCAATGAAAAGGGGAAAGCGTCCGGCAGGTACGAGGTGAGTAGCGTCACCCTGCACGAGGGGGACAATATCGTCGTCCTCGACCGCTTCCAAATCGATAACCCGGAGTGGGGCAGCTCTTGGTCGACCGAGGACAAATACCACTACATTCAGTGGTATATCGCCGACAATGACGACGGCAGCGTCTCCTTCTTCATCATGGCTAACGAATCGGTGGAGAAGGGGCAGGACGATGTCCGCAACTATCTCCGGAAGCCCTCGAAATTCTGCCTTGCCTACAGCGACGGAAAATTCATTCTGCAGGAGTCAACCGAGAGCGTGACGCCGACCGGCATCACCCACTTTCAGCTGGAGATGACGCGGCGCGGATCGGATCAATGCCTGCAATATATCAGCGACAAGGGGCACATCGCGCTGCGTCTGCCGAAGACGGCGGCGACGCGCGGCCGCTTGACCGACGCGCGCGGGCAGCAGTGGGCAAACGACGTTGAGCTTGCCTACGAGGCGTTCATTGAGCTGACCTCCTACACGCCCTACGATGACATCATCGTCAAGGCGTTCGCGCCCTCCTCCTATATGGCGTACATCCTCGGCGGCTCGAGCCCGCAGTTCGGGCGCACCTACAACACTATCACGGTGGGCACCTCCGGGCAGCCGAATGCGAAGAACAGCTGGTTCGTCACCGACATCCGCTGCCTCGTCTTGCGCGGTTGGGGAGAGCATCGCGATGTCAACTTCGGTGTTCTGCACGAGATGGGGCATATGTTCGACGACAGCCGCGGCTGGAAGTTCGAAACCGAGATGCAGACCGATATGAAGCTGGTCTATGTCCTCGATAAGTACGGCTTCTGCGCGGTGCCGTCCGGCGCCGCGCCGACGACCGTCTACACCGGCGAAAATATCCTCGAGGACTGCTACTTCGCCGCCGGCCGCACGCTGCGGGATATGCCGACCGATCAGTTCACCGACGATAACTACAACATCATCGAGGCATCGGGCGTCTTCATCCGCATCAAGAACGAGATCACTTGGGAGCCCTTCAAGAAGGCGTTCGCGTGGTATCAGGCGAATGTCGGCTCGAGCGAGGTGCCGAGCAGAAACGGAGACAGGTTCGAGTTCTTCGTCCAAAAGCTCGACGAGTACAGCGAGAAGGATGTGCGCTCGCTCTTCGAGGGCAATGAGTATGAAAACCTGCTGAAGCGGTACACTTAAACCCTGCCGAGAGCGGGGCGCAAACTTCGCCGCCGCTTGAAATAGCCCGACCGGCGCGGGCTTACAAGACTCTCGCCGAGCGAGAGGGGCGCAAGGGATACGCGCGATACGCAAACAAAAACTCCTGCCTCACGGGGCAGGAGTTTTTGCACGGGGGAGGCCCCCGCCGCGTGGGAGGGGTATCCCCTCGCGCGTGAACGAATCGGGGAGCGCACAGGAGCGTCTCCCGCTTCGTTCGAAACGTCGGCTCTATCCCCCGCGCGGAGCGAGCTAGGGAGAGGCCTTGCCGCAGGCGGTAGGCCGCGAGCGGGGCGGCACTCCCTCGCGGCGGGGCGATTTCTTACACAAACACCCCCTCGCGGGTGTTTTTGCCGCGTAAGCGAATCAGGTTTCGGTGAGCGTACTGGTGAAAGCGCGGTCGACGGTAATCACCGTGTGATGGCCCGGCAGGGCGGCGGAAATCTCGCGTTTGAGCGCGGCGATCGCCGCCGACTGCTCCGCGCTGTCCTTGCCGTCCTCGGGCAGGGAAAGATCAAAGAAGAGAACCGGCGCGGTGCCGTGGCGCAGCACGCGAAAGTCGTGCATCGCGGCGCCGGGGTAAACGCGCGATAGGATTCTCGCTACCTCCTCGCGCGCTCGCGCGCTCTTGCGGTCGGTGCGGTCGACAGGGTCTGGGTGGATGACGATTTTCACCCCGGTATCGCGGAAGATGTCGCGCTCGAGGCGGTCGATCGTTTCGTGCGCGTCGGGGAAGGAGAGACGCGCGTCCATCTCGGCGTGCACCGAGGCGAAGGTGCGCCCCTCGCCGTATCCGTGGACGAGCAGATCGTGAAAGCCGAGCAGGCGCGGCTCGCCGCGCAAATGCCGCTCAATGGAGATGACCGTTTCGGGGGAGGGCGGCGCGCCGAGCAGGGGGTCGGAGGTCTCGCGGATGAGGCAGACGCCGGTGCGCAGGATGGCGAGCGACACCGCCGCGCCGAGGATGCCGTCGACCGGAAGAACCTGCCCTACCGGTGTGAAGCGCGAAAGCAGCATCCCCGAAAGGACGACCGCCGTCACGGCGGCGTCGCTGAAGCTGTCGGCGCCCGCCGCGCGCAGGGTCGGGGAGGAGATCCTCGCTGCGCTCGCGCGATAGTAGAACCCTTGGGCGAGTTTGAGGGCAATCGATGCGGCGAGGACTACTGCGCCCACGAGCGTGAGCGGCGCGGCGGCGCTCGGGCGAAAAATCCGCCCAAGTGATTCGAGCGCGGTCTGCAGACCTACGAACAGCACGAGCACCGACAAAATCAGCCCCGCCACATACTCCATGCGAGCGTGGCCGTAAGGGTGACGCTTGTCGGCGGGGCGCGCGGCGAGGGCGAACCCCGCGAGTGTGAGGGCGCTCGAGGCGGCATCCGAGAGGTTGTTCACTCCGTCTGCCGCGATGGCGAGGCTTCCGCCTGCAATACCGACCGCGAGCTTGCCTCCCGCGAGAAGGAGGTTGGTCGCGATGCCAAAAATCCCCGCCCTTTTCCCGACAGTATCGCGGGGGGCGGGGTTCACGGCGGGGGCGGGGTCTGTGCGTCGGTGCATCACGAAAAAGGGGGATTTCACGGGAAGGGAGGGCGATGAGAAGAGGGTGCGGGAGCCCTCGCAAAGGGCGCGAGAGGCTACTCCACCCCGCCGTCTCTCTCACAGGCCGCCATCTGAGGGGATAGGCGCGCGGCGCCCGTGGGCGGCGATCTCCTCGTCGAGTGCACGGGCAAAGTCATCGCCGCACTCGAGGTAGACGCCGTTCGGCTCGCCGTCGCAGTCGTAAGTGAGGAAGTAGACCTGCCGAGGGAACATCGATCCGCAGCAGTTGACCACCGGGTGCGTTCCGAAGGAGGCGGGCTTCTCCTTTCGCGCAAGGCGCTCGATGGTATAGCACTTGTCGAGCGGGATGCAGTAAAAATGGTGCGCCGAGTTGTGTGCGCGCGAGGCGTAGATATTGAGTTTGGGGGCGCTGGAGAGTGCGCTTGGCGCCGCCTCAATCTCGTAGAGGTAGCTCGTTAGCAGGTAGCGGTTGGTGACAATCAGCGCCGCCGCGATGAGGGCGACCGAAAGCAGCTCCGTGAGCGCGACAAAGCGGCTCTGCCCGAGTACAGGCCCGAGCAGCAGCAGAATGCCGCTAAGAAGGCAGCCTCCCGCGACAATATAAGCGGGGCGCCGCACCGGCGCGACTTTGAAGGAGTTCATAGCGAGGAGCGCGGCGCATCGCCGTCGGTGGGAGCGCTATCGGAGGGCGGCGCGGGAGCCGCCTTCGTATCCGGTGCCACCTTGCCGGGAGAGGTTGCCGTTTCGTCGGGGGTGGCGGGAGCGGGAGGATCTTTCGGGGTCCCCCCGCCGTGCAGGAAGGCGATCACCCGCGCACGCAGGCGTTTATTGTAGATGAGGACAATCGCGAGGGCGACCGCGACGGCGAGCAGCCCTATCGCGACAAGGACGATTACCGTCATCGGCGATATGCCGTCCGCGCTCTCGGCGCCGCCGCCCTCGCCGCCCGCAGCGGGAAGAGCGCCGCCCCCGGAGGAGCTATCCGAGGTGTCCGGCGCGAAAATGGTCGTGTCGGAGGTGCGATCCGGCGGCAGATCTTCGCTGTCGGCGGGAGGGACATCCGGGGTTACCTCGCCGCTATTGCTCGGGGTGCCGCTGTCGGTGGTATTGTCTTCGCCCGAATTGTCGCCGCTGACCGTGTTGTTTTCGTTGGACGAACCTCCGCTCACGGGGGTGTCGGGAGTTACGGTACCACCGTTAGAAGGGG
>CAZYCC010000031.1:0-18535 GCA_964645985.1 uncultured Lachnospiraceae bacterium | reverse complement strand
TCACGGGGGTGTCGGGAGTTACGGTACCACCGTTAGAAGGGGTATTCCCGTTGCCGGTATTTCCGCCATTGTTGGCATTGCCCCCATTGCTCGGCGTATTCCCGTTGCTTGGAGGGGTGTCGTTGCCGATGTTTCCACCGCTACTCGGGTTGTCCGGGGTATCGGGGGTCACATTGCCGCCGCCCGCGGGGGTATTCCCGTCCCCCATATTCCCCCCGCTAACGTTGTTACCGCCGCCGCCCGCGGGGGTATCGTTTCCGGCGCCGCTGTTATCGTCGCCGCCATCGGTGGGAGGGACATCCGGGGTGACGCTGCCGCTATTGTTCGGAGTGCCGTCGCCGCCGGTATTATCTCCGTCAGAATTGTCGCCGTCGGTCGCGTTGTTTCCGTTAGACGAACCTCCGCTCACGGGGGTGTCGGGAGTTACGGTACCACCGTTAGAAGGGGTATTCCCGTTGCCGGTATTTCCGCCATTGTTGGCATTGCCCCCATTGCTCGGCGTATTCCCGTTGCTTGGCGGGGTGTCATTTTCGGTGTTTCCGCCACTTGGCGGTGTGTCGGGAGTTACAGTACCATCGTTTGAGGGAGTGTTCCCGCTACCCGTGTTTCCATCGCTTGGCGGTGTGTCAGGGGTCACGGTACCACCGTTAGAAGGGGTATTCCCGTTGCCCGTGTTTCCGCCATTGTTGGCATTGCCCCCATTGCTCGGCGTATTCCCGCCGCTCGAGGGGGTGTCATTTTCGGTGTTTCCATCGCTTGGCGGTGTGTCGGGAGTTACAGTACCGCCGCTCGCGGGGGTATCACCGGAAGAACCGCCGCCCGCAGGGGTGTCGGTGGTCACATCGCCGCCGCTGCTCGGGGGGGTGTCATCCGAGGGGGTGTCGGGGGTGTCGGGCGGGGCGGGGTCGTCGCCGGTGCTGCCGGGGATGGTGAGGGTGCCGGACTGCATCACGGCGGGGCGGGGGATCGTTTGAAAGTTCTCCATCGCGTAGAAGCATCCGCCCGCGCAGTCGATGTGCGGCGTCACGGTCAGCGCCCCGGCGGGAGCGCCGCTCGCCACAAGGAAGGATGCCCGCACGAGGACGCACTCCTCCTCAAGCGCGGGGTAGGAGGGGTCGAGTGTGCACTGGAAGAGAACCGGGTAGCCGCATTTGCCGGTTGTGTTGGTCGCGGGATATTTGGGGCTGCCGCCGGTATAATCGGGCAGATAGTCGCGTCTGTTGGAGAAGTTCTCCTTATCGAAGGTGAGCACGTTCGTGTCGTAGTCGAGCGCGACGGCAAAGCCGCAGAACCCCGCCCCCGCTGCGGGAGTCGCGACAATTTCTATCGTCACGCTCTCCCCGGGCGCGGCGGTCGCGTCCTTGACGCGAATGGTCGCGCTGTCCGCGCTCGCGCGGGAAGGCAGGACAAGCGCCGCACAAAGCGCGACGCACAATATCGCGAGGGCGAAGAGCAGCGCGAACGCCCCTCGCGCCCTTTTATTTGATAAAATCCTCATCGCGCGGCCTCCATATCGCCACGAATCCCCGATTGAGTATAGCACAAAGCGCAAGAACTGTCAAATTTCCTTGCAAGGGGAGCGAATTTGTGCTATACTTTCCGCGGGGAGGGGTTTTCGGCGAAAATGGAAGGAGGAGGGCTTGATATGGCAAGCGAGGTTTCCCGGGATGTGACGCGGGATCTGCTGTCCTTTATTGATAAGTGCCCGAGCGCCTTTCACGCGGTCGCGACGGCGGCGGGCGCGCTGGAGGAGGCGGGTTACACGCGCCTTTTCGAGCGGGACGCGTGGCATCTCACTCTCGGCGGGAAATATTATGTGACGCGCGGCGGCTCGTCGATTATCGCCTTTCGCCTGCCGGCGGAGGAGCTGCGCGCGTTTGCTCTCACCGCCTCGCACTGCGACTTCCCCTCATTTAAAATTAAAGAAAACGGGGAGCTGTTTACCCCACGCCTCGTTCGCCTGAGCACCGAGCGCTACGGCGGGATGATCCTCTCGACCTGGCTCGATCGGCCGCTCTCGGTTGCCGGGCGGGTTATCCTCCGCGGGGAGGACGGGAAACTGCGCTCCCGCCTCGTTGCACTCGACCGGGATCTCTTGCTCATCCCCAACACCGCCATTCACCTCAATCACAGCCTCAACGAGGGCTTCCGCTACAATCCGGCGGTCGATATGCTGCCGCTCTTCGGCGACGGGCGGGAGGGGGAGGGCGGATTTTGGCGCCTCATCGCGCGGGAGGCGGGAGCGGCGCCCGAGGACATCCTCGGGCAGGACTTATATCTCTTCAACCGCACACCGGGCAGCATCTGGGGTGGGGAGGGGGAGTTTGTCTCCTCGCGGAGCCTCGATGATCTGCAATGCGTCTTCGCGACGCTGCGGGGGCTGCTCACGGCGGGGGAATCGAGCGATACCGCCGCGGTCTGCGCCATTTTCGACAGCGAGGAGGTCGGATCTCAGACGCGGCAGGGCGCGGCATCGACCTTCCTGCCGGATGCGCTGCGCCGCGCTGCCGCCGCGCTCGGCGAGGGCGGCGCGGAGGACTACCGGCGGCTGCTCGCGCGATCCTTCCTGCTCTCCTGCGACAACGCGCACGCCGTCCACCCCAATCACCCGGAACTCTCCGATCAAGCCTGTGGACCGCGCCTCAATGGTGGGGTCGTCCTCAAGCATAACGCCGCGCAAAAGTACACAACCGACGGGTACTCGGCGGCGCTCGTCCATGCCCTTGCCGAGCGGGCGGGCGTGCCGCTGCAGCCCTACGCGAACCGCGCGGATATGGCGGGCGGGTCGACGCTCGGCGGGATCCTGCTGCGCGGGCTGCCGGTCGCGGCGGCGGATATAGGTCTTCCGCAGCTCGCGATGCACTCCTCCTATGAAACCGCCGGCACTGAGGACACCGCGCAGCTCACCCGCCTCGTGGCGGCGCTTTTCGAGGAGCTGCCGCAAGTCGAGTGAGAGACCGGGAACTCGGAGAAAGCTACTCCGCGCGTCATCGCGGGGAGGGGGCGCGGCGCCGATGGGCGCATTCCCGGGCGGCGCTCCCGCGCGAGATTCCTATCCCCGGCGGGAGGATCGCATCCTCCGCGGCAGCCCGCAAGGGTTTGCGCGAAATGGCGGGGTTACCGGGGCAAATCGCAAAACGGCAGCCCGCGCGGCGGCTGTGCCGGTGCACCGGGAGAGTTCTTTCATTTAGACAATAAAAGAGGACGGGGGAATGTCATTTTATGAATATCGCCTATTTCATCAAACCCAAGAGCAGCACGGCGTTCATTTACGACACCTCCACCCTGCGGCAGGGCATCGAGAAGATGCGCGCGCACGGGTTCTCGGCGGTGCCGGTACTGACGCGCGAGGGGAATTACTTCGGCACGGTCACCGAGGGGGACTTTCTCTGGAACACCTACGGCAAGAGCGACCCGCATCTCGAGGAGAAGCTGCAGATCCGCGACATCCTGCGCCCCGACCGGCACGCGCCGCTCAATGTGCAGTCGAGTATGGAGGAAATGTTGCGCTGCGCGATGGAGATGAACTTTGTGCCGGTCGTCGATGACCGCGGGTACTTTGTCGGCATCATCACGAGAAAAGACGTGATGAGGTATTTCTTCGACAAGCTCTACGGACCGGGCGGGGAGGAGCGCGCCGCCACTCCCGGGCAGGTCCGGGAATCCTTCGGCGCGGGGATCGCGGCAGAGGTTATCTCTCACCCGACCGAAGATCCGCCCGGCTCCGGCACCCGGGAGACCTAACCGGGGAGGAGGCGCCCTCCCGGAAAAACGGCGCGAGGGCAGTCCGCCTCGCGGGTGACGCAGCGCGCGAAAAATTCGCTTCGCGAAAGGTTCTCTTCGAGAAGTGCACGCGGCGTGGCGCAGATGCGGAGCGCAAAACGAAAAAAATCCTTCGCCCTCGCGAAGGATTTTTTGTATAGGGGAAGGCGCGCGAGATTTCACGGCAGCGGCGCGCGATAGGGTTTTGCGGCAGCGGCGCGCGGGGAAGATTTCGCAGGTGCGACGCGCGGGGCGGGCGTCGAGTTTTCGCGCAGAGGAGCGCGGGAGCCGGGCGGGCGCGCCTCTTGCTGCCGGGGAACAGCGCGGAGAGGCCGCTCACAGCGTCATTTCGCGGTGAAGGGCGGCGTAGACGCCGTTTTGCGCGAGGAGGTCGCAGTGCGTACCGCGCTCGATGACCTCGCCGTCCCGCATCACGAGGATGAGGTCGGCGTTCTCGATAGTCCTCAGGCGATGAGCGATGATGAACGCAGTTCTCCCGCGCAGTAGATCCGCGAAGGCGGCGCGGATCTGCCCCTCGGTGCGCAGATCGACCGAGCTTGTCGCCTCATCGAGAATGAGGACAGCGGGGTCGCGCAGCATCGCGCGCGCAATAGAGAGGAGCTGCGCCTGCCCCTCCCCGAGCGCGGCGCCCCCCTCGCCAATCACTGTATCATACCCGTTTGGCAGCGCGCGGATGAAGTGATCCGCCCGCGCCGCGCGCGCCGCCGCGACAATCTCCTCCTCGCGCGCGCCCTCTCGCCCGAGGGCGATATTCTCGCGCACGCTGCCGGTGCGCAGCCAGCTGTCCTGCAGAACCATCCCGTATGCGGCGCGCACCGAGCGGCGCGTGAGCGACCGCACATCCCGCCCGTCGATGAAAATCTCGCCCTCGTCCGCGTCATAAAAGCGCAGGAGGAGATTGACGAGCGTCGTCTTGCCGCAGCCGGTCGGGCCGACGATGGCGACCTGCGTCCCGGGCGGAATATCGAGCGAAATGTGCGAGAGAACCCGCTTTCCTTGGCGGTAGGAGAAAGAAACATCGCGCAGCGAAACGGCGCCGCAAGGGTCCTTGAGGGGAGCGGCGTCCGGCGCGTCCTTTTCACGGGAAGCGTCGGGGAGGTCTATTATCTCGAGCAATCGCTCGGCGGAGGCGAGCGCGCCCTGCAGCTCGGTGAGAACGCCTGTCACCTCGTTGAAGGGCTTATTGTATTGGTTGACATAAGAAAGGAAGCTCGAGAACATCCCAACGCCGAAGGAGGCGGGGTCGCGCAGCACAAAGAGAGCTCCCGCAAGGGCAACCGCCGCGTAGGAGAAGCTGCCGAGGAAGCGCGTTACGGGGTTGGTGAGCGACGAGAAGAAGGTCGCCTTCTCAGAGGAGGCGCGAAGAGCCTCGTTTCGCGCGGCAAAATCGGCGCAGGCGCGCTCCTCCCCGCCGAGAGCGCGCAGGGCCTCGCGTCCGTCTACGGTCTCCTTGGCAAGGGCGGCGAGGCTACCGCGGTCGGAGGTTTCGCGGACAAAGAAACGGTAGGTGCGCGAGGAGAGAAAGCGCGCGGCGAGCAGCGAGAGCGGAGTCACGAGCAAAAGGACGAGCGCAATCTGAGGGCGAATGGCAAACATCACGGCGAGCGTCCCGCAAATCGTGACGACGCCGGAGGGTAGCTGCGTCAGCGCCATCAAAAAGCCCTCGCCGAATCGCTCGGCATCGGCTGTGACGCGGCTCGCGAGATCTCCCTGCGAGTGAGCGTCAAGGAAAGAAAGCGAGGCGCGATTGAGCGAAGCGAAGGCCTCCCCGCGCAGTCGTTCCACCGCGCGATAGGCGACGCGGTTATCGGCGAGGTTCGCGAGGTAAGCGAGAAGCGACGCGCCGCCCGCCGAAAGGGCTATCTTCAGTAGATACGAAAGCAGGCGCGACATCTCAACCATTCCCGCGCCGACAAGGCAGTCGACTGCGCGCCCGATAAAGAGCGGCACGAGGAGCATCAGCAGCGCGGACGAGGCCGAGAGGAGAAGCGCGAGTGCGAGGAGAGGCATCCCCGCGCGCAGATAGCGCGCGAGGCGGCGCGCGGTCGCCGGTTTGCGCGGCTGACTCTTCATGATGCCGCCTCCTCTCCCTTCCGCGTTGCCATCTGCCAAATCTCCCGGTAAAGAGGCGAGGTGCGCAGCAGATCCTCGTGCCGCCCGACCGCGCGCAGCGCCCCCTCCTCAAGGAGGAGAATTTTGTCCGCCGAGGCAAGCCCGGTCGGCCGCTGCGTCACGAAGAGGATCGTGGGGTGATAGGGCAGGCGCGCGAGCGCATTGCGGACACGGCGGTCGGTCGCGGGGTCGAGAGCGGAGGTGCAGTCGTCGAGGAGGAGAATGCGCGGGCGGCGGACGAGTGCGCGCGCGAGGGCGAGCCGCTGGCGCTGCCCGCCCGAGAGATCCACCCCTCCTTGCGCGAGCGGCGCGTCAAGGCCTCCTCTCGCCTCGAGGATGTCGCGCGCCTGCGCCGCCTCCACCGCCGCGAGAAGATCCTCCTCGCGCGCGTGCGGGCAGCCGAGCGTCAGGTTCTCGCGAATTGTCCCGGTGAAGAGGGTCGGCTTTTGCGGGGCAACGCCGATGCACGCACGAAGATCATGCAGATCCCACGCGGCGGTGCTCTTGCCGAGGACGCGCACCTCGCCCTCGCTTGGCGGGAGGAGCGCGGGAATCAGGCGCAAAAGCGAGCTCTTTCCCGATCCGGTCGGCCCCAAAACGCCGATGAACTGTCCCTCGCCAACCGAAAAGGACATCGGGTAGAGTGCCGGCTCCGCCGCCTCCGCCGCCTCCGCTGCCTCCGCCGCCTCCGCCACATCCCCGCCCTTTGCGTACCGCAGGGATACCGCGCGAAATTCCACGGCGAGGGCGCGCGCCGGGAGAACGGCGGGAGCGCGGTCAAGCGGGGAGGCGGCGCGCGGGGGAACGTTTTTCGCGTCACTCTGTGAGGAGGCGGCCCCGGCGGAGGCGCGGCTCCCCGATTCCTCCGGGGAGATCGCCTCGGCGTCCGCGCTCTGCGGAGCGGTGCGCTCATCAGGGAGAGCTAGGACGGCGGCGACGCGGTCGGCGCAGGCGAGAGCGTTCGCCGCCGTGACGACAAAATTGGCGAACTTAATCAGCTCTACCAAAATCTGCGTCATATAGTTGACGAGCGCGACCGCCTCGCCGGTCGTGAGGGCACCGGTCTGCACGCGCGCGCCCGACAGGCGCAAGAGCGCTACCACCGCGAGGTTGAGCAGAACATAGGTCAGCGGATTGAGAAGCGCTGAGGCTCGCCCCACCTGCTCGGCAAGGCGCGTGTAGGCGGCGTTTTTCTCGGAGAAGGTCTGCTCCTCGCGTGCCTCGCGCCCCATCGCGCGCAGCGGACGCACGCCCTCGAGGTTCTCTTTGGTCAGGAGGAGAAGATTGTCCGAGCGCGCGCGCAGGCGGCGGCGGTCGGGCAGGGTCCTCGCGAGGAGAAAGAAGACGGAGGCAAGCAGAACCGGAATGGCGACGGCGAAAATCAGCGCGGCGCGCGCGTCGACGGTGAACGCCATCACGACGGCGCCGAGCACGACGAGCGGGGAGCGCAGCAGGAGCCGCAGCGTCATATTGATGCCGGTGTGCAGCCCGTCGACATCGCCGAGCAGGCGCGAGAGGAGGGTCGATGCGCCGAGCGCCGCCGCGTCATCGCTCGACATATGCGTTGCCTTATGAAAAAGATCGCGGCGCAGATCGTGGCAGACGCCGGACGCCGCCCGCGCCGAAAAAAACTGCGCGATGAGAGTGCAGCCGAGCCCGATCGCGCCGATCGCAACGAGAAAGAGGCAGGCGCGAGAGATATACCCCGCCCCCGCTCCGCCGCCAATCCCCTCATCGATAAGAGAGGCGATAACGAGCGGAACGAGCAGCTCGAGCAATACCTCTGCGAACTTCAGCAGCGGCGCGAGCAGGCATTCCCGGAGGTAGGCGCGAAAATAGGGCAGCAGTTTTCTCATAGGAAGGGATGTAGGGCGCGTGGCGAGGCGAGCGCGGCGGCCGAGGAGCGCGGGCGCGTGCTTTTTGCGCGAGAGGGCGCGAGGGAATATCAAAGGAAACCCGCGGCCCCGCGCGGCGGGGTCGGGTTTGCTTCCTCGAAACATCGCGCGAAGGCTCTGCCGCGCTAAATGCCGGCCTCAGGGCAGGTCCGGGTGGGCGATGTCGCCGGGGGAGTAGGCAACTTCGCGGCCGAGGAAGAAGCTCCAAAGGAGAGCGCGGTCGGCGGGGCGGCGGTAGATCTGCTCAAGCGCGGCGTTGTAGTAGACCATCTGCTGGCGGTGCGCCTCGCGCAGGGCGTTCTCGTCGGTCACTCGGTCGGTCTTGTAGTCAAGGAGAACCAGCTCGCCGCGCGAGCCCTCGCGAGGCGCGCTCTCAAAGAAGCAGTCAATGACCCCCTGCACGAGCAGGCGCTCCCCACCAAGGCGTGCGCGGGTGCCCTCGTCCTCGGTGAACCACGCGGCGGGGAGCAGGATGTTGAAGCGCTGCTCGCGGTAAAGATGTCCCGCGCGCTCTGCCCGCTCCATTTCGCGGAAAAGATCCGACGCAAAGAAGGTTTCAAGCTGCGATTGGTCGACAAGGTCCGCCACCTCCTGCGTGAGAAAGCGCCGCTCGACGAGCCGTTTGCACTCCGCCGCGACACCGTGCGCGCGCACGGAGGCGAAGCTGCAGAACTGCATAAAGACGTGCGTCGCGGTGCCTCTCTCCGCCGCGCTGGCCCTCGAGGATTTCTCGGAAAGAAAGCGCGGGCGCGCCTTGAGCGCGGCGCTTGTCCTCGCGCGAAGAAGATCCTCGCGCACGCGCTTGCCGCCGCGGGAAAAATCGTAGCGCGCCCCGTCCCCGCCCGGCTCGCCCTCCGGGCGGGCGGCGTCCTCATCGAGAATGTCCGGCCAGAGGCGGGACGCCGAGAGTTTCGCCGGCAGCCCCACCTCGCCGCGGTAAGGGTAAACGAAGGACAGCCGCTCATCAAGGCGGGATCTATCCTCGGGGGAAAGCGCGGCTATCTCACCGGTCGGGCGCGCGGCGGGAGAAGCCTCCTTCAATCGCGCCCCGAGCGCGAGGGCCTCCTTGTTGCCGTTTACCGTATAGTCTTCTATTTTGTCGCCGAGCGCGAGCAGCACCCAGGAGATAACATTGCGGTTGCTCAAATAATCAAGGACGCTCGCGTGGCGCGAGAGGTCGCGCATTTTGGCGAGATATGTCCCTGTGTTGGATCTGCTGCAACGCCCTGTGAGAATCAACTTCTCCTTCGCGCGCGTCAGCGCGACATAGACAAGCCGCATCTGCTCAGCAAGCTCGGCGAAGTCGTCTTTGAGCTCAGTCGCCTTCTTTCTCGGCGGATCGATTTTGCCGTAGCCGGTCTTGTCCGGGAGGGTGAGGGCAAGCCCGAGCGCCGAGTCGAAAACATAGGGCCTGCTGCCTTTCTCCGAGTGGAGGTTCACAAGGCCGCCGTAGTAGATAACCACCGGGAACTCCAGTCCCTTTGCGCTGTGAACGGTCATCGCGCGCACCTTCCCGCTCTGCGGCGCGAGCCCCGCGCCGCGATCGCTCTCCTTCTCGCGCGCCTTTTTCTGATCCTCCACGAGGTTAAGGAAGCCCGAGAGGCTCCCCCCGCTCACCGCATAAGCGCGGGCGCTTCGCTCGTAGGCAAGCAGGGCCGTGCGCGCGCTGTCCGCCTCCTCGGGAGTGAGCCCCGCCGTCATCATCGGCAAAAGCGAATACTCGCTTTCGATTTGTAATATCAGCTTGTCAAGGGAGAGAGTGCGGCACTTGCGCCGCTCTCGCGAAAGAAAGTCAAGCAGACGGTTGCACTTCTCGAGAAGAGCGGTGCAAAGCGGCTCGTCGACAACCGAGCTGTCGGTGGGAGCTTCGGTCTCGCCCTCGCCGTCCTCGTCAAGGATAGGGGTGGCGGCGGTGTCGTCGTCATCGAGATAGCACTCAAGGTCGCTCTCATCGGCGGGATCGGAGCCGTCAGCGCTCGCCCCCGCCTCGGCGGGAATTTTGCCCGCTCTGCCGGCCCTGCGGCAAAGGGCGCCGTAGTAGCTGCCGCCCCCTCCCCCCCGCAAATCCGCGAGATCTGTGAGGGTGAAACCGAAGAGCGGGCTGCGCAACACGGCGACAAGGTCGGTGTCGCGCATCGGGTTGTCGATGGCGCGCAGGATCGCGTGGAGCAGCAGAATCTCCGGGCGCGAATAGAAATCGACTTGCCGCCCCTGCGAGAGGGGAATTTTTCGCGCGCGAAAGGCGGCGTCAAGGTCTGCGAGAAGATCGTTTTTTTGCACGAGGACGCAAATCTCCTCGGGCGCTCGCCCCCCGGCGATGAGGTCCGATGCGATCGCCGCGACGAGCGCCGCCTCCGGTTTCACGGCGATTTCTTTCGCGTGCGCGGCATCGTCGGGCGCGGGATCGTCCGCGTCGGCGCTTTTGTCCTCGCTTGGGGAGGTGTCGGCAGCGGAGTCTTTCACCGTGAGGTCGCTTTGCAGATGCTTGTCAACTAGCCACAGCTCGACCGGGAGGTTTTTGTCGCCCTGCTTGCCCTTTATAAGGCGGTCGGGCTTGTCGTAGGGGATGGCGTCCTCCGGCGCAAAGTCGCCGCTGCGCGGGAAGAGCGAAGCGAAAACGTCGTTCACGAAGCGGATAACGCTGCTGTCGCTGCGGAAGTTGTCCGAGAGAAAAATCGTCGCGCCTTTGGTGCTGCCGGCGGCGTTCGGGGGAAGTTTGCCGTCCTCGCCAACCGGGGTGAAGCGCTCACGATAGCCGCGAAAGACGCTCGGGCGGGCGCCGCGGAAGCGGTAGATGCTCTGCTTGATGTCGCCCACCATAAAGCGGCGCTCCGGCGCTACCGCGCGAAAGATCGCGTCCTGCAGCTCGTTTACGTCCTGATACTCGTCGATGTAGACCTCGCGCAGGCTCGATGCGATCTGCCGCGCGACCTGGGTCGGATTTTCGGTGTTCGGATAGAGCAGCAGATCGACGCACCTGCGCTCGGCGTCGGCAAAGTCGAGCGCGCTGAGGCGCTTTTTTTCGTCCGAGTAGCGGCGGTCAAAGGCGCGCAGAACAAGCGAGAGCGTTTCAAGCAGATCCGCCGCAGCGCGCGCGGCATCGCGCAGCCCCTCGGGAGGGAAAGAAATGCCAAGCTGGATCCGAGTCCTCGGAGAGCATAGATCGAGCTTCTCTTTGAAATTTTTTCGATATGTGTCTTTAAACTGGTCGCACCCGTCAATTTTTTTCCCGCCCCGCCCGAGGACTTCCCATTTTCTTTTCTCCGGGTTACCCTCGTCCCTCTCCTCATCGCAAATGGCGGCTTGCAGCGCGGCGTAGCCCTCCCCTGCCGCCGCAATCATCCGTTTTAGGTATTTATAGTCGTCGCGGAAGGCCTCGCCGTACTTTTTCTCTGCTCTTTCGCGATCGATCCCTTCAAGACCCCCGATGTAGGAGAGAACCTCCTCGTAGGGTTTGCGATAATATTCAAGGTGCAAAAGCAGATTCTTTTGCAGGAGCTTTCCCTCGTCGGTCTTGAAAAAATCGCCTCCGCCCCCGCTCATCTCACTATCGGCGGCGCGCAGATTTTCCAAAGTATCGCTAAGGAGCGCGATGCCTCGGCGCTCGCTTTGAAGGCGTGAGTAGACGCCGAGCAGGTCTTGCGCGAGGGTGTCGTCCCCGCTCGGGGAGATCATGTCGGATAAGCGCTCGAAGCGGGCGCGGTGCGTTCCCTCGTAAAATTCGTCGACAATGTCCTCCATCACGGCAAGGGCGATGGTTTTTGCCTCGCCCTGCTCGATAACGCGAAAGGCTGGGGAGATGCCGAGCGCGGCGAAGTTCTGCCGCAAAAGCGTAAAGCAGAAGGAGTGAATCGTCCCGATGCGCGCGCGCGGCAGAATCGACAGCTCGCGCCGGACGCGGGCGTTTCCCGGGTCGCGCGTCACCTCGGCACGCAGCTTTTCCGAAAGCTTGGCGCGCAGCTGAGACGCAGCCGATCGCGTGAAGGTGACGACGAGGATATTGTCAAGCGAAAAGTCTTCCTCCTCGCGCAGGCGGGCGAGGATGCGCTCGCAGAGAACGGTCGTTTTGCCGGAGCCCGCCGCCGCCGAAACGAGCAGCGGCTCCTCGCGGCAGGACACCGCCAGCCGCTGCGCCGGGGTGAGCGGCAGCGCCGCGGCAAGAGAGGAGGGCGTCGCGCGGGCGGTAATCGGTTCGCCATTGGGGGTCATGGGTGCTTTCCTTTCCTTCCTTTAGCCATCGGTTTCGTCGGTGAAGGAAGCGCTCTCCTCCTCGGCGAGGGGCATGGTGAGAGAGCGCGAGCGGCAGACCGCCTTGTAGCGGCAATATTCGCACGGCAGGTGGTTATTGTGCTTTCGCGGGGCGGCGCTCGCCTCGCCCGCGCGCATCCTCGCGACGCTTTGCAGGAGCGCGGCGGGGGTTTCCTTTTTCACAAGGGAGAGCATTTCATCGGGGGAAAGGGCTTTGTCCTTGCCTTTTTTCGGCGTTCCGTCCTCGCTCAGCGCCACGCCCGAAACGGGGTATCGCTGCAAATCCGGGCAGCTCGCGCCTAAAACCTCGCGGTTACTATCGAAAAGAACGACGCCGCTGCGGGAGATACCCTTTTTCACCTTGAGAAGCGTCTCCTCCTCATCCTCGCCGCCCTCGAGCTTGACCGAGGGGACGCTCGCCCTGTAGTAGATAAATCCCGCGGGGGCGGTAGACCCTTCGATGCCGAGGGCACACGCGCTCTCCTCGCGCAGGAGAGCATTGAGGTAGAGAGGCATTTGCAGGTCAAAGCCGCGCAAAATATTCGCGCGAGAGAAGCTCTTGGCCCCGGTCTTGTAATCGACCACGCGTAAGTAAGTGATGCCGCCGCTCGTGTACGCGTCGACGCGATCGATCTTTCCTCTCAAGCGAACCTCGCCGCCGGGGGGGACGCTCCCCGCGCCGGCCGCAGGATCCGGGAAAACCGGGGCGGGGATGCCGCCGCCGGAGGAAGCGAAGCGGCCCTCGCCAACGGGCAATTCAAACGCGATCGGGCGGAATTTGCTCGCGCAAAACTCCTCCTGAATGTCGGTGAGAGTGAGGACGAGCGTGCGCCCCACGCGGCGGAGCAGCTGCGTTAGGCGCGGCGGAACCTCGCCGCCCCCCTCCCCGATGACGGTTTCCCTATATTCATCGAGAACTTTCTGCACACGCTGCGCGGTTTCCCGCTCGGGGAGAACCACCCTCCCGATTTTTCCCTCCCGCGAAAGGTCTCGCAGCACGCGCTCGAGGACGAGATGTGTCACGCTTCCGCGATGATTGGCGCCGGGGTTCGGCGTCGCCTCCTCGCGCAATCGCAGGACATATTGCAGCGTATAGGAGAGCGGGCAGGAGGCGAAAAGGTCGAGGCGGCTTGGGGAGACCGTGCGCAGCGCGCGAAGATCAGCCTCGGACAAGACCACTCTATCCTCCCCCGAGCAGATGCCTCCCGCAAGATCAGATATCCCCGCGCGCCGCGCGCCCTCCCCCTCGCGCGGGGGCATATCCGCCGCTTCGGTCTCCTTGCAGTAGGCGTACAGGGACGCGCTCCCCTCGCCCCCTCGCAGGGCGAGCGCGAGCAGGCTCTCGCGGTCGATAACCCGCTCGAGCGGGGGAGTGTCCTCGTAGCGCTCCTCCTCTAGCGCGAGCAGCTCGGTTAATTCGAGCAGCGCGAGCGATGGTTCTTTCGCCGCGCCGGTAACATCCTTTCTCGGGTAGGAGATGGTGAGCCGCTCGGTCGGCAGGGTGATCGCGCGGTAGAAGGCGTGAATTTCGTCTGTCATTTTGTCCTGCGCGCTGCCGGGCAGCGTCCGCCCCTCCCCGAGAAACTCGTAGAGCTCCCGCCGCCCCTCATCGCCGAGGATGGTGTCCTCGCTCGGGGTGCCGGGGAAGTCCCCCTCGCTCGCGCCGAGCAGATGCGCGTGGCGCACGTCGACCCCGCGCAGCAGCAGCGCGTCCGAGAACAGTACCTCGTCGACACCGGTGGGGATGCTCCCGAGGCTCTCGCAGGAGAAGACCGCGCGCAGGATTTGCGCGAAGAGCGCGACATTGCAGGGCAGGTCTCCCGCCGCGCCCACCGCCGCGTCAAGCGCACCGCAGATTGCGCTCCAGAGCTGCGCGAGCACTTCCGCCTCCGCGAGCTCTCCGCGAGATCGCGCGCCGCTGCTCTCGCGGCGAAGCGAGTCGCGCAGGTGAATGCCCTCGTCAAGGAAAGTGTAGAGCGCGCCCGCCGCCTCGCGCACGGTAACCTCATTTTCACCGGAGCTTTTCAGGAAAAGATCGGCGAGGGGGGTAAGCGGGGATAGCAGGCGGTCGCGCGTCTTTGTCAGGCGGGCAAGGCGCGCGCGCACCCGCTCCGCCTCTATGGGAGTCTCCGGCTCCGCGGCGCCGTAGCCGTCCGGGTGGAGGCGGAAGGGGCGAGCGGTCCAAGCGTCCCTGCCCTTGATGTTCCACATCCGCGCGTAGTCCTCGAGGCGGAAGATGGCGCTGCTACATACGACCTCGCGCCCCTCATCACTGTCTTTGAGAGGCGAGGCGTAGGCGGCGTAACCTGTCTTTATGTAATCAATCACGCTCTCGCAGCGGTAGCCGCTGCGAATGACCTCGAGCGCGGCAAGGATGGTGTGCACCGCGCCCGATGAGAGCAGGCTCTCGCGGCGCGAGCGAAAGAGCGGAATGCCGCAGCGGCGAAAGACGCTCTCGATGAGGTTCTCGTAGCCGTCAAGGTCTCGCGCCGCGATAATATGGTCGCGAAAGCGCCCGCCGGCGCGCACATCGGCGAGAATTTCGGCGGCGAGCGCCTCGACCTCCTCAATTTGCGTGGGACAGGAGAGAATCCGCACCACATCGCGCGCGGGGGGTGGGTCGCCGGGCGAGGGCCCGCCGAAATGCTCCTCCACGAAGCGCAGCGCGGGCGGGAGCGGCGCCCCGATACTCTCCTCGAAGGGCTCCACCTTCACATCGACCCCCGCGCCTGCCGCAAGGCGCTGCAGCGCCGAGGCGAAGCGCCCCACTTTATCGGAAAGGAACTGCCGCTCCTCGCAGTATCGCGCGGCGAGCGAAACGGTCACGCTCTCGACGCTCGAGATGATCTGCGAGAGCAGGGCGAGCTCCTGCCCGGTAAGGCTGAAAAATCCGTCGAGGAAGACGTACTTCCCCGCGAAAAAGTCCTCTCCGCCGCCCCTTTCGAGAAGGTCGCACGCGCGCGTGAGATCCTCCTCCGGGTCATCAAAGCTGCGCGCGAGCAGCTCATCGTAGGCGGCGGTAAGGAGAGCGACGTCGGAAAGCTTGTTCGCGACCGGGTCAGGTTCGCCCTTTTTCGCGCGGCGAGCGTCTGCTGCCGCCTGCAGCTCGTCCGGGGTAATTCCCGCGCGCTTACAGGCGCGAATCTCGGCAAGCATTGCGTCGATGGTCGATCGCTCGTCAAGATCCACCGAGCCGTAGACGCGAAGGCTGCCCTTCTGCGCGCGGAAAACCTGCCAGAGCAGCAGAAGCTGCGCGCCGGCATCGGCATAGTGATAGCAAAGCCCTCCGTACTTGCGGAAGATGCTGTTGGCGAGGCGCCGGAAGGAGAGCACCTCGAGCGAGAGGGTCGCCACACCGAGGCTTTCCGTGCGCTCGGCGAGCAGCCGCTCGGAGTATAGCGCCTGCTGCTCGGGCACGAGCAGCAGGCAGGACCCTCCCGCGGCGAGCCGGTCGGCGACGCGCTCGTGAAGCGCGGCGGTCTTGCCGCTGCTCGGCGCGCCGGTAAAGAGCGTAAGCATAGGGAATGGGAATGGGAGCGTGCTCGGGGCGGGAACGGGTGTGCCCTCGAAGAAAACGGCGATGGCGGGATTTGAGGCGGGGCGTTTTCGGCGAAGGACGCTCGAGGCGACGCGCCGAAGCGGAGCGCGGCAGCTCTGTCGCCTTCCCCGCAAAGCGAGGTGCGCGGGTCACGCGCAGGACGCGCGGCGGTCGAGGTAGCGGATAGCGGCGAGCGCGGCGACACTGCCGTCGGATGTCGCCGTTGTGATCTGGCGCACGCTCTTGGTGCGGCAGTCGCCCGCCGCGAAGATGCCGGGGGCGGTAGTCTCGCAGTCCTCGCCCGCGGCAATATACCCCTCCTCAAGGGCGATGAGGTCGGCAAAGGCGGCGTTGTCCGGCTCGAGCCCGATCGCGACGAAGGCGCCGCAGACCGGCAGAATCTCCTCGCCCTCGGGCGAGGTGAGGCGAAGCGAGGCGAGCGCCCCCTCCCCGCAAAAGGCGATGACCTTTCGCGAGGTGCGGATTTCTACATTCGGCAGGCGCGCGAGCGCCGCGCGGGAGCTCTCCTCCGCCGTGAGGGTTGGCAAATCCTGCACAATCGTGACGCGGCGGCAGATCCCCGCGAGCAGAGTCGCCTCCTGGGTAGCCGAGTTGCCTCCGCCGATGACGGCGACGTCCTTCTCGCGGTAGAACGCGCCGTCGCAGACCGCGCAGTAGGAGACCCCCCGCCCGGTCAGCTCCTCCTCGCCGGGGACGCGAAGGCGGCGGTGCTTGACCCCGGTCGCGAGGATGACGCAGCGCGCCTCGTGCATCGTCTCATCGGTCGTGACGAGAAAACCCTCCCTCGCCGGGAGGGGAGCGATTGCGGTTACACGCTCAAGCGAAATATCGGCGCCGAGCGAGAGGACGCGGTCAAGCATCGCCTCGGCGAGGGCGTTTCCCGAGAGATCCGGGCAGCCGGGGTAGTTCTCGATTTTGGGGGATTGGGTCATCTGCCCGCCGATGGCGTCCCGCTCAATGAGGAGAACGCTCTTTTGCGCGCGGCGCGCGTAGATGGCGGCGGTGAGACCCGCGGGGCCTCCGCCGACGATGAGGATGTCAACCATTTTTCAAAGTAAAGAGGAGAGGGGGCAAAATCCCCGGAGAGCTCTCCGGGGATTTTATAGGGGAAAAAGAGACCACGGGCGAACGCGCACGGCGCGGGGATCACGCGCGGGTTTGCTCGAATTGCTTGAGGTATTGACGCAGCTCGCCGACACCGGCGTATTGAGTAACGCCGCCCTCGGCGGGGACGAGGAGGGTCGGCGCCTGCCGGATGCCGAGATCTCGGCAGAGGTCCTCGTTCTCCTCGGCGTAGACCTTCTCATATGGCACGCCGGCGCGCTCGAGCAGCGAGACGG
The DNA here is from genome assembly GCA_964645985.1 of uncultured Lachnospiraceae bacterium. GTDB lineage: Bacteria > Bacillota > Clostridia > Oscillospirales > CAG-272 > CAZYCC01. Next base: position 1,598 of record CAZYCC010000031.1, on the reverse strand, counting down.
CGAGTTTACAGTTGGGGCAGGTTCTCGTCGCGATGAGCCACACCCCCTCCTCGCGCGGCGCTTTGCTCTCTGCTGCGTTCTCTACCGCGCGCGATGCTTCGGCAGCGAGGGGCTGCGCCTCGCCCCCCTTTTGCAGGGGGCCGTTGTGGCGAAGAGCCGAGCCCGCGATGTCGTACTCGCGGCGCTGCTTGTACTCCTGCGTCTTGCCGGCGTTCCAGGTCTGCACCGGGCGATAATAGCCGGTGATGCGCGAGTAGACCTCCGCTTCCTTCCCGCAGTGCGGGCAGGTAAAATGCTCTCCCGCAAGGTAGCCGTGCTCGCGGCAGACCGAGTAGGTCGGCGAGAGGGTGTAGTAGGGCAGGCGGTAGTTCTCGGCGATCTTGCGCACGAGCGCCGCCGCGCTCTCCCAAGAGGGCAGCTTCTCACCGAGGAAGGCGTGGAAGACCGTGCCGGAGGTGTAGAGTGTTTGCAGATCGTCTTGGATGTCGAGCGCCTCGAAGATGTCCTGCGTGAAACCGACCGGCAGGTGCGAGCTGTTGGTATAGTAGGGCGTGCCGCCCGGCTCCGCCGCGGTGATGATGTCGGGGTAGCGCTCGACGTCGTGTTTGGCGAGGCGGTAGGAGGTCGACTCGGCGGGGGTCGCCTCGAGGTTGTAGAGGTCCCCGTACTGTTCCTGATAGTCGGAGAGGCGCTCGCGCATATGGTTGAGCACCTCGACGGTGAAGCGCTGCGTGCGCGGGTCGGTCATATCGGCGCGCAGCCAGCGCGCGTTGAGCCCCGCCTCGTTCATCCCGACAAGGCCTATTGTCGAGAAGTGGTTCTCGAAGGTGCCGAGATAGTACTTCGTGTAGGGGTACAGCCCCTCGTTTAAAAGCTTTGTAATCACCGTGCGCTTGGTCTTGAGTGAGCGCGCGGCAATGTCCATCATCCGGTCGAGCCGCTCGTAGAACTCCCGCTCATTCGCCGAGAGATAGGCGATGCGCGGCATATTGATTGTGACGACGCCGACCGACCCGGTGCTCTCGCCCGAGCCGAAGAATCCGCCCGACTTCTTGCGCAGCTCGCGCAGATCGAGCCGCAGGCGGCAGCACATCGAGCGCACGTCCGAGGGCTCCATATCGGAATTGATATAGTTGGAGAAGTAGGGCGTGCCGTATTTGGCGGTCATCTCGAAGAGCAGGCGGTTGTTTTCGGTGTCGCTCCAGTCAAAGTCGCGCGTGATGGAATAGGTGGGGATGGGGTACTGAAAGCCGCGCCCGTTGGCGTCGCCCTCGGTCATAATTTCGATGAACGCCTTGTTCACCATGTCCATCTCTTTTTTGCAGTCACCGTAGGTGAAGTCCATCTCGCGGCCGCCGACGATCGCCGGCATATCGGCAAGATCCTTCGGCACGGTCCAGTCGAGGGTAATGTTTGAGAAAGGCGCCTGCGTGCCCCAGCGCGAGGGGGTATTAACCCCGTAAACGAACGACTGAATGCACTGCTTGACCTCCCGCTGTGTGAGGTTATCGACTTTGACGAAGGGGGCGAGGTAGGTGTCGAAGGAGGAGAACGCCTGCGCGCCCGCCCACTCGTTCTGCATAATGCCGAGGAAGTTG
>CAZYCC010000030.1:0-18915 GCA_964645985.1 uncultured Lachnospiraceae bacterium | reverse complement strand
GTTAAGGTCTGACATTTTAACCCCGAACGGTTCGCCCGTTTCGGGGAGCTTATTGTAGTTGTAAATTGTTCCGGCAGGTCGCGCTAAGCTGTAGGGCATAGCGTATACGGTGTCATAACCGCTGGCGGCGTTTGACTGAATATGAAGAACTTTGCCGTCGGTATATCCTGACTGCTTGAAACCTAATTCGGTAGAGGTTTCGCTCATCGGGAGTTCGGTACCGGCTTGCCAATTTAAATATGCTTGATATGTTTTAAATTTATTCTGCCCATTGGCAGCGTCTTCTTTTAGAAAGAAATTTGCCGGGTCAAAGCAAGGCGGGTTGGCGGCAAGTCCGATGGTGTAAACGAGGGTTTCTTTGCTTCCCAAATTGTAGACATTATGAATCGCCGCTTTCCAATACGCCGCCTGCAAAACGGCATTGAAGTCCGCCACTGCGTTGCGATCGCCTGAAGTAGCCGCCGATTTGAGCTGATCGCCTTCTTTATTAGAATCCGTGTCCGGATTCCACCAATCGCCAGATGTTCCGGTCGAAGTAAGTTTATCGTTGGTGTCTTCCCTTTGCCCGTCACCACCGGTTCGCGCCGCGTCCGGGTCGCCCGCCTTGACGAGAACATGGTTGGTGTTGCCGTCGCCGAGGATAACCACGGCGGGGATGCGCGTCACCGTCGAGCCGTCGATCATTTGGAAGGTGACATCGTCCTTGACGTTGCGCACCGCGCTCATCGTCGTGTAGATGCCGCCTTCCAGTCCCGTGCCGCCGCACAGCGCAGGTGTTCCTACGGCTTGCACCTTATCGGTAATGTCCTCACCACCGTTTTGAAGTGTGATTTTTCCGATGCTGCATTTTATGCTATCTGACCACGAGTTCCATTTGTTGCTTTGACCATTCCAAGTGCGTTTTTTCTGAACGATGTTCTCGTTCGAAAGATCGTGCTCCGGTGCTCCACCGAGCGGGTACTTGTAAATGGTTCCGTATACCGGGTCATAAACATAATCGCCGTTCTGCGAGCTGCCGTCTGATAGGCTTCCTTCGGAATCTGTGACGGTATAGTGAAACACCGCTTCGGTTAAACCGGCGCGATAAGACAAAAGGTCGGCTGAACCTTCCGAAGCAAAAGGCTGATATTGTTCGGACTCTGTTCCAACTCTACTTGTATCATCTGAGGTTAAAGGTCCTCTATCTGTTCTGTCACAGCGCACCGAGTAACCGGTAAATTGAATAAGCCCGGAATACCACGGAATCAGCTGATAGCCGCTGCCCCAATAGACAACGACGCTGATACGGCTGTCTGGCGAATGTTGATAAATGCGCCGGAACAATCCGTTTGCCGCGACGAGAGAACGCGCGAGGTTGGAATCCACCATTGTGCCGCCATTGTCTCCGAGAGTGCCTTTCCAAGTTTTTCTTTGCTCAATTGCGTTATCTTGTTCACTGGGGGCGGATGTTCTTAGCATCGAATGGGTAATATCCATCCCGACGATCAGGTCGATGGGGATATTCTGCGAGAGACGCTGGCTTGACCCCAGCGCGCTGAAGACCTCGAGAAAATCCGCGTCTACCGGGATAGTTTGCGAGGTGCCCGTTACCCCGTCGAGGGCGGGGTTGAGCAGCAGCGCGTTGTCCTGCACCACGCGTTCTCCCGCCGTTGCGTTCTTGCCGTAGGCGAAGACGCTCTTGTCGGTCCAGAGCCGCCCCGCGTCGCGCGTGCTGCCTGAGAGGTCGAGCATTTCGGTGTAGGTGTCCATGGTCGAGGGGTCGGCGTGCCGCTCCACCCCGTGTGTGACCGCTGCCCCCTCCGCCGCCGCGCTCACCGGGGAGAAAACCCCCGCGAGCGAGCAGAGCACGCTGAGGAGAATCACCGCGCCGAGCGCGCCCGCCGTCGCGCGTCGCGCCGCTCCTTTGTGTTTGCCCAAAGTGACTGTCTTGTTCATCGCGTTTCCTCCGCGCCGCAGCGCCGTTTTTGCCTTCCTTTCGTGAAAAGCAACACAATCTGTATTCTGTTGCAAATGGAGATTTTTCGATGGGGTCGATGTTAGGTCGCGAGACCTTAGTTCGCGGGTAGTATACCACATTCTCACCTAAAGGTCAAGCCTCCGGCGCAATTTCTTCCCCGCGGGAATATTTTTTCCGCCGCGCGCGGTCTTTTCACGAAAATCGCAGACTTTATCCTCTTTTCGCGGGAAACTCAGCCAAATCGCCCCCGGAAACGGTGACTTTTTCTTTTCCGATTTGCAACAGAATACAGATTCTGTAGGAAGGGCGATTTTTCCCGAGAAAATCCGGTTTCCGCCCGCCGCGGCCTGCCGCGGTGAGCGGAGCGGACAATAGAAAACTCCCCCGGCCGAAGAGGCCGGGGGAGTTTTGCGCCGCGCGGAAAAACCGCCCTCATCGAAATCCCCCCTTCCCATCCCCGAAGGCGCAAAGCCCAAATGCCGCCCTCTCGCCAAAATTCCCCCTTTCCCCTTCCCCCTCTTGACAAACCCTTTTCCCTATGCTATAATCCCTACTATCCCGATATGGATTAGCACCATTTGCGCCCGCCTCACCCCCCGCTGTCGCGTCCCTCGCCCGCCCCGCTTGCGCGCGGCGCGGCATTTGCCCGTTTCCTCTTTCTAATGTTCGCTCTCGTTTCTTTTTCCTCTTTTTCCCACCTGCCCCTTGCGGGGTGTTGTTTGCGCGGAAAATGCGGCGAGAGTTCGGCGCGATGTTGCCCGAGCGCGAAACATTCCCGCCGCCGATAGTTCCGGCGGTTTTCTTTTGCCCGAGGAAAGAGGAAAACGGATGATTGCCACGAAGGAGAGCGTGACGGCGAAGCTCTGCGCGTTCGCCCGCGCCTATCACTCAAGCTTTGACCGCCCTAAGATATTCGACGACACCCTCGCCTTCGACCTGCTCGGCCGCGAGGAGTACGAGCGAGTTGGCGCGCTCATCGCCTGCGACTTCGATGAGGACCTCGCCCGCGATGCCGTCGGCTTTGCCCCGCGCGCGGTGCGGGGGGCTCTGCGTGAGCTCATTGCGCCCATTCCCCTCTCGCGCGCGGCGTTTGCCGAGCGGGAGCTCGCGCGCTTCTCTTATGAGCGCGGCGGATGCCAATATGTCATCTGCGGCGCGGGGATGGACACCTTCACCTTCCGCAATACCGATCGCGCCATTCGCGTCTTCGAGCTCGACCACCCCGACACGCTTCGCTACAAGCGCGCGCGCCTGCGCGATCTCAGCTGGAGTCTGCCCGAAACGGCCGCGCTCGTCCCGGTCGATTTCCTGCAAGACGACCTCGCGGCGGCTCTTGCGGCGGCGGGGTTTGACGCGCGCGCGCCCTCTTTTTTCGCGCTGCTCGGCGTGAGCTATTACCTCGCGCCGCCCGCCCTTGAGATGACGCTGCGCAAAATCGGGTCGCTCTCGTCCGCGGGGAGCAAGCTCGTGCTCGACTTCCCGGACGAAACCTCCCCGCCGCGCGCCCGGCTCCTTCGCGAAATTACCTCGCGCCTCGGCGAGGAAATGCTCCACGGCTACACGGTGCGGGAGATCTCCGATATTTTAGAGCGCTGCGGCTTCCTCGTCGACGAGCACGCCACTCCCGCAAAGCTGCAAGCGCGCTTCTTCGCAGAGGGGGCAAACGAAATGCGCGCGTTTGAGAACGTGCACATCATCCTCGCAAAGAAGGGCGAGCGCGAGGCGGAGAGCTACGGGCTGTACATCTGACGCGGGAGCGCCGCCGCGCCTGTTCTTTATTCGAAAAAGAGAAAACCGAGGGCGAGCTCGCCCCGCCCGTGGGTGAAAAAAGACCTATCGGCGCCGGTTTTCCAATGAAAGGAGCAACCTCATATGCACCCCACTTTTGTTACCTGCGAGAGCGTGACGCGCGGGCACCCGGACAAGGTCTGCGACACAATCTCCGACGCGATTTTAGACGCCTATCTCGCAATTGACCCGAGGGCGCGCGTCGCCGTCGAGACGCTCGCCAAGAGCAACACCATTTTTCTCGCGGGGGAAATTTCCGCCTCGCCGGACGCCGCCGTTGACCTTGAGGGGGTGGTGCGCTCGACGGTCAAGAGTATCGGCTACCGAGACCCTCGCTTCGGCTTCTGCGGCGACACCGCCGAAATTCTCACCCGCATCGAGCGCCAGTCGCCCGACATTGCCCGCGGCGTCGATACCCCGCTCGAGCGGCGGGGCGAGGGCGATTCCCCCTCCCGCGAAATAGAAAAAGAGAGCCTCCCGCCGCTCCAAAGCGCCGCGCGCGCTCCCGGCGCGGGAGAGGGACCCCCGCCCCCGAGCCTCGGCGCCGGGGATCAGGGCATCGTCTTTGGCTACGCTACCGACGAAACGCCCGAGATGCTGCCGCTCGCGCTTGTGCTCGCGCATAAGCTCGCGCGGGGCCTGGAGGAGGCGCGCGTCTCGGGCCGTATTCCCTACCTTCGCCCGGACGGCAAGGCGCAGGTCACCCTCCGCTATGGCGAGGGAGAGCCGCGCGTCGCCGCGCTCGTTCTCTCGTCGCAGCACGACCCGGATGTCCCGCGCGATCGCCTCACCGCCGACCTGCGGCGCGAGGTCATCGCCCGCGCCGTCCCCGAGCGGCTCCTCACGCGCGAGACGCAGCTGCTCCTTAACCCGACCGGGCAGTTCGTCCTCGGCGGGCCTGCCGCCGACACGGGCCTAACCGGGCGCAAAATAATCGTCGACAGCTACGGAGGCGTAGCGCGCCACGGCGGCGGCGCCTTCTCGGGCAAGGACCCGACCAAGGTCGACCGCTCGGGCGCGTATGCCGCGCGCTACGCCGCGAAGAACCTCGCCGCGGCGGGCTTAGCGCACGAGGTGGAGATTTCGGTCGCCTACGCAATCGGCGTCGCGCACCCGCTCGCCGTCACACTCGACAGCCGCGGCACCGGCGCCGTGCCGGACGAGATACTGCGCGAGGCGGTCTGCGCGCTCATCGATCTGCGCCCCGGCGCCATTTTGCGCGCGCTCAACCTGCGCCGCCCGATCTACACGCAGACCGCCGCCTACGGGCATTTCGGGCGAGACGACCTTGATCTGCCGTGGGAGAAGACCTCCCTCGCCCCCAAGTTCCGCTCGTTCGTCGAGGAGCGCGCGGGGTGACCCTCCTCGCGGCGCGCGTTCCGTCCGCACGGCGCGCGGAAAATTCCCCCGCCGCGCGCGGACAAAATGCCCTCGCGGGGATCGAAACGGGGCCGCCGAGAGGCATTCGGGTGATTTGCCGCGCCGCTCGCGCAAATATTCTCCCGCCGCAAGGGGAGAGCCGCGCGCGGCAAAGGCGGCGCCGCTCCCCGAAAACTCCTCGCGCGGGGGCGGAGGAAACGCGGCGATAGCTCGCGCGGGATTTTCCGCCGCGCCGCCCCGTCCCTTGCCGCCGGAGCGCATTTCCCGCCTCGCGAGGGCGGATTTGCGCGACTTTCCCCTCTTCTATTTTTACAAAAGGAGTAGACTATGCAGACGATAGCGAGTTTCACGGTCGACCACGACAAGCTGCGCCCGGGAATGTATCTCTCGCGCGTCGACGGCGACGTCGTTACCTACGACATTCGCATGAAGACGCCGAACGCCGGGGATTACCTCTCAAACGGCGCGCTGCACACGATTGAGCATCTCTTCGCGACCTTCGCGCGAAATAGCCGTTTGGGAGAGAGCGTCATTTACGTTGGACCTATGGGCTGCCGCACCGGGTTTTACCTGCTTGTGCGGGATAGCGTTTCCCCGCGCGAGGCGATCGATCTTGTGCGCGCGTCGCTCTCCTATATCGCGTCCTTCGAGGGGGAGATCCCCGGCGCGAGCCGGCGCGCGTGCGGCAACTACCGCGAGCACGATCTGCCCGGCGCGAGGGAGGCCGCGCGCGAAATGCTCGCGGTACTCGAGGACTGGAGCGAGGATAAACTGCGCTACGAGAGCTGAGATAGTGAGTAGTGAGTAGTGGGTAGAGAGAAGTGATTAGTGGTTAGTGTTCGCGTGAACCCCCACGCGTGAGCATGAGCCGGTCGCGCCGCGTCGCGCTTTTCCAGTGCGGCATGGGCTTTTCCCCGTGCGCAAAAAGCCTGAGTCAAACCACTAATCACTAACCACTTTTCACTATTCTATGCGTGAACCCCTCGCGCGCGAACCAAAGGGCGGCGCGGCGCGGTTCCGCCCCCCGCGCCCTGTTCTTTGACGAATCCCGTACAATTTTCCCGCGGGGAAAGGGAGGCGCGGGAGCGCCACGCCCCGCTCGCCCCCCGCGCGAAACCTAAACTAACCACTCCTCACTCTCTCCTCTCCACTAACCACTCTCCACTACACTCTCCGCTAACCACTTCCCACTCCCCACTATTCCCCCCATCTGTCCCGCGCAAATTTGCGCAAATTCTTTTTTGGAGGCACTTATGTCAGAACCGCGCTATCGCGGCGTGGAGTCGGCGCTTGTTCACGGCGGGGTGGATGGAGACGCGCGCACCGGCGCCGTCGCCGTCCCGATCTACCAGACCTCGACCTTCGCGCAGCCCGAGCTCGGCCGCAACACCGGCTGGGAGTATTCCCGCACCGGCAACCCAACGCGCGCCGCGCTCGAGGCGCTCATTTCCGAGCTGGAGGGCGGCGTTGCGGGGTTCGCCTTCGCCTCGGGCATGTCTGCGATCGCCGCCGTCCTTGGCCTTCTTAAGGCGGGAGATCGCGTTCTGCTCTCGGAAAATGTCTACGGCGGCACCTTCCGCCTGCTCGACGCGGTGCTCGCCGATTTCGGCATGACCTATACCCTTACCGACACGACGAACCTCGCCGCGCTCGAGGCGGCGTTCACGCCGGATGTGCGCGCGCTGCTCGTCGAGTCCCCGGCGAACCCTCTGCTGACCGTCACAGATCTCGCCGCCGCCGGGCAGATCGCCCACCGCCACGGCGCGCTCTATATCGTCGACAACACCTTCATGACCCCCTACCTGCAGCGCCCGCTCGCGCTCGGCGCCGACATCGTCGTCCACAGCGCAACAAAATATTTGGGCGGGCACAGCGATCTTGTCGCGGGGCTGGTCGTCACGCGGGATGAGGCGATCGCCAAGCGGCTCGCATTTCTGCAAAACGCGGCGGGCGCGGTGCTCGGCCCCTTCGACGCGTTTTTGCTGCACCGCGGGATAAAAACGCTCGCCGTGCGCATGGATCGCCATGTGGAAAATGCCGAGCGGCTCGCCGCCTTCCTCTCGGAGCAGCCCGCCGTGAAGAGAGTTTATTACCCGGGTTTGCCGGGCGCGAGCGGGGCCGCCGTGCAGCACAAACAGGCGAGCAGTGGCGGCGCGATGATCTCCTTTGACCTTGCCGATGAGGGGGCGGCGAGGCGGTTTTTCTCGGCGCTGCGCCTTATTACGCTCGCCGAGAGCCTCGGCGGCGTCGAGAGCCTCGTCTGTCACCCCGCAACGATGACCCACGCGTCGATTCCCGCCGCGCGCCGCCGCGCGATCGGCATCGGAGACGGGCTCGTGCGCTTCTCTGTCGGCATTGAGAGCTTCGAGGACCTGCGGGAGGATCTTTCGCGCGCGCTGCGGCAGGCGCAGCGGTGAGGGCGCAAAACCCCGCGCGAAAATATCGCTTTTTACTTTGAGGGTGCAGCCTCCGGGGCGCTGAGATAGGCGTGGCGTGGCGGCCGCCCCCGGGCCGATCGCGGCACAGGCGCAAACTTCCGCGCGAGGACGCAACGGTTCCGCGAGGAACCACCTCCGCGCGCGCGCCGCTGTTCACCCGCGAGGTCAAGGGGCGAGATCGCCGCTATCAAGACGGGTGGGCAGCGCCGCGTTTTATTCCGCGCGCGAGGTTACGGCGCGCGAGGCGGACTTTTTGTGAGGACAGATATGGCACTTTTTTCCTCAATGACCGAGCTCATCGGCGGCACGCCGCTCGTGCGCCTTTCGCACATCCGCGCGGGGGAGGCGAGGCTCTACGGCAAGCTTGAGCTGTGGAACCCGTCGGGCAGCGTGAAGGACCGCGTCGGGCGGGCGATGCTCGATGATGCCGAGCGGCGGGGAATCCTTTCCCCGGGCGGAACAGTCATCGACGCGACCGCCGGGAACACCGGCCTCGGAGTAGCGATGGCGGCGCTGCACCGCGGCTATCGGCTGATTTTCGTTATGCCCGACAAATTTTCCGAGGAGAAGGCGGCGCTGCTGCGCGCGCTCGGCGCGACGGTCCTGCGAACGCCTCGCGAGGGCGGCATGCGCCTCGCGCGCGAGGAGGCGGAGCGGCTGCGGCGCGAAACCCCCGGCGCGGTGTCTCTCGATCAATTCACCAATCCCGCCAATCCCGAGGTGCACTACGAGACGACCGGCCCCGAGATTTACGCGGATCTTGGCGGGCAGGTCGATGTCTTCGTTGCGGGGGCGGGCAGCGGCGGCAGCTTCAGCGGCGTCGCGCGCTACCTCAAGGAGAAAAACCCCCGCACGCGCGCGGTGCTCGCCGACCCGGTCGGCTCGATTATCGGCGGAGGCGAGCACGATGACTACAATATCGAGGGCATCGGCAACGACTTTATCCCCGAGACGATGGATCTCTCGCTTATCGACGAGGTCGTCAAGGTGACCGACCGCGAGGCTCTTTCCGGGGCGAGAGAGCTTGCCGCGCGCGAGGGGATTCTCGCCGGCAGCTCCTCCGGCGCCGCGCTCGCCGCCGCGAAAAAGCTCCGCTCCCCGCGCGGCAACGTTGTCCTGCTCCTGCCGGACCGGGGCGACAGGTACTTCTCCACGGGGCTGTATGCGTGAGGGGAGTCGCCACACCCCCGCCCCGGGGGCGCCCCTCCCCCGCATACTCCCGCGACCTCCCCGCTTCGCGCGCCGGGGAGGTTTTCATTTGCGCGGCGCGACCTTTGCTGCGCCGCCCGCCGCCGCCACCGCCCGATATGCCTCTCACCGCGCGCTACCTGCCGCACTTCGCACTGCACCCAGCCGTCTCGCGCGAACTTGACTTCTACGAAAAAGGGAACCCGTTTCGCAGATTTTCACCCCTTGCGCTGCCCGCTACTCGCCGTTACCCGTCGCCTATTCGATGAGCCTCTCGCCCCCGCGCTCTCGCGCGCTTTGCGCTTTGTCCTCGATTGGCTACTCCCTCTTGCACAACCCCCTTGCTTTATGCTATACTTATTCACAACAAACCGCGCGCGGCGGGCGCCGCGAAACCTCGCCGCTTTTCGAAGCGGCCGTGCGCGAGCTCTCACGCGAACGGGGTACTCTCGCGCGCGAGCTTTCGCGCGAAAACGGGGACGCTCTCTCGCGGGGGATTGTGCGCGAACGGTGCACTCTTTCGCGGGGTTTCGCGGCGCCCGCCAAAGCTCGCCGCGCCGCTTCATTTTTACAGGATATTTTCGTGGATGAACCACTGCCGCCGGGCGGGACACTCGCCTATTTCGGCGATTCCGTCTTCGAGGCGCTCGTGCGGCGCGCTCTGCTCGCGACAGGCCTGCACGACCCGGGGCGGCTGAACGCCCTCGCGCTGCACTTTGTGACGGCTCCTGCCCAGGCGGAGGCGGTGGCGCGGCTCCTGCCGCATCTTTCGCCCGCCGAGACCGAGCTTTACCATCGCGGGCGCAACGCGGTAGGGCGCGCGCATCCGCGCAGCTGTACGCGCGCGCAGTACTGCGAGGCGAGCGGGCTGGAGGCGCTCTTCGGCGCGCTCGCGCTGCGCGAGGACCTTGACCGGCTGCGCGAGCTGTTCGCGCTCGCTTTTCCGCCGCAGATGTTCTCCGCGCTCGCGGCGCCGCAGCGGCACGATTAAGGGCGCTCTCACAACGCGGTTGTGACCTCGCCCCGGGGACGCGCCTATCGGCAGGGAGAGCGGCGCTTCCTTCTCGCGGGAGCTTTTTCTCCGCGTGAGGGTGACACATCGTTCTCAAAATAAACAAATTTGTGTTAATCCGCCGCGGGAGCGCGGCGGTGAGTTATCGGGAAAATCTTGAAACCGGTCGAAAGGGGTTTTCTATGGCAAATTCGGAAAAACAGAAGAAAAAGTCGACCTTTTGGAGCGACTTTCGGGCATTTATCGCGAAAGGCAACGTCATCGACATGGCAGTCGGCGTTGTCATCGGCTCCGCCTTCAGCAAAATTGTGTCATCGCTCGTCGGTGACCTCATCACGCCTCTCATCTCGCTTTTGACCGGCAAAGTCAATCTGTCCGAGCTGTTCGTCGTCCTCAACGGACCGCAAGGCGATTACCCGACGGTCGCGGCGGCGCAGGCGGCGGGCTGCGCGACGCTCAACTACGGGATGTTCCTGCAGTCGATCCTAGACTTCCTGCTCGTCGCGTTCAGCATTTTCCTTGTGCTGCGCCTACTGACGAAGTCTAAAGAAAAGTTCGAGCATCTGCGCAAGAAAGAGGCGGAGGCGGCCGCTCCCGAGGAGAAGAAGCCGACAACCGAGGAGCTGCTCACCGAGATCCGCGATCTGCTGAAAAAGGACGAAAAGGCAGCAAAGTGAGCCGAAACGCGCCCCGTTTGGGCGAGGTTCCCCCCTCATTCACAGGAAAGTGGGATTGCGCGCCGTGTCTCTAACCACTCTCCACGGAGGGCGCGCCGCGTCCCGGTGAGGTTTCCCCTCAGTTAGCGGAAAGTGGAAATGCACGGCATTCGGCTCGCGCGCGATCGACATTGCGTGTGACGGAATTTTCCCCGAGGCGGCTCTCGCGCGCGTCTATCCACTCCCCACGAACCACTTTCCACGAGCGGCTTGCCGCCTGCCTTGCGCATATCAAAAACTCCGCCGAGGCGGGGCATTGTATGTTTTTGCGCTTATAGCGGGGTTGAGGGGAGAGCGGCGAGCGATGGTGCGCGGGGGCGGGCAATGAGTCCATCCGTGCAGGTAAGAACTGCCCACTCCTTGCCACAGGGTTTCTTGTGCGCGAAGCGTTGGCGCAGACCGCCGAACCCGCCGCGCGGCTCCGCCCTCGCCGAAGGGATACGCGTGCGCGCGATGACGCAGCGCTCCTCTGCGCCTTGTCTTTCCCCCTCATCCCGAGGATTTTCAGGGAAAGCGCGTCTCGATGAAGCGCGAGGCCGCGCGAGAAGGGGAGAACTGCGTGGCGAGGTGATTCCACTGACCAGGGAGAAGCGGGGGAGCAACCTCGCGAGGCGGGTCGATTGCCGCTCCCTAAGAGGAATATCGCGCGGCTGTTTTGGCAGGGGGCGGGCGCGGGGAGGACATATCGGGACAGCTCTCCCGCGATCCCCTCGAATTTCGCTAAGACGAGGGCACGCCGAACCGCGCGCCAAACCCCGCTCACGCGCCTCGACCCCTCGAAACCGCACGGGAGCGCCCGGCGCGGGCGAGCGCGAGATTCTCGCGCGTCGTTCGCTGCTCGGATCTCTCACCCGGTGCTTCTTTGTCAAATATCGCTTAAAATTTACATTTCGGACATATTCTTCACTTCGATGAACCACTATGCGCGTTGGGATTGATTTTGGCGGGACGAATATCGCCGTGGGGGCGGTGGAGGACGCGGGCGGGGTGCTTCGGCTCATCTGCAAGAGGTCCGCGCCGACGCGAATGGGGCGGCCGGTCGACGAAATGGTCGGCGATATGGCGTACCTTTCGCGGGAGGTCTTGCACGACGCGGGGGCGGAGCTTGAGGAGCTTACCGCGCTCGGCGTCGCGTCGCCCGGCGTCATTAACAGCGTGAGCGGGCAGGTCGAATATTACTGCAATATGGACCTGCGCAACTACCCGCTGCGCTCACGCCTGTCGAGCGCTCTGGGGGGATTTTCGCGGATTTTCGTCGGCAATGACGCGAACGCCGCCGCGCTGGGCGAGGCGGTCGCGGGAGCGGCGGTAGGCTCGGGGAGCAGCCTTACGGTGACGCTCGGCACCGGGGTCGGCGGAGGATTCGTCCTCGGCGGGAAAATTTACGAGGGGTGCAACTTTTCGGCATTGGAGCCGGGACATATGGTTGTTCACGCGGGCGGGAGGCTCTGCCCGTGCGGGCGGCGCGGCTGCTTTGAGCAGTACGCCTCTGCGAGCGCCCTCATTCGCGACACGCGCGAGGCGATGGAGGCGCACCCCGCCTCGGCGCTGTGGTCGATTTCGCCGCGCCTCGATATGGTCGACGGGCGCACTGCCTTTGACGGCGCGCGCGGGGGGGATGAGACCGCGCGGCAGGTCGTCTCGCGGTATATTAGCGAGGTCGCGCTCGGGCTGACGAACCTTGTCAACATCTTTCAGCCGGAGGTGCTCTGCGTCGGCGGGGGGATCGCCGGGGAGGGCGAGCCGCTGCGCGCCGCGCTCGAGGAGCGCGTGCTGCGCGAGCAGTACGCGAAAACCACGCCGCACAAGACGAGAGTGGTCATCGCCGCGCTCGGCAACGACGCCGGTATCATAGGCGCCGCCGCCCTCGGAGGAGTGTGAGCGAGAGGCTCGCCGCGCGGTGGGGTTTCCTCGCGCGGAGCCTGAAATTTACGGGGAGGGATCGCGTCCCGGTGCCGCGCGCAGCTTCTCCCGGGGAAAGAGCGCGCCGCGCGCCGCGCCCTCTTTGTAAAACTTTCGTGAACGGCGCGCGCCGCTGTGGAAGGGTGCCTCGCGGCGCGGAGAGGGGCTATTCGAGGGAGGCCCGATGCCTTCCGCGCGGGCGGCGCGAGATTTTTCGCGCGGGGGGTTTACAGGCGCGGGGGAATGTGGTAAAATACCCTTTACCTACCCGTGGCACAGCTGGATAGCGCGTCAGACTCCGACTCTGAAGGTCGAAGGTTCGAATCCTTTCGGGTAGGCCAGCCCCGCCGGGCCCCCTCCGGCGGGGCGTTGCTTTGTTTTTTACAGGGGCGGCTCTCTCGCCCGCGCCGACTTGCGGCGGTCTTCGTTTTGTGGTATGATGTCCTCGTTTTGAGGAGGCCCATGGACACACTCTACATCGTCATCCCCGCCTACAACGAGGAAGCCAGCATCGCGCGCGTTCGCCCCGCCCCCTCCCCTCCCGGGAGGGGTTTTTGTTCGCTCTCCCATCGCACCCCCGTCGCACCCTCGCCGCGATCGCACCCGTCCCGTACCCGTCCCGTCCCGTGCCCGCCCCATGGGAGCGTGTTCATTTCTGTGGCAACCCCCATTGAAAAAAATCACTTTTTGACGAAAAATTTGCGTTTACCGCTTGACAAGCGTTCAAAAGCGTGGTATACTCCCGTCGTAATGAACAAATCCCCCGTACCCGCGCCCGCGCGCCCCGCGCCCGCGCCGCTTCCCCGATTCTTCCCTTTTCGCGATGTCTGCTTTCTCTGCTTCCCCCCCGCGGGCGGTGCTGCTCGCCGATGATGCCGCGCCCGCCTTCGCGCCGCTCTCCTACGAGCGCCCGATCGCCTGCGCGCGCGTGCGCGGCGAGGTTCTCGCCGAGCGCGTGATTTTTCAGCTGCGCGCGGCGGGCGTGCGCGATATTACGCTCGTGACCGGCTACCGCGCCGATGATCTCTCCTACCTCGCCGAGAAGTGCGGCGTCGCGCTCCTGCCGAACCCCGAATACTTTCGGCGCGGGAGCCTTGCCTCGCTCGCCCTCGCGCTCGCGGAGGGGGGCATGGGCGAGGCGGGCCTGTTTGTTCTCCCCGCGGCGAGCTACTTTGTGCGAAACGCCTTCACGCAACTTCCCTCCCGCTCGACGATTACCGCCGCCGACGGGGGCTGCGCCTGTCCCCGCGCGCTTGCCGATGAGGGCGGACGCGTGCGCGAGATTCTGCCCCCGGGGAAGCAGCGCGAGGGCTCCCTCCCTTTGCGCGGGTATGTTTATTTCACCTGCGAGGACGCGGCGCGCCTCGCCGAACTGCTGCGCGAGCCCGCCGAGGAGCGCGACCCCGCCGAATCGATATTCGACTTTCTCGCGCGCCACACGGCGGACCTGCCGCTTGACCTGCGGGCTCTGCCGCGCGAGGATCTGCCTCCGCTCGAAACGGTAGATGATCTGCGCGCGCTCGACCCCGGGGTTCTCTCTCGCAGCGCCTGCCCGATTATCGCGAATATCTGCCAGGCGCTGTCCTGCCGCGAGGAGGAGCTTTCGGGCTTTGCGCCGGTGACGCAGGGGCTAACCAACCGCTCCTTCCACTTTACCTTGCGCGGCTCGCCTTACATCTATCGCCACCCGGGCGAGGGCACCGACGAGTACATTTCGCGCCGCAGCGAGGGCTTCTCGATGGGCGTGGCGCGCCGCCTCGGCCTTGATGAGACGCTCGTCGCCTTCAGCGAGAGCGAGGGGTGGAAAATCTCGCGCTTCCTTGAGGGGGTGCACACGCTCAACTATCGGTGCGAGCGTGAGGTGCGCGCGGCGATTGCCATGATTCGCCGCCTGCACGAGGCGAAAATCCGCTCGGAATTTAATTTTGACCTCTGGGGAAAGACGCTCGCCCTCGCCTCTCGCGCGCGCGCTCTTTCCGACCTTCCCGCCCGCGCGCCGGATTTTGAGCAGCTCCTTTCGAGAGTGACCGCCCTTCACGCGCGCGCGGCGGCGGACGGCGTGCCGTGGGTGCTCTGCCACTGCGACTGTTATGACCCCAACTTCCTCGTTAGCCCCTCCGGGAAGATGACGCTCATCGACTGGGAATACTCGGGCAACGACGACCCGGCGGGAGACCTCGGCACCTTCATTTGCTGCTCGGACTACACTTATGAGGAGGCGCGCGGCATTCTGCGGCTCTACTACGGCGGGGAGCCGCCCCGCGCGACTCTGCGCCACGCGCTCGCCTATGTCGCGCTCGCGTCCTACTACTGGTATGTCTGGGCGATATTGCAGGAGGCGGGCGGCAACCCGGTTGGAGATTACCTCACCCTCTGGCACGACGGCGCGGCCTCCTACGAGGCGATCGCTCGCGATATGTACGAGGAGTAGCGCTTACAAAAAGCATTCGCCCGCGCCGCCGCGCGAGAGGTCTTCCCCGACAGGTAGCCTCGCTCTTCCCTCTCCCGCAGCAGGCGCATATTCCGCTTTTCCCTTACTTATAGATAAAATCACAGTTTCAGGAGGTTTTCTTATGTCCAAACACAAGGCCGGCCCCGGCGCTTCATCGGGCGAGCAGGTCGACATCGGCGAGATTATCGACCGGGAGACCGCCGCGCGCCTCGCGCAAATGCAGAGTCCCGACTATGTCTGGCCGGAGCGCATCTCGCGCGGGGATGTCATCGCGATTGTCGCGGCGATACTCGTCTGCGCAGTTCTCATCGCGCTGTGTATGTGGGGGGTGATCTCGTGAAAACCTCCGATTACATCACACAGGAGACGGTAACCGGCGTTGTGCCGATGCTCGGGCGAGACCGGCAGTACAACTTTCTCGACCTCTTCCTGTCAACGAGTGGCTTCGCCATCGCCACATGGTGCTACACGCAAGGCGCGCTGATCGCGCAGTCGCTCTCCTTCTGGCAGATGCTTGTCAACGTCTTCTGCTTCAATATTATCTGGGTGCTGATAGAGTGCCTGCCGGTCTTCTTCGGCGTGCGCTACGGCATTGATCTGTGGATCTGGCTGCGCTCGGTGCTCGGCATCAAGGGCGTCGCCGTCTTCGCGACGGTCATTTCGCTCGCCAACTTCGGCTGGTATGTCGTCAACGCAGAACTCTTCGGCTCCTCGATGGTCAACCTCCTCGCCGCGCTCGGCTTGCATATCGCAAATCCCGGGCTATGGACAAAGATCCTCGGGGTCGCCTGCGTTGTCGTTGGGACGCTCATAGCGCTCGGCGGGCCGAATGTCATCAAGTGGACCTCGCGCGTCCTCGTGACGGCGCTCCTGCTCGTCGGTATCGTCGTCGTCGTCCTCTGCTTCACGGCGGTGCCGATCGGAGACATTCTCCGCGTGACCCCGCAGCCGACCGGAGAGAGCGCGGCGGACACCTTTATGCGCGCCGCCGAGGCGAACGTCGCCTTCGCTTTCTCTTGGTCAACGCAGGCTATTGTCATGCCGCGCCTCTGCCGCTCGGAGCGCAAGGGATATTGGGGCACCTCGCTCGCCTACGGCGTCGTCGCGCCCTTCTTCGTCGCGGCCGGCGGGATTATGGCGCTCGCGATGTTCGTCAAAACCGGCGTCTACGAGAGCGATCCTACCGTGATGCTCGCCACGCTCGGAGGGCCTATATTCGCTCTGCTCAGCCTCCTCATGGTCGCCTTCGCGAACATCGGCACGCAGGGCTTCGGCACCTATGTCAACTGTATGATTGTCAAGAGCGGCCTGCCGAAGGTCAGCTACCGCCTGCTCACGGTCATCGCGATGGTCTTCGTGTCCGTCCTGACGCTGACCGGCTGGGTGACCGATAACTTCCAAGCGTTCATCTCGCTCGCCGCCTTCATTCAGGGGCCGATCATCGGCATCACGGTGGTCGATTACCTCGTCGTCAAGCGCCGCAAACTCTCGCTCAAGTCGGCGTACTACCTCGAGGGGCACGATGCCTATCGCTTCACGCACGGGTTCAACCTCGTCGGGATCGCCTGCGTTGTGCTGTCCTTCGCCGCGACAATGATCTTCGTCTACAACCCGCTGACAGGTGTGATTAAGAGCCCGCTCTTCCGCATCTTCACCGGCAGCGGCCTCACGGCGATCCTCGGCGGCGCGCTCTACCTGCTCGCGAGCCTCACCCCGCTGAAAAAGTATATGCTGCGCGACCGCGAGGACCTCGAGATCGTGTGAGAAATATGCGCGCGCCCGCCGCGCCGCGAGAGTACCGCGCCGCGCGAAACACGCTCTCCGCATCTCGCGGGGCGAACACCTCGCAAAAAAGCACCGGCGAGAACCGGTGCTTTTTGCGCGCGGGAGAGGGCGAACCTCCGCGCCCCCGATCGGGGGAGGTGTGTGGGGACGCGTGCGATACCGCTGAACCCTCGTGCCTGCGCTTCGGGGGAAGGAACCCGACCGAACCGTTCTGCTCTCCGTCCCATAGACGAATCCCCCCCGCCCCCGCTCGGGGAGTACATCTTGGGGAGAGGGGCGCGCGCCGGACGGAGCGGGGAAATTTTCACGAGGCGGTGCGCGATCTATCGGGGGGCAAGTAAACGCGCGCGGCGGGCGAGGAAGCGACGCGAAAATTTACACTTTGTTCATACTCTCGTGGTATACTATCCTAAGACAATCCTATCGCGAGAGGAGGAGCCGATGCGCGCGGGCTTCTTGGACGAGGAAAATCGGCTGGAGCTGCTCTCCCGCATTGGAGATCCGCTGCAGCAGCTCGCCCCGATCGATTGGGAGACCTACCGCCCCGCCCTCGAGGAGGCGCTCGCGGCCGCGCGCCCGGCGCGCCGCGGTCCGGGCGGCCGCCCCGCCTATGACGCGGTGCTCATCTTCCGCATCCTCGTTTTGCAAGCGCTGTACGGCCTCTCGGACGATCGCGCCGAGTTTCTTATCGCCGACCGGCTGAGCTTCCAGCGCTTTGTCGGCCTCTCGCTTGCCGACCGCGTCCCGGACGGGCAGACAATCGGGTTTTACCGCCGTGCCCTCACGAACGCGGGCGTGCTCGAACCGCTCCTGCGCGACGTCCTCGCGCGCCTGCGCCCCCCGCGCGGCAGGAAGTATGTCGATGAAACCCTGCGCTCCGGCGGGGAGGACGACCGCGACGACCACATCGCGATGTTCTAAAGAAAGCGGCCCGCGCTGCTGACGCGCACCGTTGTTCCGTGTGAGCGATCCGCGTGGGCGATCTGTGGCAATGACCCTCGCCGCTGCCTCGCGTTAGCAAATCTGCACCGTTTATTCTCGAGGGCGACCCGAACCGCCGGCGCGCGCCGTTGATCTGTGGCAATGACCCGCGCCCTCGACGTGAGTTGCCGACCTGCGCCTCTGTAAGAGGGCACGCGATGTGGGGTTGTCCGTGGGTCCCGAAAATTTACAGAAAAGTTACAAACTCATCTCGCGCGGGGGAGTAAGATTCTCGCTCGAAATTCATTTCCCTACATTATTTATATATATGCTTCTTTCGACGCAAACCGAGGTGGTCTTCCGGCGGGTCGGCATCGAGCGCGGAATCGCGCTCTTCGCCGACGCCGGCTTTGACGCGCTCGACTTCACCATGTCTGTCGAGGTTGGCGAGGACAACCCGCTCGACAGTTCCCCGGAGGAGGTTCTTGCCTTCGCGCGCCGCCTTCGCGCGCTCGCCGGGGAGCGGGGGCTGCGCTGGAACCAGGCGCACGCGCCCTTCCCCCCGCTAAGGTGGGGCGATGACGATTACAATCGCGTAACCTACCCGCGCGTGCAAAACGCCATCCGCATCGCGGGGGCGATCGGCGCGGACGCCGTTATTGTCCACCCGATTATCGTCCCCGGCGGCGCTGAGCGGCAGCGCGCGGAGAACCTCGCTTTTTACGAGGCGCTCGCGCCTCTCGCGCGCGAGGCGGGGGTCAAAATCGCCCTCGAAAATATGTGGGGAACCGACACGCGGCGCGGCTGCATCGTCGCGAATGTCTGCTCGCTCTCCGCCGATTTTATCGATTACATCGATCGCCTTGACCCCGCTGTTTTCACGGTCTGCCTTGATCTCGGGCATTGCGCGCTTGTCGGCGAGGAGCCGGAGGACGCTATTCGCGCGCTCGGCGGGAGGATCGGTGCCTTGCATGTGCACGACAACACCTGCCGCGCCGACAGCCACACCATTCCGTTCGATATGGTCGGCAAGCTCCACTGGGAGGCCATCACGGCGGCGCTGCGCGAGGTCGGTTACGCCGGGGATTTTACGCTCGAGGCGGACGGCTTCCTCCTGCGCTTCCCCGCGCCCCTGCTCCCCCCCGCCCTCGCGCTGATGGCGCAAACCGGGCGGTATCTGATGGGCATGACGGGAAAATGAGCGCGGCGATCCCTCGTGTGATATATAAGGAAGAAACGAGAGCGGATCGGAGCAGCTCGCTCGTTCCCTCCGCAAGCAACCTCCCCCGCGCGAGGCGGTAATATAATAATGACGACGCATGAGGCGGATCGAGTTCGTTCTCGCGAGGGGCTCCCCAAAACGGGGCAGCCCCTCT
>CAZYCC010000029.1:0-19542 GCA_964645985.1 uncultured Lachnospiraceae bacterium | reverse complement strand
TCGTATCCGCTCCACCCGGCAAGAAACCTCGCGAGATATGTGCGGTCGAGGGCGTTGAGATACCCGTCACGGTTGATGTCGCCGAGGCCTGAGTGAGGCGCGAGAACTCCGCCGATTTGCGTCAGCGTCGTCCCGCGGAAATAGTAGGCGAGCACCGTGCGGTAGTCGTAGCCGTAGCGCACCATATCCCATGCGCCGTACTGCGAGAGCCCGACGCCATGCCCCCACCCGAGCCCGTCGAAGACAAAGGCGCCCTCCTCCCCCGAGAGAGTGACGCGCTCGTTATAACTGACGACTTTCGCGTGAAGGACATCAGGGAGCGGCTCGCCCTCGGGCGGCGTCGATCCGGCAAGCGATCGCGGGAAGCAGTCCAGCTCGTACACCGGGCGCAGCACCGTCTCTCCTGCCTGCCCAACGACAAAGCAGGCGGAGTTTAACCCCAGCGCGATGCGGATATTGTCGCTGCGCTCTATGGCCACCGTGTTGCCGTAGACATCGGTGACGGTCAGCGAGGTGACATAAGCGGTGTTCGTCCCGAAGCGGTCGATGCGAACGCTCGCGATGTCGCCCGCGAGGGCAGGGAAGCGCCCGCGCAGCCGCTCGTACAGCTCGTTCGGCGTGAAGGAGACGCTCCAGCGCCCCTTGCTCGTGTATCTCCCGTAATCGCACCTCTCCCACGGAGTGGGCGCAGCGTCAAGATAGGGGTAATCCGTCCCGCCCCACGCCTCGGAGGACTTGATGCTGACCCCGCCGGAGATCGCCGAGTAATTGATGTTCGCAGGCTCTCCGTTGTAGCTGAGGATTTCCCCCGCCGTCGCGGCGGCGCCCGCGGCGATGTTGTCGGTGATGAGGTCGATGCCGCGGTACATTTGGCAGTGGGTGTTCGCACACAGGTCAAAGCCATAAGCCTTGTCGTGCAAACCCTTGTGCGAGACGGCGTAGGTGCGCGCCGCCACGGCGAAGACCTTCTGCGCCTCCACCTCCCAGCTGCCGTAGATCTCGCGCGACATGACGCAAGCGACATACCGCCCGAGCGGCAGCATAGAGATGAGCGCGACACCGCTCCCCTGCGCGCGAAATTCAAATGTCCCCTCGTAGCGGTTGCCGTCGTAGAGGAGCACCGCCGACCCGTCCTTAGCGGGAACAGGCTTTGCCGCGAGGGCGACCGCGCCGCCCGCGCCATAGCGGTAGAGCGTCACGCCGCGCTCGTTTCGAAAGGCGAGGCCCTCTCCCTCCCGCGCGACGATATATCTCCCCGCCGAGAAGGCGGCGATGCGGGCAAACTCGCCCGTCGCCTTGGTGTTGACCCCGAGAACGAGGCCCCCAGGCGCGTCGAGCGCAATCTCCGCCGGCGCGTCGTCTCCCCAAACTACTCCGATGCGATAGATGTCGTCCTCGGAGGGGGCGTCCTCCCCCTCCGCCGCGGTGGGCAGAGCGAGCGGAATCGCCACCGCGCAGAGCGCGAGCGCAAGCAGCAGCGAGAGAACGCGGATTTTGCATGATAGGTTCATTCTTCCTCCTTACCGGAGAAGGATGTCTATGAGAATGTAGGCGGCGCTCGCCACCATCAGTGCGGCGAGAACGATGCACACGACCCGCGTGGCGATCGTCTTGCGCGATGTTTTTTTGCGCGGCTCTCCCGCGGAACTTTTGCTTGACATAACGTGGAGGTTCCTTTCCGATTGTGCGGTGTGAAATTTTTCCCGCCCGCCGATTTCCCGCAGGTTGGCGGGAGGGCGCTGCCCCTCGCCTCGCGCGGAGGCAATTACAGTAGGGTTGTCTGCGCGGCGGGGTCGAACGACGGGAGCAGGACGGGGGTCGCTGGGATGGATGTCTTGCGCGGGGAGCGCGCTCCGGTGGGCAAGGTGAGCGCGGGATTTGCCACCGCCCGCGCGAGGTGCCGCCCTTTGCGCAGTTTGATGAGCTGCACCCCCGCCGACGCGCGCGTCGCCTTCTCGGGAATGAGGCCGCTTGAGAGCAGTACCCCGCGCCCGTCGTCCTCAACGAGGAGGAGGTCAAGCGGCTCCGTAGGTGACGGCTCGTAGAAAATCCCGGCAACGGGCGACGCATCGCTGAAGGCGGAGGTCAGTTTCTTGCGGGCGGATTTCGTTTCATAGGCGCTCACCGCAACGCGCACGCCCTTGCCGCTCTCAAAGAGAAAGACAAAATGCCCCTCCCCCGCGTAGTCGGTGAGAACCTGCAGAAAGACCGGGCGCTCCTCGCGCTCGAAGCCGAGCCTTGCCGGAAGAAAGTCGCCAAGCTGTGAGGATTTACAGGGTTCAATGTCTGCGACTTTCACCTTGTAGCAGCGGCAGCGGTCGGTGAAGACGAGCAGTTCCGCGCGGTTTTCACTCTCAAGGCGCAGGACGACCTCGTCCCCCTCCTTGACCGCCTGCTCGCCGCCCGCGCGCATCGATTGCGGCGTGATTTTTTTGAAATACCCCTCTCGCGTCCCAATGAGGTGAACCGGGTAATTTTCGACCGCCGCGCTCTCCTCTTCAACTGAGGGGAGGGTATAGTCAGTTATAATCTCGGTGCGGCGCGAGACGCCGTATTTTCGGATGATTTCGCGCAGCTGGGCGGCGATGTGCGATTTCAGCTTGCGCTCGCTGCCGAGCGTCTCCTCAAGCGAGGAAATTTCCTTTTGCAGCTCATCGATTTCCTTAACGCGGTTGAGGATGTACTCGCGGTTGAGGTGACGCAGCTTAATCTCGGCGACATACTCCGCTTGGGTTCGGTCGATGTCAAACCCCGCCATCAAGTTGGGGACGACCTCCTTTTCGGCAGCGGTATCGCGCACGATTTTTACCGCCTTGTCGATGTCGAGCAGAATTTTTCCAAGACCGAGCAGCAGGTGCAGTTTTTCTTGCTTTTTACTGAGGTCAAATGACAGCTCGCGCCGCACGGTCTTCACGCGGAAGGAAATCCACTCGCGCAGGATGTCCGGCAGGCCCAAAGCCCGGGGCGAACCGTCGATGATGACGTTGAAGTTGCAGGAGAAACTGTCCTCAAGCGGTGTCAGGCGAAAGAGCTTTGCCATCAGAGCGTCCGGGTCAACCCCGCGCCGCAGATCGACCGTCAGTTTGAAGCCCGAGAGATCCACCTCGTTTCGAAAATCGGAGATCTCGCGCAGTTTGCCCTCGCGCACGAGGTCTGTGATCTTCTTGATGATCAGCTCTATCGTCGTCGAATAAGGAATTTCTAGGATCTCGATGCAGTTCGCCGCCTTGTCGTAGCGGTATTTCGAGCGCAGCCGCACCGATCCCTTTCCGGTCTTGTATATTTCAAGGAGCTTCTCGCGGTCGTAGAGCAGCTGCCCTCCGCCCGCAAAATCTGGCGCCTTGATAATGTCAAGCAGGCGGTCGGCATCGACGGCGGGATTGCGCAGCATTTCGATTGCCCCCTCGCAGACCTCGGCAAGGTTGAAGGAGCAGATGCTCGTCGCCATTCCTACGGCGATGCCGGTGTTCGGCGAAACGAGGATGTTAGGGAAGGCGGTTGGCAACAGGCGCGGCTCCTTCGCCGTACCGTCGTAATTGTCGACCATATCGACGGCGTCGCGGTCGATGCCGCCGAAGATCGTCTCGCAAAAGGGATCAAGGCGCGCGCCGGTGTAGCGCGGCGCGGCGTAGTCCATCTCGCTGCTGTACTGCTTGCCAAAGACTCCTTTAGAGTCGATAAACGGGTGCAGCAGAGCGCCGTTCGCGCGCGTCAATCGCACCATCGTCTCGTAGATCGTCGCGTCGCCGTGCGGATTGAGGTGCATCGTCGCGCCGACGATGTTCGCGCTCTTGGTGTAGGGGCCGGTCATCAGCCCCATGTCGTACATTGTATAGAGCAGCTTGCGCTGGGAGGGTTTGAACCCGTCGATCTCCGGGATCGCGCGCGACACGATGACGCTCATCGCGTAGGGCATATAGTTGCGCTCGATTGTCTCTGTGATCGGCTGGTCGCGCACCGGCGCGTCGGGCAGCGTCTGCTCGGGAGTTTTCTTTTTGGGGGAACGGGGCAAAACTACCTCGCTTTCGAGAAAAACAAAGAAGAGAGAGCGGCGTGCAAGCGCGTTTGCGCGGCAGCGCCGCGATGTCGAGGCGATTTCACGCGGGGATTCGCTTATGCGGCGTCAAGCGCCTTGGCGAGGGGGGTTATTTCACGTCGAGGATTTGGTTTCCCGCCGCCTTGCGCAGGCGGTTGGCAACCGCCTCTCCTACCCCCTCCTCCGGCGGCATCGCCGCATACGCCGTCGTGATCTCCTCCCTATCATCGAGCGCGCGCAGCGCGGCGAAGAGGCGGTGCGCCATCGAGACGGGGTCGGTACGATCCCCGAGGGAGATCGTGCGGTCCGGCGCAATCGTTGCCATATCCTCCCCGTCGGAGAGGATAGCGACCGTCGGGTCGCCCGCGCGCGCGCGCAGGAAGGCGAGAATCGCTTCCCTATTTCCGCGCAGGAGAATCACCCGCGCCCGCGGCGCGTAATGCCGGTACTTCATCCCGGGCGCGAGCGGCGTCTCTCCCGGCGCGACGACAACCCACGTGCGATCGAGGACCGGCAGACCTGTCGCCGCCGTGATCATCTTGGGAGTGATCGCCCCCGGCCGCAGGAGCAGCAGCGCGTCCTCCTCCACCTTGACGATGGTCGACTCAACGCCGCAGCGGCAGCTCCCCCCATCGAGGATCATCTCGATTTTCCCCCCGAGGTCGTGCAGGACATGATCCGCCGCGGTCGGGCTGGGGTGCCCGGAGGTGTTCGCCGAGGGCGCCGCCACCGGAACGTCGCACTGTGCAAGAAACTCCCGCGCGAGCGGGTGCTCCGGCACGCGCAGCGCGACGGTCGGCAGCCCCCCGGTGACCTCGTCCGGAATAACTTCTTTTTTGGGGAGGATAACGGTCAGCGGCCCCGGCAGGAAAGCTCTTGCGAGCGCGTCGAAAGTGGAGCTGACCCGGGCGATCTGCCCCGCGAGATCGGCGCGCGGCAAATGGACGATCAGAGGATTATCGGACGGGCGCCCTTTCGCCGTGTAGACACGCGCGGCGGCGCGCCGATCGAGCGCGCTCGCGCCGAGCCCGTAGACCGTCTCGGTTGGGAAAGCGACAAGTCCCCCCGCTCGCACCGTTACCCCCGCGAGCCGCAAATCCTCCTCCGTGGGGCAGCGAATGAGGCGAGTAATCATCCCATACAAAACGAAAAAAGCAGTCGGCGCGGCAAGGCGGGGCGGTCAGCCGCAGATCGATCATAAAAGAGAAGAGACGCCGTGGGCGGGAGGGTTTGCGCCGCGCTTTCTATCGGCGTGGGCAGGCGATGAGAAAGCGGTTATTTCTTGCGAGGGCGGGCTATCGGGGGCGGTCACTACCGCGATGATTTCGCAGACAAAGTGCCGCACGCGCGAACTATCCCCCGAAATTTCATCGAAAATTTGCGCCGAAGGGCCTCGGCGGCACTTGCCGGACGCCGGCGGGTATCAACTGCGCGCTTACAGCTCAGCGCCCTGTTCGCGCATTTTCGCGGCGGCGTCGGCGGCGGCGAGCGCGTCGAGCATCTGCTCGATCTCCCCGTCGAGGAAACGGTCGAGTGTATGGAGCGTTAGACCTATGCGGTGGTCGGTCACGCGGTTCTGCGGGTAGTTGTAGGTGCGAATCTTCTCGCTGCGGTCGCCCGAGCCCACCTGCGCGCGCCGCGCGCCGGCGATCTGTTCTTCTTTTGCCGCCCTCTCGCGCTCATAGAGCTTAGATCGCAGGATTTTGAGCGCCTGATCTTTGTTTTGCAGCTGACTGCGCTCGCTACGGCACTCGACGACAATGCCGCTCGGGCGGTGGATAACGCGCACCGCGCTCTCAGTCTTGTTAATGTGCTGCCCGCCCGCCCCGGAGGACTTGCAGGTCTCAATTTCGATGTCTCCCGGCGCAATATTGACCTCGACCTCCTCCGCCTCGGGTAGAACGGCGACCGTGACGGCGGAGGTTTGTATTCGCCCCTGCGACTCGGTGCGCGGCACGCGCTGCACGCGGTGCACTCCCGCCTCGTACTTCATTCGCCCGAAGGCGCCATCCCCCTCAAGCAGAAAGGAGACCTCCTTATATCCGCCCAGCTCTGTCTGCGAGCTGTAGGTGAGGGTAAAGCGCAGCCCCGCTCTCGCCGCGTACATCGCGTACATCCTGCAAAGATCGGCGGCGAAAAGCGCCGCCTCCTCCCCACCGGTTCCCGCGCGAATTTCGACGACAACACTCTTATCGTCGTCCGGATCACGCGGCAGGAGGAGCGGGCGCAGCTGCGCGCTTTTCTCCTCGCGCTCGCTCCGCAGAGCGGAAATCTCCTCGGAAATGTACTCCTGCAGCTCACGATCACCCTCGCGTGCGGCAGCCGCCGCCTCCTCCGAGAGGGTAGTCAGCTCCTCGTCAATGGCGAGCAGACGGCGGTGCAGCTCGAGCGGGCGCTCAAGCTGCTTTTGCTCTTTGAGGAGCGAGGCGAGTCTGTCGCCATCGGTGAAGACCTCCTCTCGCGAGAGCAAATACGAGATCTTCTCGGCGCGCTGCTCAATCTGCGCAAGCCGTTCGTCAAGGCTCATAAAAGAAAACGAATAGACAAAATTTCGCACAGAAGGAGCTCGGTCACAGTCCCCCGCGACGTCCTCCGCGCGCGCCAAAGCGTTTCCACTATAGTATATCATAAACCCTCTCCCTTTGCAAGACGTGGCGGGGTACGGCGGGAAGCGAGGCGGGACGGCATTTCGACCGTGATTGAGAAAGCCGTGCGGCGCGGGGAACGCGCGGCGGAAAATTCCGCGTGGGCGGCGCCCGATGAGCAAATTTCAGGAGGACGCGAACCTCTCGCGAAAATTTTACCTTCTCTCCCCATAGGATTTTGCCCGCGGGGGGTTTACAGCGCTGCTCTTTTGTGGTATACTATGCTCTTGATCGACCGCGCCCGCGCAATCACCGCGCCGCAACCCTTGCGCGGCTCGCGCGTGTATGCGCGCCGCACTTCCCGCGCCGCTCCGCTCATTTTGTGCGCTGCGCCGCGCCCACATTGCACACCAAAGGAGAACTCCAAGCTATGTTTCGCCATTCGACCGCTCGCGCACTCGCCTTTCTTTTGCTGGCGGGAATGCTCTGCCTCTCGCTGCTCGGCTGCGGCAGCAAGACCAAATACGATTACGACCTCACCGAATATCTGGAGCCGGCGGATCTGTCGACCATTACCGTCAGCCGCACCGAGATCGAGGAGCAGCTTTCCGAGGCGAAAAGCTCCCTGCAGGAGGGCGCGGCGGAGACCGAGGATCTTGCGGAGGGCGACATCCTCAAAAACGGAGACACCGCGACCATCGACTACGAGGGCAAAATGGACGGGGAGACCTTCACCGGCGGCAGCGGCACCGACTACGAGCTCGAGCTCGGCTCGGACAGCTTTATCGACGGCTTTGAAGATGGTCTTGTCGGTAAGAAGGTGGGAGACGAGGGCGTCGTCCTCAATCTGACCTTCCCGGAAGATTATCGCAACCCCGACACCGATCCGCAAGGTGCGGAGCAGTTCAACGGAAAACCAGTCGAATTCACCGTGACGATAAAATCGGCGGAGCGCACCAACCTGCCCGCTTTCGATGATGCCTTCGTCACCGAGCAGACCAAGGACGACGCGCACGCCTACACCTCGGTCTCCGCCTTTGAGGAGGGCACGCGCGAGACGATCACCTCTAACCTCGCAATGCAAGCCTACATCTCCGCCTGCCGGATGAAGCAATACCCCGACAAGGAGTACGACGAGGCTTTCGAGAGCTACTTCAATATGTACAAGACCTACGCCTCCTACTCCGGGCAGTCGGTCAAGGAATATGTCGAGTCGCAGGGGCAGACGATGGATCAGATGTACGAATCGATCAATCAGTCGGCGTCGACCTCGGTCAAGCAGGAGATCGTCTACTACTATCTCGCGCGCACGAACAACATCACCGTATCGGATGAGGAGTATAACGAGGGTGCCGAGCACGTCGCGAAGGAAAACGGCTTCGAGAGCGTGAAGGACCTCAAGGACGCGGGATACGAGGAGAGTTCGATCCGCCAGTCGGTGCTCTTCGAGAAGGTATCCGACTTCGTTCGCTCGCAGGTGACCATCGACGAGGATGTGACCTCGGACGCCGCCTCATCGGGCGCCGCTTCCGGGAAATAAATCCGCGCGGTCATCGCCGCGAAACCGAATGATAACCCCCTCGGGTGTCCGAGGGGGTTTTGATATGGAGAATGAGGCGATTACGGAAACGCGGCGGGCGGCGGGCGCTCTTATTCTTCGTGGTGTTTCGTGAAGAAACCGCGCAGATCCATTGTCCAAACTCCGTTTTGCTCATGAAAGCCGATCACCTTCGCGAGGCGGGTGCGCGCGGGGTCGGTCGGCGGGGTGAGGAGGACGCCCTCGGCAGCGCCGCACTGCTCGCACATATTGAGCAGCTGCCGCCCCGCGACGAAAAACGGCTCGAAGTCCTCCTCGATTGCACCCGGGAGCGCGCCGATGGCGCGGATCACCGCCCGCCCGCGCTCCATATAAAAGGGAAGGATACCGACATCCCCGCGCTCGGTGCGGATGGCGAGCGCGGGATAGCCAGGGTAGTCGGGTAGACCGCAAGCCTCGCAGAGCTTCGCCTGCAGCTCAGCGTCCCGCAAGAGAAAAACTTTATACATACAAAACGAGCGCGGAAAACCCGAGACGATCGAATTTCTCCGGGCAAGCCGCACGGCGAGCAGCGCGAGGAATCAGAGGGGGGAGTTGGCTGGGTGAATCGAAGGCGTGGAAAACAGAGAGATCGACTTATTGAAGAGGGGAATCTTGGAAAAGAGGAATCCGCCGTGTTGAGGAGGGGGCGCAGCGCGGATGCCGCGGGGGCTTTCGCGGCGCGGTCGATTTTTCGCGAGTTTTGAGGCAACGCGCCGAGGAGCGCACCCCGCATCTCGCACGGATCGCTCTCCTCGCCAAAAGAGGAAGCGCTTTACTTTACTCCTTTGAGATACGCCACTTCCGCCTCTGTGAGGCGGCGCCACTTGCCCTTCGGCAGATCCTCCAAAGTGATTTTCCCAACGGCGAGGCGGCGCAAGCGCAGGATATGCAGTCCGGCGGCGCGACACATCTCGCGGATCTGGCGGTTGCGCCCCTCAAAGAGGGTCATCCCAATGCAGACCGCGCGGCGAGTGTGCGAGACGACGCGGCATTCGACCGGGCGGATGCGGTACCCATCAATGACGAGTGGGGAGCGCAGGATCGCCATCTGCGCGTGCGTCACCGGCGATGACACCGTAACCTCGTAATATTTTGGCACTTCGTGGCGCGGGTGCGTCAGGCGCAGGGCGAGATCGCCGTCGTTTGTGAGGAGCAGCAGCCCCTCCGACTGCAGATCGAGCCGCCCGATCGGGTAGACCCGCCGCCCGCAGTCGGCGACAAGGTCGGCGACCGTAGGCCGCCCGCACTCATCCGAGAGCGTGCTGACCACGCCCGCAGGTTTGTGGAGGAGAATGGTGAGGTGCTCACTCGGTGGCGGCAGCGGCGCGCCGTCGAGCGTAACCTCATCGCGCGCGGGGTCGACCGTCTGACCGATTATCGCGCGCTCTCCGTTGACGCTGACCCGCCCCGCGCGGATGGCGTCCTCCGCCGCTCGCCGCGAGCACACCCCACGCGCGGCAATCAACTTCTGCAAACGCACACGCTCATCGGACATAAAACCACAAAAAGAGAGAGCCTCGCGCCGCGCAGGGAGGTTATCTTGCGGCAAATCGAGGGGGCAGGGAGACGAAAAATCGTCATGCCCTCGCTGTTTTCACGGGCGACGGGCGGGAAAGCGGGCGAGAATACCCGCCAAATACCGAGGGGACGACGGCATTGGCACCGCCGGGGATGTCCCTTCGGCAAATCCCCGCGCGAAAATCTTGGCAAGCGAAAGTCACAATAGAATTGTGCCCGCCGCCGTCACTCCTTCTTCTTTAACGGCTTCTTCTCCTTCGCGGGGGAGGAGCTCTCGCTCTCGGGTGCGTCTGTCGCGGGAGGCTCGTCGGTAGAAGATTTGTCGCCCTTGAAGATGTTCTTCACCTTAGCGAGCAGCTCCGGCGAGCGGTCGAGGAACTCGGCGACCGTGTCGAGTACATTTACGGCGGTCGATGAGCTGCCTGCGGCGGCAATGCTGAGAAACTCGACGCTCCCGCCGGTCTTGATGACGAGAAAGCCGATCGGGTTCACGGTAACGCCGATGCCGCCTCCCCCGCCGAAGCTGTCCCCTTTAGGAGGCGGTGCGCCTTCTTTCTGAGCGCCGGCAACGTTCTTCGCGAAGCGGTCGAGGCCGCCCGACGCAGTTCCAACGCTGACCTTGGATACCGGGAGAACCGCGACCTCCTCGTCGTTCCAAACCGGCTCGCCGACCACCGTGTTCGCGTCCACCGCCTCGCGAATCTTCTCGAGCGATGTGCGCAGCAGTTCGCTGATTTTGCTCTCCGGGTTGCTCATAGCCAGATCCTTTAATCGAGAATCAAAATACAGTTGCAATAACAGAGAAGGGAAGGGAAGCGGCGCCGTTATCCCTCTTGCGCGCGGGCGAGGGGAAAAGGCAGCGTGCCCGCTCTTGCCTGCCGCAGCACAGCTCTGCCCACCGAGAGGAGCGTCGCGCCGATCGGCAGGCGCAGCGCGATGTCAAGCGCCAGCGTACTCTTTCCCCCGACAAAGTCGGGCGTAACCGAGACCGCGTCCTGCCCGTGAATGGTGAACTTCCCCTCATCGAAGAGGGCGAAGAGCGCGGTCACCGCCTGCATCGCGAAGCTGTAGCGCAGCGCGGTCTTCGCGGCATCCCCCGTTCCGATGGTGAGAATGAAGCGGCGCAGATCAATTTCGGTCTTGCGAAAGGGAACTTCGCGCAGAATCTCCCGTGCGAAGCGCGCGAGCGCCGGTATGTCGATCTGGCGGCGCGGCCCCGGCTCCTTCTCGGGGGAGTTTTTTCCTTTTTGGCGAGGTTCCTCGCGCTTTGTCGATTTTTTCGGATTTTTTCGCCGCTTTTTCGGCGGATAAAGGCGAATTTTGACAAACAGCACCCCGACCTCGATGGCGCCACCCTCCTCGCCCCACCGCAGGCGCACCCGCGCGCTCGCGCAGAGCACCGCCCCGAGAAGGAGCAGCGCCGCCCCGACAATCCCGAGCAAAACGAGCAACGCAACGCGCATAAAGTTCAAGAGAAAAATCTCGCCGGGCATCCCCGCCTGGGTAGGCAATGATTCGAGAGCGACGGGAAGAAGTGCCGCGACTATAAAGAGTTCGCGGAATCTCGTGCGTGATGTGGTTTTGCGAAAGAAGGCGTGCCTTGTAGCGCGATATACCGATCAATCGAGGATGAAACGAATCTCGTTCGCGACGTGGTTCTATAAAAGAGGGGGAATTCGTGTCAAAATGTCCCAGAAGCCGAAAATTCTCCCTATAATTTAGGGATTCGCCGCCGCGCTTTGGGAAGGGGAGTACTCTTTGGCGCGATGGTCGAAACCGAGAGCGACCGCGAAAAACTACGAATACATCCGCCACGCGCCGTTTTGTAAAAGAAAGGCGTGTTCTTGCCCGCGCCCTGCAAAAGCGCGAGCTCTCCTTGGGCGCAAGCCTCGCAAGGCGCGAGACGCGGTCTACTCCGCCGGAACGTCCCCTTCGCCGAGAGTGAGCTGCGCCGCGTCGGGGGGGTCAGCGCGCGGAGGGTAGTCGGGCAGATCTTTAAGTGAGGTGAGCCCGAACGCGAGGAGGAAGTCGTCGGTCGTGCCGTAGAGAAGCGGGCGCCCAGGCGCGTCGACCCGTCCGGTAGGCGAAACGAGCCCCCGGTCTACGAGGACACCGAGCGCGTAGGAGCTGTCCACCCCGCGAATCTCATCGACCGTCGCGCGCGTCACCGGCTGATGATAGGCGACGATGGCGAGCACCTCGAGGGCCGACGGGGACAGCTTCCCGCTGCCGCGCCCCCCCATCGCCGCGCGGATGAGCGGCGCGTACTCGCCTTTGGTGCAGAGGCGGCAGTCGCCCTCCCCCGCAATCAGCAGCAGCCCTCGCCCCTGCGCCGCATTGTACTCCTGCGCGAAGGATCGTACAAAGTCGCGCGCGACATCGCGCGTCATCCCGAGGAGCGGCGCTATCTTGTCATAGGAGAGCGGGTAACCTGTGGCGAACAGCATCGCCTCGAGCGCCTCTCGCCGGTGAGGCTCGTCGAGAACGAGACCATCGCCGGGAGAGGCTGGCTTCTCGTCGGTACCGCCCTCGCCCGCGGCATCCCCCGGGGATAGGACATTTTCCCCGGAGGAGGCGCGGCAGGCAAGGTTTTCCACTCCCCCCTCCCCGGCGGTATTTCCGTCCGCCGGTGCTACCGCCGAGGGGGCGGACAGCGGGGGCGTTTCCTCTTGATTTCCCGGCAAAGAGGCCGCCCCCTCGGTGTTGCAAATCATATTTTATCAGAAAAACACCGCCTCGTCCGCCGCCCGTTTATCCCCCCGATGGTAAGACGGCGTTGCCGGGCGTTTCGATTGTCTTAGTTTTCCTCGCCGCGACCTCGTTTGGCACCTCGGGCTCGCCTAGCGCGTCCCCTTCTTTCCCCGCCACGCCCCCGTCGGCTGTATCGGGAACCGCGTCATCGCGCACGAAAGCGAGGAGGGGATTGTCGCCCCCGCTCTCCTCGCAAATGCGCACCCGTCCCTCACGGATGAGCTGCAGCAGCGCAACAAAGGAGGCGACAAGCTCGGAGCGCGTTTCGCAGGTCGTGAGAACCCCCTCAAGATCGAGCGTCCCGCGCGCGCGCAGCAATTTTAGCACCACGCCGATCCGCTCGACAATGGGAGTAACTTTTCGCCGAACGATGACATCGAGCGTCATCGCCGGTTCCTCGGTCATTGTCTTTTGCAATAGCTGCCGCCGCGCGGCGATCCGCGAGAAGGCGGCGGCGAGATCCTCGACCTGCTGCGGCGCAAGCGGGGGCTTCTCGGGGGTGAGCTGCGCCGTGTCCATCGGCTCCTTGCCCATCCGTCCGCCGTAGACGGCATACCGCGCGGCGAGCATGGCGGCATCCTCCTTCGCCTTTTGATATGCGGCGAGCGCCGCCGAGAGCGCGGCGCGCGGATCCTCCTCCGGTTCGTCATCGGGCGCCGTGCGCGGCAGGAGCATGCGGCTCTTGATGCGCATCAGCTCCGCCGCCATCGTGACAAACTCGCCCGCGACCTCCATATCGAGCCGCCGCATCTGCGCGACGGCGGCGAGGTATTCATCGAGAATTTGCGCGATGGGGATGTCATAGATGCTGACCTTATTCTTCGCGATTAAGCGGAGGAGCAGGTCTAAGGGCCCCTCAAAGACCGGCAGGGAAAAGGACAGTGCCTGCCCCTCCTCCCGCGCGGACGCTTCTACAATCGCGCGATCCATCGCGTTAGGAGATAGAGCCCTCGCTGTACCGCCTCGGCGATCGGCGTCACCGGATTAAAGGGCAGGAGGAAGAGCACCACGATGATCACGATCATAATGATCCGCTCGTACTTTTGTATGCCCCAGTAGTAGCGGTCTGGCAGGAAGGCAAACAGAATCCGCGACCCGTCGAAAGGCGGGATCGGGATGAGATTGAAGACGCAGAGCGAGACGTTCATCCAGCTGAAGTAATAAAAGAAGGTCAGCAGGATGAGCCCGATAATGATGCCGGCGGGCGCGCCGTTTGCCGACGCTTGCCCGAAGTCCCACGGGCAAATGTCGTTTTGAAAAAGCCCATCATAGGCGGGGTACGCGTGGCTGAGGACGAGCGCGGAAAGATTGTATAGAAGCGTGCCGAGGAAGGCGAGGAGCAGGTTGGAGATAGGACCTGCCGCCGCGCTGATCGCCATATCCCGCTTGGGATTTTTGAAATAGCGGGAGTTGATGGGAACCGGTTTGCCGTAGCCGATGCCGATCAGCAGCATCGAGATGGTGCCGATCGGGTCGAGATGTTTGAGAGGGTTTAAGGTAAGCCGCCCCATATTGCGGGCGGTCGGGTCGCCGAGCTTCCACGCGACATAGGCGTGCGCCGCCTCGTGCACCGAGAAGGAGATGAGGAAGATCGGGATGAAGAGCAGGAGATAAATAACGATCTCCCGAAACCCCATTCCCGACCGCATGAGATTTATCAGCATAGGAAAACTCTCAAAGGAGAAAAATAAGAATCTGCCGCGCGAGGCCCCCGCGCATCACTTTTCGCGGCGGGCCCCTTGCGCCGCACGATATATCGGCAGATCGAAAGGAGCCGCCCCGCCTTTCCTGCGCCCTCGCGGGTACTGCGGCCCCGGCGGCGCGCGGCGCTCCCGCGAATTTATATCCTCGCGAGGATCGCCGCGCGCAGGGGCTGTTTTCCCTCGCCGGTGAGGCTGCTGAACGGGAGCACCTGCGTCCCCGGAGGCAGAAGCGGATGCTCTGCGATCGCCGCGAGCATACGCTCGCGATCGGTCTTGTTCGGCTTGTCCGCTTTCGTCGCGACAAGGAGCGTCGGCGTTCCGGTCTGTGCGAGATAGGACAGCATCGTGCAGTCATCCCCGGTGGGGCCGACGCGCAGATCTACGAGCTGTAGCACGAGTTTGAGTGTCCCCATCGCGCGGCTCTCGGTGAGAAATCGGTCTGCGATTCTCGCGAGCGCGCGCCGCGCGTCATCGCTGCGCCTCGCGTAGCCGTATCCCGGCAGATCGACGAGGTAGAGCGCGCCGTCGACAAGATAGTAATTGACCGTCACCGTCTTGCCGGGGGAGGAGCTAACCCGCGCTAGGGCCTTTCGCCCGAGCAGGGTGTTGAGCAGTGAGCTCTTGCCGACATTTGACCGCCCGGAGAGGGCGACGCGCGGCAGGATATCGCGCGGGAACTGCTCGGGACTGCCGCAGACGGCGGCAAGTTCGGTGCGCTCGAAGCGGATGGCGCGCGCACTCACTTCTCACCCTCTCGCGGAAGGCAGAGTCGACTGCCCCGCGCGCGGCGGAAGCAGTGCGTCGGCGAAGACCTCATCGAGCGAGCGCACGAAGCGCAGGTCGACCCCCTGCCGCACCGATACGTCGACCTCCTCCTCCACGTCCTTACGGTTCTCCTCCGGGAGAAGAATTGTCGTGACGCCGGCGCGGTACGCCGCCATCGTCTTTTCCTTCAGCCCTCCGATCGGCAGAACCTTTCCGTGCAGGGTGATTTCCCCGGTCATCGACAGCTCGCGCCGAGTGGGGCGGCCGCTCAGCTCGCTCGCGAGCGCTGTCGCCACGGCGACCCCGGCGGAGGGGCCGTCTTTGGGCGTCGCTCCCTCGGGGAAGTGGATGTGAATGTCCTTATCTTTATAAAACGAGGGGTCGATACCCAGCTCGCCCGCGTGCATCCGAATGTAACTGAGGGCGATGTGCGCCGACTCTTTGATAACGTCTCCGAGAGACCCGGTCAGTTCCAGTTTGCCGGTGCCAGGCATCGCCACCGCCTCAACGCGCAGCAGATCCCCGCCAACGCCGTTGTACGCCATCCCGTTGACAATGCCAACCGGGTCGGCGTCGTAAATTTTCTCGGGGGTGATTTTCTCCTCGCCCAAAAAATCTTTGAGATTGGTTGGCGTGACGCGCACAACCTCCTCCCCTGCGAGAATCCGCCCCGCTGCCTTGCGGCAGATCTTCGCCAGCTGCCGCTCGAGGTTGCGCACCCCCGCTTCGGCCGTGTAAGCGTCGATAATTTGTAAGATTGCCTCACGGCTGACTTTGAGGCGGGTTTTCTCGATGCCGTGGCGCTTCTTCTGCTTTGGCAGGAGGTGTCGCACGGCGATCTCCAGCTTTTCGCGGCGGTTGTAGAGCGGCAGCTCTATGACCTCCATACGGTCGACGAGCGGCGGGGAGACATTTTCGAGGCTGTTCGCCGTCGCGACGAAAATGCAGTCGGAGAGATCTATCGGGATCTCGACGAAGTGATCGCGAAACGCCTTGTTCTGCTCCCCGTCGAGCACTTCGAGGAGGGCGGAGGTCGGGTCACCACGAAAGTCATTTCCGAGTTTGTCGACCTCATCGAGCAGAATGAGAGGATTGCTGCACTTCGCCTGTACGAGCGCGTCGACGATTCGCCCGGGCATCGAGGCGACATAGGTGCGGCGGTGTCCGCGGATGTCCGCTTCATCGTGTACCCCGCCGAGCGAGACGCGCACATACTTGCGCCCCATCGCTTCGGCGAGCGATGCCGCGATCGAGGTCTTCCCAACGCCGGGAGGGCCGACGAGGCAGAGGATCTGCCCGTGCATATCCGGTTTGAGGCAGCGCACCGCGAGGAACTCCATTACGCGCTCTTTGACCTTCTCCATTCCGTAATGGTCGCGGTTGAGGATCTTTTCGGCGCGCGCGAGGTCGATTTTCTTTGTTTCGCTCTTGCCGAAGGGGATTTCGAGGCAGACATCGAGGTAGCTGCGCTGCACCGACGATTCCGCCGAGCTATAGGGCATCTTCGCCAGCTTGTCCACTTCTTTGAGCAGGCGCTGCTCCACTTCCTGCGGAAATTTCGCGGCGAGCACCTTCTCGCGGTACTCCGCCGACTCCTCATCATCCTCCTCGCCAAGCTCCTCGCGGATGACACGCATCTGCTCACGCAGGTAGTAATCGCGCTGATTGGCGTCGAGCCGCCGCCGCACCTCGCGGTGTATTCCCGCCTCCTCCTGCAGAACCGCCATCTCCTCTTCTAAAAAGTCGCAGAGCAGATGCAGGCGCTTTCCGGGGTCGAGTTCTTCCAGAATGTCGATTTTGTGCGAGTGGCCGACCAAAACGGTCGCCGCGACGGCATCGCAAAACAGCCCCACATTCTGCTCTCCGAGGATGGTCTTCTTCAGCTCGGCGGGAAAGTTTTCGATATGCCGCACAAATTCTTTGAAGCGCTCCTTCGCCTCGTCAAGGCGCGGAGTGAGCTCGCTCGTCATCGCTGCGCGCTCCTCGCGCGCGGGCAGCGTCTCAATCTCCTCGCACTCGCGCGTGTGGAAGATCCTGCCCGGGCGCGCGCGCCGCAGCCCCTGCAGCGAGACACGCAGAACCGGAAGAGAAGATCCCTCGCGCTCCTCCCGCTCAACGATACGCATACTCGCGAGGATCCCCACGCTCGCGTAATAATTCCGCTCGTTCTCGTCCTTGGCGGGCGCGCGCAGGGGCAGGAGAAAGATGCGTTTGCCACTCTTGCCCGCGGCAAGGCAGGCGCGCACGTCCTCCTCCTCGTCCAGCTCAAGTTTGAGCGGGATGTGCGGGTAGGAAATCACCCCGCGCAGCACGAGCAGAGGATAGCGTTTGCGCTCTCGCTCGCTCCGCTTTCCCGGCTCGTGCGCGGGAGAGTCCTCCTCGGCGGGGGTGTCGCTATCCGGGGAAGGAGGCGGGTCGATAACACCCTTCTTCGCCGCCTCGAGCAGCATCTTCGCGATGTCCTCCGCCGTTATCTCGCCCCCCTCCTCGTCCGGCGAATCGGGTGCCGCACTCTCTCCCTTTGTCTCAGGGGTTGAAGCGGAGGCTTTTTCCTCGCCACTGTTCTTTTTCGCGCGAGGTTCGCCCTTGCGCGCACGCTTGGGCTTCGCGGGCGCGTCCCCCTCGGGGGCGTCGCTTGCCGAAGCGGATGATGCGCCGCCTTGATTTTGCGAACTATCGGGTGTTTCGTTCTTTATCTCGTCTTTTTCGGCGCTTGTTTCGTTTTCGCTGATTTGTTTGTTTTCGCTGTCGATGTTCTCCTTAGATGACATTGATCTTGCCATACCTACTGCCTTTCTCTATCGTCAAAATGAATATTAGGGAAAATGCGCGGAAGCGGTCTATCGTCCGCGAGAGGTTAATCCGCCGTAGTGGGCGTGGAAGGATCGCTCGGGGCGGCGGGCGCGGGAGGGTCGCTGCGACGCAGCGCGCTCAGGCGAATAAGTTGCGCGGTGCTTCTCGCCTTGTGCAAAATTTCCTCTGCCTGTGCTTTCGCCTCGGCGAGAATCTTCTCGCTCTCGGGAGAGGTGGTTTGCGCCGTCGCAGCCTGCGCTCGCGCCTCATCTCGCTCGATCTCCGCAGCCGCGAGCGCACTCTCCAGATCGCGCGCGCGCCGCTCGCAAGCGGCAACCCGCTCCTCCGCCTCGGCGACGCTCCTCTCCGCCGTCGCAACGACATCATCGAAGCTCTCTCGCGTGAGACCCTCCCCGCTCTCGGCGAGTCGCTCTTGCAGATCGGCGATGGTCGCGTCGCGCGCGGCGAGCTGCTCAGTCAGCTCCGCAGCTTTGCCATCGCCGTAGGAAGGCTCTTTCGAGGAGAGCTCGGCGAGCGAGGCGAGGATTTTGTCGATCTTTTCATCCAAAAAACAAAGGGAGTTGTTGACTTCTGTGACATCGCCTCTCAAATCTTCATTGGACGAATAGACAACATCCAGCTGCGACAATATATTTTTGCTTGTCGTATCAATCAGCTCCCGCAGATCGGCAATCGGCGCGTCCGGCGCCGCAGGCTGATTTTCTGTGGGGGCAGGAGATGACGCGAGCCGCGCTTGCAGCTCGGCTATCGTTGCTTGAAGTTCTGCGACCTTCCCGTCCTCCTGCGTTGCCGCAAGCTGCTCCCGCAGGTCGGTGATGATTCGGTTGTTCTCGGCTACAGCCGCTTGCAGCGACGCGATCGTCTCATCACGCGCGGCGATCTGCTCGGTCAGATCGGCGAGGCGCTCGCCATCGGGCGCGGCATCGCTCTGCGCGGCGAGCTGCGCCTGCAAATCGGCAATTGTTGCTTGCAACTGCGCGAGTGTATCATCGTCGGGAGCGATCTCGGGCGCCACGGCGAGCTGCGCTTGGAGATTCGCGATCGTCACGTTGCACTCTTGCAGCGCGGCTGCCGCCTTCTCGCGCTCAACCCCGGCGTCGACCGCCTTCTTTTTGAGCAGCTCGTTCTCGGCGCGAAGGTGACCTACATCCTGCGCCGCCGCCTCGAGCTGCGCGCGGTAATACTCCTCCATCTGCGTGTAGGAGTCGTCAAATTCGCCGACAAACTGCGCGACGTCACGCCGATTGTACCCGCGAAACGCTGTGCGAAACTTGCGCCGTCTGCCCTCGCTCTCGCTGCCCCCGATATTTTTGCCACCGTCCGCCATACGCGCTCCTATTCTGAAAAAAACGCCTCTCCCGCCCAAGTACTATATCAAAACAAGTATACCACACCGGAAGGGAAAATGCAAGAGAACAGAGACAAGGCACGTCGCGGAAAGACGCAAGGGCTACCTCCTCATGGTTTGCTTCTCATCTCGCCGGCAATTATCAAGGCAAAGCTCGCCTCAATGAAGGAGCGGCGGGGCAGATCGCAGCTGTCACGCCGCTCACGGCGCAGGAGTACCGGGCCCTCTCGCGGCAGGCGCGCCGGATCTTCCCTGAGCGGGCGGATTTTTACGAGCAAAAAATCGGCGTGCGCTACCAAAGAATTACGGTGCGATTTCAGACCTCAAAATGAGGAAGCTGCACCGATACGGAAAACCTACGGCGCTTCTGATCGATATTACAGACGGGAGTTTTGACGAAACTCTGAGGGCGGTGCGACAGGCGAAAGCAATGATTGCCTTTA
>CAZYCC010000028.1:19044-19781 GCA_964645985.1 uncultured Lachnospiraceae bacterium | reverse complement strand
ACGACTACGAGGTCGCCATCGCAACGGGCGAGATCCTCCAAAGCGGCAAAGAAGCAGTAGACACCCCGACCCCCAATCCTACCCCGACACCGACCCCCGATCCGACCCCTACTCCGGACCCGTCGCCCGCTCCCTCTTACATCGGAGAAGCCAAAGCGAAGGAGATCGCCCTCGGCCACGCCGGTGTCGCCGAGAGCAGCGCGCAGAACTTCGTCTGCCGACTTGATGTCGAGAACGGCATTACGGTGTACGAGATCGAGTTCACCGACGGCAAGTTTGAGTACGACTACGACATCAACGCGCTGACCGGCGCCATCCTCCACGTTGACAAAGAGCTCGCTGACCCTGTCCCAGACAATAACGGAGGAAACAACAACGGCGGCAGCACCGGTGGCGGCGGCAGCACCGGCACGACCTACATCGGCGAGGACAAGGCGAAGGAAATCGCGCTCTCCCACGCAGGCGTCGCCGCCTCCGACGCGAAGAACCTCACCTGCAAGCTCGACCGCGAGGACGGCGTAGTCGTCTATGACGTCTCCTTCGATGCCGCCGGGCTCGAGTACGATTACGAAATCGATGCGCGCAACGGCAACGTCCTCAAGGCGGAGAAGGACTACGACGACGATTACCAAGGCGGTAACGGCGGAGGAAATACTGGCGGCAATACCGGTGGCGGTGGCAACACCGGAGGCAACACCGGAGGCAGCACAGGCGGGAACGCTGGTGGGAACGCCGGG